>CAMCSF010000041.1 GCA_945877625.1 Methylomonas koyamae | reverse complement strand
GTTTTAAAACTTTACAGCCGCTGCAAATTCTCAGCGAAAACCTGCATCCGCAGCATTGGACAACCATCATCAACGCCATCGAAGCCGAAGATTTAAGCCAATTCGACGGCATTATCGTCACTCACGGCACCGATACCTTGGCGTTCAGCGCCTCGGCTTTAGGCTTGTACTTCAATCAGCTAACGCTGCCCTTATTAATGGTATCCAGCGATTTACCGCTCGAAAATCCGCAAGCCAACGGCATTCCTAATCTGATCGCCGCCGTCGAATTTATTCGCCAAATCGCCGAAGCAGGGGTATTTGTCGCTTATCAAAATCCACAACAAACCTTACAAATCCACCAAGCCACTCGCTTGGCGCAATGCTTGTCACTCAGCAGCGAGTTCATCAGCGCCCAATCAAACGCCTATATGCGCTTTAACGAGCAAGGTTTCGAACGCTTGTCCGATAAAGCGCCAACATCCCGCAATCCGATAAAACTTAAAGCCGATTTTTCAGCGCGGATTTTGCTAATCAAACCTTACCCCGGCTTGAATTACGATCAATTCAATCTCGATCAAGTCGATGCGGTTTTACATGATTTGTACCACTCAGGCACCGCTTGCAGCAGTGATGCTTATGGTCAACAACATGATTTAGTCGCTTTTATAAAACGCTGCCGCCAACACAATATAAATGTCTACCTAGCGCCAGCGATTCATTCCGACAGCGCCTACAGTTCCACCCGCGAACTACTCGCCCACGGCGGCGAAATGATTTGGAATCTGTCACTAGAAGCCGCTTACGCCAAGCTATTACTGGCTTATAGCAACTTCAATACGTCGCAGGCGATTAGTGAGTTTTTGGCGGGGGATGTGGCTGGGGAGCTTATTTAACGGATATTACGCAACGCTAACAACGGATAGCGAAACTCATTCTACCTCTGCATAACGTCTACCTAATTTAATACATTTTGTCATTCCGCAGGAATCGCTTAACCTCTAAGTTAACCAATACGTTCAAAGTTAAGTGATCCCTATCGGGATGACAAAACAAAACTGACTCAGCCATTTCAAACCATACTTTTCCAGAGCTGATCACATCATTTTGCGTTAAAAAGCACAGCCTTCATCGGTACGCGGTGCGTACCCTACATTTTTTAAGTTGCGTTAGATCATTTTTAATTCAAAAGCTTTTTCTTACGGCTTTGCAATCCATTATTAGGATCGTAATAAAAATGCAAAAACTCAATATCGAATAATTTGGAAAGACGTTTGACCATCAACCTTCCAACGTATTCGTCTAAGACCTGTGCTTCAAGAATTTCATCTTTTTGCAAAATGAAAAGACTATTACTGCTTTCGTTGACAGAAACGGCATTCTCAATCAACACCTGAATAACAATTTCTCGAAACAACCCGCCTTCAATATTGGCATCTGGATCGTTTTTATCAGGTAGCTTCATGCCGCTTTTTTAAAATTTTCTATGTATTGAATCTGCCCAAAAGGAAGTTGTAGCTCATCTTCCAAACTATGACATTCACCCATCGAAAAATCATACTGCCGAGATGTTGCATCTTTAATCAAGCTCATCCAGTCACTTATATTAGGCGCTTTCATGATTCGATCGATACTACCAAAAGATTGAAGATGGGCTTTGATCGTTGCTGAAAGCCCTTTTTCAAAATTGGCCTTGACGCTTTCTAACGTTGATCCTGACGCAGCGTAATCAATATCAAGAGACTGGGCAAACCACTGATCGCCATCTTCAACAATGATGACACGCATAGATTTAATCGCTATCGCATGACGATGACCTTTCGAACTATGACAAGTCTCACCGCCACTATCGGCGAGATCGGTAACCCACTTAACAATCTTGTTAAACATAGACGCACTCCTCAAGCAGCTTTATAGTTGTTTTAATTAAAAAGTTTACCAGCAAGTAAACAAATAGAGAACAGAGCATATTGGCAGAGTCTTGCGGCTTAGCAAATATCCCTCTAGCTAATGACGCCCTATCATTTCGATGTTAAAAAATACGATTTCTCGGTAACATTTGCCCCTTATCTTAATTACTAACACCATTTATGACCGCCACGCTAACCATCAACGCCATCCGCAACCGCGCCGCCCAATTTGCCAAAGATTTTATTGGCATCACTTACGAATCCGGCTTTGATCAAAAATTTGTTAATCAATTATGCTGGGTATTTGGTATATCCAATTACCGTTTGGTTGATTTTCAAACTCGCGTCAAAAAACTAGGCGGCAGAAAAGGCCGAATCGATGCTTTTTTACCGGGCAAATTGCTGGTGGAAATGAAATCCGGCAATCAAGATTTAGACAAAGCCTATGTACAAGCCACCGAATATTTGCCAGGCATAAAAGCCGAAGAATTACCGCGCTATATCTTGGTTAGCGACTTTGCCACCCTGCATCTTTACGACCAAGAAACCAAAGCACCAAGATTAGAAATAAAGCTGGCCGATTTTCCGCAACACATCGAACCTTTCCTATTTCTCGCTGATTATGAAGCGATTGCAGTACGAGAAGAACAAGCCGCTAATGAACAAGCTGCCGATAAAATGGCTGGCTTACATGACGCGATTAAAGCGACCGGCTACCAAGGTCAAGACCTAGAAACCTATTTAGTCCGGCTACTGTTTTGCTTATTTGCCGAAGATACTGGCTTATTTGGCGTCAACGGGCTTTTTCTTAATCTGCTTAACAATCACAGCAAAATTGACGGATCAGATTTACACGGCACCTTAACCGCGCTATTTGACACCCTAAACCGCGACCACGATAAACGTCCCAAAAACCTACCCGAACATTTCGCCAGTTTTCCTTACATCAACGGCGCCTTATTCAAAGACAGTCTTGCACAATGCTACTTTGACGAAACCGCACGACAAACCTTAATCGAATGCGCCCAACTGGATTGGAGCAAAATCAGCCCCGCGATTTTTGGCTCGCTATTTCAAGCCATCATGCACTTTGACGACGAAGCCGCCAAAGCCAAAACCAAAAAACGCCGCGAATTTGGTGCTCACTACACCAGCGAAGCCAATATCTTAAAAGTCATCCGCCCGTTATTTTTGGATGAATTACGCGCCGAGTTTGAAAAAATCCGCAAACAACCTAAAAAACTCCCCGCATTTCAACAAAAATTGGCCAGCCTCAATTTCTTTGACCCCGCTTGCGGTTGTGGCAACTTCTTAGTGATTGCTTATCGCGAATTGCGCTTGCTAGAAATGGATGTTATCGAAGCGATTTGGGGTAAAAAACTCAATGGTCATTTAGATGTTGATAGCTTGATTCACTGCAACGTCGATCAATTTCACGGTATCGAAATTGACCCTTCCGCTGCCAAAATTGCCACTGTTGCGCTTTGGTTAACCGATCATCAAATGAACCTCAGAATGGAACGGTTTGGCAATTATTACAGCCGAATTCCATTGGTTAAAAAAGCCAATATTGTTTGCGCCAATGCCTTACAAATCGACTGGAACACCTTATTGCCAGCGGAAAAATGTAGTCATGTGATGGGGAATCCGCCGTTTGTTGGCAGTACGTTTCAAACGAAAGAACAAAAAGCAGATTGCGCCGTGATTTTTCAAGGTATTCAAGGCGGCGGAGTCTTGGATTTAGTTGCCGCGTGGCACGTTAAAGCAGCGCGATATATTCAAGAAAATCCTAAAATCCCCGTTGCTTTCGTTTCAACAAATAGTCTCACGCAAGGCGGTCAAGTGGCGTTATTGTGGTCAGAACTTCTGAAATTAAAAGTAAAGCTACATTTTGCACACCGCACATTTTGCTGGAGCAACGAAGGGCGCGGTGTGGCGGCGGTGCATTGCGTGATTATGGGGTTTGGTTTGCAAGAACCAACCAGCTACCGATTATTTGATTATGGCGACGACATCAAAGGCGAACCTACCGAAATAAAAGCCACGCAAATCAATCCGTATTTAGTTGATGCGCCGACGGTTTTGATTGAAAAACGCACAAATCCGTTAAGTGAATCCACACCGAAAATGATTTATGGAAGCAAACCGACTGACGGAGGAAATTTGTTGTTGTCGCAGAAAGAAGCGGACGAAATCAAAGAAAACGACCCGATTGCCGCGCAATACATTCGCCAATTCTTAGGTGCAGAAGAATTTCTTAACAATTCAGCGCGCTTTTGTTTATGGCTAAAAAACAGTACAGGAACCGACCGTACCAAATCACCAGAAATTAAAAAACGCACCGAAGCTGTTAAAAAAATGCGTTTGGCAAGCACTGATAAAGAAACGTTGAAAGACGCAGAAACGCCGTATTTATTTCAAAAAATCCGCCAAACTGACCAGTCTTATTTGTTAATACCCCGAGTGTCTTCAGAAAATCGCCAATTTGTGCCGATTGGACATTTACCCGCTGATGTGATTTGCGGCGATGCTAACTTCATGCTGCCCAACGCCACACTGTTCCACTTTGGTCTATTGTGTTCAACCATGCACAATGCTTGGATGCGAACGGTGTGTGGGCGATTAAAAAGTGATTACCGCTACTCCAACACCATCGTCTACAACAACTTTCCTTGGCCGCCAACACCTAACACCGAACAACAGCGCAAAATTGAAATTGCCGCGCAAGCGATACTGGATGCGCGACAACTGGAAGTTGATCGCTGTAGCGCCCAACAGCAAAAATGCAGTTTGGCCGATCTTTATTCGCCCGGCAATATGCCGCTGGAATTAATCAAAGCCCATGCCCAACTCGACAAAGCAGTCGATGCCGCTTACCACTACAAAGGCAGCAAAGACGATGCAGCGCGAGTGGCGTTTTTGTTTGGTTTATATCAAGCACTAATAGCCCCAGAAATAGCCGATCAAACCGCAGAAGCCACCGCTATTGCCACCGAAACCAGCAAGAAAAAAACCGCAAGGAAACCAGCCAATGTTTAGTAAAAATTTTCACTCTGACCAATGGTTTTACTTCGTCGAAAGCCAGCTAAACAATTCCCACCCCGAACATTTAGAACTATTACCCGCTCTTCGTGCGCGTTTCGGCAATTTGTTACGGGATGAACTTGTTTCTGTGAGGCTGGCGTTCGAAGGTGACTATACTGTAACGATTACAGCTATCGGCGAAGCCTTGATACATAAACCCATTGATCATTTCTTATCAGCACACATGAAAAGCCATATCAATCCGTTTGAATGGCAAAGCTGGTTAAACATGACGTGGGCATGGGTTGAGGCTCTGGATGGAATAGAGGCCGCCCATGAATTTAATTTGTTTACTCATCATGGTTTGGCATTAATTGAACGTATCAATAGTCATTCCGCCTATTTTTCTGAACAAGAAGCGGCTTTACAGCTTTCTCAAGCCGCTCAGGATTTTTATCTCACTTCAGCTCATCAACTGGCAAATCAATTAGTTCCGACAGTTCGCGACAAGGTTACGAAAGCGGTCAGGAAGACATACCAAACCAATCCTGCCAATGATATGTTCAGTAATCAATGTGAAACTGAATGGCAGGAATTGGGCGCTATGCTGCTGGACGGTACACATTTCTTGCTGGAAATGGGTGTTGACCAGTTGGAAATGACAATCACAAATAAAATCAAAGCGTTAAGTCCGGCTGAGCGTACAGCGCTATGGTTTGATTCTTGTGAGAATATTGACGAAATTGCCGAAAATCACACGCCCGACGATAGCTTTGATTTGATGCAGGATTACGAAACGCTTGAGGAAATCGTTAAGTCGATAGCTGACGATCTCATGAGTGCGATGACAAAGGACTGGCGAAAAAGGCTGATTGAACTGGAGAATACAGCTTAAGCGTCGGTCATTATGGAAATTGCTTAGCAAGCTCGATTTCTGAGCGGGCTTCCTGTTTACTTTTGTCTAACCAATTAAGCATCGTTTTGTTTGATTAAACGCATATTTTAACCTCTATTCTTTTTTAAAACCCTCATCAAAAACCACAACCAAAGCCAATAAACCCATAGATTACAAACAGTTAATAATCCATTTTTTATCAAAAAAATCGCCATAAAACTCTACAACCCATTATCGGCGTCCAATTGCTAATCATATTGTTGTCACATTCAAAAATTAAGTTATTGATTTAAAAATCAATAGCTCGTGACAACAATGCAGCCAACCGTTGACTCTGTAAACACCCAATTCGGTGCCAAGAAAACCGAAGCCGAATACATCACTAAAACCTTATTACGCAACTGCCCACAGGTATCACCTAACGCCACCGGCAGCGAAGTGCTGGTTTTACTAACCGAGCATCCCGAAATTATCAGTCTGCCGGTGGTTGATAACACGCTACCGATTGGCTTAATCAATCGCAGTTTGTTTATGGACGAAATGTCGAAGCCGTTTCGTCGCGAGGTTTTCGCCCGTAAAAGCTGCATCGCTTTTATGGAAAAAGAGCCTTTGGTTGTTAAAGAAAGTCTTGGCATTCAAGAGCTTTCGTTCAAAGTGGTGCAATCAGGTAGCAAAGCCCTAAAAGACGGTTTTGTGATTACTGATGATCATGGCGAGTATCTCGGCATTGGTACCGGTGAAGATGTGATGCGCCAAGTTGCCGAGCTTCAAGCTGAAAAAAATCGCTTGATTATGGAAAGCATCAATTACGCCAGCGTGATTCAAACTTCGTTTTTACGCTCATCCCGTGAAGATATTTCACAATCTCTAGCCGATTATTTCATCCATTGGGAACCACGCGACAAAGTTGGTGGCGATTACTATTTTTGTAAGAAATTTCAAGACGGCTTCTTTATTGCCTTAATTGATTGCACAGGGCATGGCGTACCCGGTGCGTTCATGACCCTGATTATGGCGTCATTTTTAGATCACATTCTGCTCGAAGATAACCGTCACGACCCAGCGGGGGCGCTTGCAAGTATGAATCGCAAGGTTAAAACCGCGTTGGGGCAAATTAATCTGCAGTCATCGTCACTTTATGTTGATAGCAACCAATCCGATGACGGTATGGATACGGCTTTTTGCTGGATTGATATGGAATCGATGCAAATGCTTTATGCCGGTGCCAAAACGCCTTTATTCATGATTGATCCTAATGATGATCAACAGATAAATATTATCAATGGCGATAAAAAATGCGTGGGGTATGTTGATACGCCGATGGATTATGTTTGGACGAATCATACGATTTCATTATCAAAAGGTATGTGTATTTACCTAACCACTGACGGCATCATTGATCAAATTGGTGGCGCCAAACAAATTGCTTTCGGCAAACAACGTTTTTCTCAACAATTACTGGCTAATTATAAACAGCCAATGCCCGAGCAATCTGAGTTATTGCTTGAAAGTTTTTATGCCTATCAAGGTAAACAACGTCGCCGTGACGATGTCAGCTTATTAGGCTTTAGAATTTAATTTACTTGGAACAATCATGCAGCTTAATTTATTTAATGCTTTTCGAAATAGCGCCGAATTTAATGGCATTTTGTTTTATTACAATGGTAGCTTGACACAAAACGTCATTATCACGATGGCGGATTCTTTGAAGCATCGCTTAGAAGATGAGTCGACTCACGCCAACCCGGTTAAATCGCGTAAATTATTTTCCAGTTTTATCGAAATGGCACAGAACGCATTACATTATTCACCGGCATCATATTCAAATAAAGGTGAAGAAAAAATTGGTGCCATTGCTGTCGGTATCAGTGGTGATAAATTTTATATTGTTTGCGGCAATTTAATTGAAAAACAATACGCTGATCGAATTAGAGAAAAAATCGATCCTCTGCTGACAATGACGATCGATGAAATTAAAAAAGCCTATCGCGAGCAACTTAAAAACGAAAGCCATGAAGCAGACGATGAAGTGAGTAAAGGCGCTGGCTTGGGTTTGCTGACAATTGCTCGTGATTCCAGCCAACCGATAGAGTATTCAATCACCGACGCTGATTGCGATGCCGATCGAGATCTCGCTTATTTCTTTCTTAAAGCCACTATCTAGGAACTCATATGATTTACTACTTTGCACGCACTTCAACTACCCCTGAAGTTAATTTCAATTTTTCTAGCAATTCATTAAGTTTATCGGGTGAAGCTTATCCTGAAAATGCCGCTGAATTTTTTAATCCTATTTTAGAAAAAATACAAACTTATTTAAGCTCAATAGAAGATGAAACCGTTACCTTTAATGTTGACTTAACTTATTTTAATAGCGCGGCCACTAAAATGTTGTACCGATTATTTGGTTTATTAAATGATGCCGCTGCCGCAGGCAACCAGATTATTCTAAATTGGTATCATGACGAAGAAGATGTCACCAGTTTAGAGTTTGGCGAAGATATTAAAGAAGAGTTTTGCGAATTAAGCTTTAATGCGATAGCTACCAATTAAAATAAATTTTAATCATAAGAGAAGTAGTTAAATAAACAGGAATTTCAGCTCATCAATCTTGCTTGCCACTTAAGCCGTTCGTGCTGAGCTTGTCGAAGCATGAGCGGCGATTGCTGGCGATCACCTCGGCTTTTCCGTTCATCCTTCGACAAGCTCAGGACGAACGGAAAAGCCTTAACTGGCTTGCCAAACCCATTGCACTATTGCCGATTTACTTTTGTTGTAGTACTTATGACCATTCCAAGCGATAAATATCATTACGTCGATTAGCTAAATTTCGAGTTGCGCCACGGGTTCTCACTTGTCGCAGTAGCTCTAAATTGACGTCAGCAATTAAGGTCATTTCTGTATTCGGCGTCGCTTCCGCCAAGATAGCGTCGTGTGGAAACGAAAAATCACTCGGGCTAAAAATAGCGGCTTGCGCATATTGAATATCCATATTCTCAGCATCGGGCAAATTGCCAACACTGCCAGCAATCGCTACAAAACATTCATTTTCAATTGCCCGAGCGTGTGAACAATAACGCACCCGTTGATAAGCATTTTTGGTATCAGTCCAAAATGGCACAAACATAATTTGTGCGCCTTCCATCGCCGCTAACCGCGCCAGCTCTGGAAATTCGGAGTCATAACAAATCAGCACCGCTATTTTGCCGCAGTCGGTATCAAATACTTTCAGCGCATCGCCACCTTTAACCCCCCAATAACTGACTTCGTCTGGGGTGACATGGATTTTGTATTGCGCTTCAAACGTACCATCGCGTCTTAATAACCAAGACACATTGTAAAGCTCATGGGCGCTGTATTCCGGCATTGAGCCAGCGATGATATTGATGTTGTAAGACATCGCCATTTGTAACAAGCCATTACGGATTTCACTGCTATAGCCCGCTAACATTCGAATCGCGTCGGCGGGGTTTTTGTCATTAAACAACCCCATCAACGGTGCGCTCATGTATTCGGGGAACAACACGAAATCAGCGTGATAGCCCGCTACCGCATCAATAAAAAACTCGGCATGTTGTAGTAATTCTTCGACGCTTTTTAAGGTTCGCATCTGCCATTGCACGACGCCTAAACGAATCACGTTTTTCGGCCCGCCAATCGAGGGCAAGGTATCAACATAATCCAAATTAACCCATTCCAGCAGGGTTGCGTAACCGTGTGAATCCGCATCAACCGGCAAATAACCCGTCAAAAGTTTGCGGACATGAAAGCCATTGGCTAATTGAAATGACAACACGGGGTCAAAAATCTCACGATTTTTAACCTCTTCAATATATTTAACAGGGGTTAGGGTAGTGGCATAGCGGGTGTAACCGGGAATACGCCCACCAGCAATGAAGCGTTTAAGATTGAGATTCCGACACAACTCTTTTCGTGCATCATACAGTCGTCGCCCTAAACGCAAGCCGCGAAATTTTGGATGAACAAAAATATCCACGCCATATAGGGTGTCTCCATCATCGGTGTGATGGGTTAAGTAACCATCGCCGGTGATTTGCGAGTAGGTGTGGACATCGCCAAAGCGGTTGTAATCCACCACCATACTGAAAGAAGCCGCCACCAACATGCCGTTGTCTTCAATGCCGATTTGGCCTTTTGGAAAGCGGGTAATTTGTGAAATGTACTGATCTTGTTTCCAAGCACCCCCCAAATTATCGTAGACGTGTCCCATCAACTCAGCGATTTGTTGATAATCATCCAAGCCCAGATGCCTTAAAAGCAGTTTGTGTTTTTTTAATTTGTTCTTTTTCATAGGCTTATTAATAACAAAGCCGAGTGACAAGCGTGTGACAGGATTGAATCTAACGGATGATTATTAACCATTCATACAAGCAAGGTAGCCAGAAAAAATGGCTTATGTTATTAACTAGTTTTGTTACTTAAACCGACCAAGTACTTGAATAAAAATAAATCGGTAATTGCACAATCACCGATTCACTTTTATCAAAGTACCTAAACCTTTGTCACAGAAGCTTAATAAGTCTGCCGTAAAGTAATCGGGTTTTGTCGAATTTTAAACTTCAATATGATTTACACCGCATCCATCAAAGGCAAAAACTACCGCTTTCCAGACTTAGCGACATTATTAGCCAAGGCATCGCCGCGTCGTTCAGCGGATGAACTGGCTGGGATTGCTGCTGAATCGGAACTTGAGCGAGCAGTCGCCCAAAAAATCCTCGCCGATGTACCACTCCAACATTTTATTGACCAACCACTGATTGCGCCTGAAGTTGATGAAGTCTCGAAATTAATTTTAGAGCAACACGACACGGCCGCATTTACCGCTATCCAATCATTAACCGTTGGTGAATTTAGAGAATGGTTATTGGCTGGCGAACACGATTTATCAGCTATGGCTTTTGCCTTTACCCCCGAAATGGTGGCTGCGGTGAGCAAAATCATGCGCAATCAAGAATTGATCGCCGTTGCCAGTCGTTGCCAAGTGATTAGCCAATTCCGTAACACCATCGGTTTACCGGGGCGGCTTTCAACCCGCTTACAGCCCAATCATCCTACCGATCATCCTCGCGCAATTGCCGCCAGTATTGTGGATGGTTTGCTTTATGGCTCCGGTGATGCGGTGATCGGCATTAATCCCGCCACGGATAATCTCGACAACGTTCACACTTTATTGACTTTACTCGATGACGTGATCAATCAACATCAGATTCCCACTCAATCCTGTGTTTTGTCACACGTCACCACCAGCATGGAACTGATGCAAAGAGGCGCTCCGATTGATTTGGTGTTTCAGTCGATTGCTGGCACAGAAGCCGCCAATCGTAGCTTTGGGATTGATTTAGCCATGTTAGCCGAAGCGAAAGCGATGGCAGAAGCTTTAGGGCGCGGCAGTGTTGGCCAACAAGTGATGTACTTTGAAACCGGCCAAGGCAGTGCGCTATCCGCCAACGCTCATCATGGCATTGATGCGCAAACTTGTGAGGCCAGAGCGTATGCCGTCGCCCGCGCTTTTTCGCCGTTACTGGTCAATAGCGTGGTTGGTTTCATCGGCCCTGAATATTTATACGATGCCAAACAAATCATTCGCGCCGGTTTAGAAGATCATTTTTGTGGCAAGCTTTTAGGCCTACCGATGGGCTGTGATATTTGCTACACCAATCATGCCGAAGCCGATCAAAACGATATGGATAATTTGCTGACCCTGTTAGGCGTCGCGGGTTGCAATTACATCATGGGTATTCCCGGCTCAGACGACATTATGCTGGCTTACCAAAGCACCTCTTTTCATGATGCGCTTTATTTGCGGCAATTATTGAATCTACGCCCAGCCCCTGAATTTGAGGAATGGTTGAATAAGATGGGGATTTTCAATGGCCATAATTGCTTAGCCAATGACCAATCTAAGCAGCGATTTTTAAATCAATTTAAATCACTACCGCAGTTTTAACCATGAAAGACGCCTGGCACAGCTTAACTGAATTTACTCCGGCTAGAATTGCTCAAGGTAGAGCAGGATTTAGCTTACCGACCGAAGCGATCCTTGAGTTCCAACTCGCCCACGCCGCCGCTCGCGATGCTGTTCAGCAAATCTGGCAAGTCGAGCAATTTAATCAAAGCTTAATAGCGTCGGGCTTTGAAACCATTCAACTCAACACATTAGTCAGCAATCGCGTCCAATATTTACAACGTCCCGACTTAGGCCGCCAACTCGATCAAAGTTCTAAAGACCTGCTTCGGTCTTATTCAGACAGCAATTACGATATGGTGATGATTGTCAGCAATGGTTTATCGTCGTTAGCCATCGATCAACACGGTCTGAATTTGCTGAACAGCATTGATCTTGCTTTTCAAAATAGCCCGTTAAAACTGGCTCCGATTTGCTTGGTCGCAAACGCTAGAGTGGCCTTGGCTGATGAGATTGGTTTTTTACTAGGCGCTAAATCCGCCGTGATTTTAGTCGGCGAACGCCCAGGACTCAGTGTGGCAGATAGTATTGGCGCTTATTTGACCTATACTCCCAAGCTTGGCAATACTGATGCCGAACGCAATTGTATTTCCAACATTCACTCGCCAGACGGTTTAAGTTACAGCTTAGCCGCGCAAAAACTGGCGTATTTAACCTCGCAAGCGCGATTGAAAGGATACTCAGGCGTATTATTGAAAGATGATGATGTTTCAAACACCTATATTCAACAAAACTTCGCATAACTGGATTTATTGATTAATAACAAAGCCAATCGTGTCACAGGCTTTAGCTTCAACATGATTGACTATTGGCTTCGTCATTCCCGCGAAGGCGGGAATGACTGCTATATCCGAGAATAACTGATGTTACGCAGCATTTGTGATTTTTAACGCCATTGGAATTAGCTGACTACCTTTGCTTTGTCATCCCGTTAGGGATCCCTTGGTTTTAAACGTATTGAATCACTTGGAGGCCAAGGGATTCCTAGCGGAATGACAAAACCAAAAATTAAGGCACTTAATAAAGGGGGCTGATTTTTTAAAGTCCTATGGTTTTACTCAGTGCTAACAAAAATAGTCAGCTATGTAAGGTCACAGTGTGGCCTTCAACATCATTAACTGATGTTACGCAGCATTTGTGATTTTTAACGCCATTGGAATTAGCTGACTACCTTTGCTTTGTCATCCCGTTAGGGATCCCTTGGTTTTAAACGTATTGAATCACTTAGAGGCCAAGGGATTCCTACGGAATGACAAAATCAAAGGCCAAGGTATAAATTAAGGCTTGTGGTTTTTTGAAGTTATGCGGCGGTAAAATTTAATACGTAGCACTCCCCGCTATTAGCACTGCGTAACATCAGTTACTAAAAATAACTTGATTAGCGTTGATAGCCTTTTCCACTTTTTGATGCTCGATCACGAAAAACCTCAATCACTTCATCATCTAAAAACAGAGTAATGCGCGTTTTACCTTTATCCGCTTGCAACTTCACTAATGCAGGAATTTCGCTTGCTGGTTTGGCTCGACTAAAAT
>CAMCSF010000040.1 GCA_945877625.1 Methylomonas koyamae | reverse complement strand
TTTTCGATTAATTTGCTGACCATGTTAGCGATGGTGTTAGCGATTGGTCTGGTGGTTGATGACGCGATTGTGATGGTCGAAAACATCCACCGCCACATTGAACACGGCAAACCCCGCTTACAAGCCGCCTTACTGGGGGCAAGAGAACTAGGCTTGCCGGTAATCGCCATGACCACCACCTTAATCGCGGTTTACGCGCCAATTGGTTTTATGGGTGGATTGGTCGGGACTTTATTTACCGAATTTGCCTTTTCACTGGCGGGGGCGGTGTTAATTTCCGGCATCGTCGCGCTAACCCTATCGCCGATGATGAGCGCTAAAGTGCTAAAAGATTCCGGCAAACCTGGCCGATTTGAATTAGCGGTAGAGCATCTGTTTGCCCAACTCGCCAAGCATTACCTGCGCTTATTACGGAAATTACTCGAATATCCAGCGACTGTGATGGGCTTTGCCTTGTTGGTGTTAGCCAGCATCTATTTAATGTTCATGCTCACCAGCAAAGAACTAGCGCCCACCGAAGACCAAAGTATTTTGTTTGCCATCGCCAGCGGCCCGCAAACCGCGACCTTGCATTACAACGAAACCTATTCAAGAGAACTGATTAAGCAGTTTGAATCATTCCCAGAATACAAAGAAAGCTTTGTTTTAATGGGCTTTGGTGGCGACACCAGCACCGTGTTTAGCGGTTTTAAAATGCCTTCCAGTTTTGAACGTAAACGCTCACAAAGCCAAGTTCAACCGGAATTACAAGCCAAAGTCGGGCAAATTGCTGGTTTTCAAACCGCTGTGGTGCCAAGACCGAGTTTGCCAGGTTCTGGCGGTGGTTTACCGTTACAGTTTGTGATTACTACCGATGCCGATTACGTCCAATTAGATCAAGTTGCTGACCAATTGCTCGACAAAGCCATGCAAAGCGGCAAATTTGCGTTCTTGATGAAAGACGTTAATTTCAATCGCCCGAAAGCCACTTTAGTGATTGATCGTGATCGTGCCGCTGATTTAGGGATTTCGATGCAAGATATTGGCCGCAACTTAGCCACTTTAATGGGCGGCCAATACGTCAATCGTTTCAGTTTGCAAGGTCGTAGCTATAAAGTGATTCCGCAAGTCGATGATTTATCACGCTTCGACACCAGCAAACTCGATAACTACTATTTACGCAGCGCCACCGGTAGCCAAGTGGCTTTGTCATCGTTGATTAAAATCGAAAACTCGGTTGAACCCAGCAAACGCACCCAGTTTCAACAGCTCAACAGCTTAACCATCAACGGTTTGATGTTGCCCGGGGTTGGTTTAGGCGATGCCATGACTAGCTTAGAAACCATCGCCGCCGATCTGTTTCCGCGTGGTTTTAGCTTTGATTACACCGGTGAATCGCGCCAATATGCCCAACAAGGCAGTGCCTTGATTGTGACCTTTTTCATGGCCTTGTTAATCATCTATTTGGTGCTCGCCGCCCAATTTGAAAGCTGGCGTGATCCTTTAATCATCTTAATCTCAGTGCCGTTATCCATCGCCAGCGCCTTGGCGTTTATGATGCTCGGCTTTGCCACCATCAATATTTACACTCAAGTCGGTTTAATTACCTTGATTGGTTTAGTGGCGAAAAATGGGATTTTAATCGTCGAATTCGCCAATCAACTGCAAATCGAATCGGGTTTATCGAAAGCAAAAGCCATAGAACAAGCTGCAGAAATTCGGTTACGGCCAATCTTGATGACCACTGTGGCGATGATCGTCGCCATGTTGCCATTGTTGACAGCCTCTGGACCGGGTGCCGCGAGTCGTTTTGATATTGGTTTGGTGATTGCCACAGGGCTGGGGATTGGCACCTTGTTTACCTTATTTGTCGTCCCCGCGTTTTATCTAATCCTGGCCAAACAACATCAACACGCGCTTGATACTGAATAATCACCATCGACTGTGATTAAATAGCCGCCTTTTATGGATTACGGCATACTGAGCTATGCTGATAATCTGCGTCATTTGTTATTTTGAAGTGAACTAATATCTTGAAAACTCGAATTTATTTAGCCATTTTTCTAGCTGTTTTTCTGGAGCCCACTGTGAACGCACAACCACTCGATCACGCTATAGAAGAAAAAGTCCAAGCTTTGTTGTCGCAAATGACCTTGGAAGAAAAAGTCGGGCAAATGACCCAAATTGATGTCAGCGTTGTGACCGTGCCCAATGGTCAAGACGTCGATCAACCGTTTGATATGGCCAAATTGGAAGATGCGGTGTTAAGTCATCATGTCGGCTCAATTCTTAATGCGCCATCAACGCCCAATAACAGAGCTCAGCCGATTGAAAAATGGCGCAGCATGACCCAAACCATCCGCAGTATGGCGGAAAAGTCGCGCTTAAAAATTCCGGTGATTTACGGGGTTGATGCGATTCATGGCGCCACTTACACCGACAAATCGGTACTGTTTCCTCAAGCCATCAATATGGCCGCCACTTTTAACCGTGATTTATCCTTCAAGGAAGGCGAAATTGCCGCGCGTGAAGTGAAAGCTTCGGGAATTGATTGGAACTTCTCGCCAGTAATGGACATAGGTCGCCAACCATTATGGCCGCGTTTATGGGAAACCTATGGCGAAGACGTACATTTAGCCAGCAGCTTAGGCAGTGCCTTTATCCAAGGTCATCAAGGTGACGACGCCTCAGCCGCCGACAAAGCACCGACTTGCTTAAAGCATTATGTTGGCTACAGCTTCCCGATTAATGGCAAAGATCGTACACCGGCATGGATAGGCGAACGAATGTTGCGGGAATATTTCTTGCCGAGTTTTGAAGCCGGTATCAAAGCCGGTGCGCCAACCATTATGATTAATTCTGCCGAAGTCGATGGCATTCCAGGTCATGCGAACTATCAATATTTGACGACGATTTTGCGCGGTGAACTAGGTTTTACCGGTTTTACCGTGTCGGATTGGGAAGACATTATCCGTCTTTACACCCGCGACAAATTAGCCGCTTCACCTCGCGAAGCCGTGAAAATTGCGGTGATGGCTGGGGTTGATATGAGCATGGTGCCGTTCAACTTTTCGTTTTACGACTTGTTGCTGGATTTAGCTCGTAGCGGCGAAGTACCTGTGAGTCGAATTGATGAGGCGGTAACGCGAATTTTGCGGGTCAAATATCAAACTGGTTTATTCCAACGCACTGAGCCAGACATTGCAGTCGCGGGTCATTTTGCCACTAAAGAAGCGGTGGCGATTAACCGCCAAGCAGCGCAAGAATCAATTGTGTTAGCCAAAAACGACCAGCATCTATTACCACTGAGCAAAAAAGCCAGCATTTTAGTCACTGGGCCAACCGCTAACTTATTAAGCGTGATGAACGGCGGCTGGACGCTGACTTGGCAAGGCGACAATGAACAGTTGTACCCAAAAGACAAATTAAGCTTGTTGAAAGCGATTCAACAAAAAACCAGCGGCAAAGTCACTTATGTCGGTGGCAATAGCTACCAAGAAGAAATCAACATCGAACAAGCGGTTAACGAAGCCCGCAAACACGATGTCGTGGTTTTGGCCTTAGGCGAAAACACCTACACCGAAACCAGCGGCAATATTGAAACCTTAAACCTGCCATTTCCTCAATTGCAATTAGCCAAAGCCATTTTCGCGACTGGCAAACCAGTGGTGTTAGTGACCTTTGGCGGTCGTCCACGCATCATCACCGAAATCGCCGAACAAGCTAACGCGGTGGTATTAGGCTTCTTGCCAGGCATGGAAGGCGGGGTAGCGATGGCGGATATTTTATTTGGTGATGTGAACCCTAGCGCCAAATTGCCGATTTCCTACCCACGCAACACCAACGACATCGTGCTTTACGATCATAAGCCGATTGAAAGCTACGAAACCAACCAATACAAGCCTTTGTATCCATTTGGACACGGCTTGAGCTACACCCAATTTGAAACCACCGGCTTGCGCTTGAGTCACGAGCAAATCAAATTAGGCGAGAGCATTGAGGTTAGTGTTGAAGTTAAAAACACTGGCAAAATCACCGGTAAAGAAGCGGTGTTGGTTTATTTGAATGACGTTGCTGCCTCTGTTACCAGACCTAGCAAACAGCTGAAAGCTTATGCCAAAGTTGAACTTAAAGCGGGCGAAACTCAAACCTTGAACTTTGAACTACCTGCCGAAGCGATGTCGTTTATCGGCGTCGATATGAAACGCCGCATTGAACCGGGCGAGTTTAAAGTCATGGTGGGTAATCAAACGGTGAGTTTTACTGTTAACTAGGCGTTTTTACATGCCTGATGTTATGCAGATGCTGCGCTTTTAAGGCCAAATCATCTGATTGCCTTGGGAAAAGTACGCTTGGAACTTGCTGATCCACATTTTTTTGTCATCCCGTCAGGGATCGCTTAACTTTAAATGCATTGAATAACTTAGAGGCAAAGCGATTCCTACAGAATGACAAAATGAAAGGCTAAGGCGTTAATGTAAGCAATGTTTTTTTGAGAATGGCTCGGATTTTCTCATCCCACAGTGATAACTTAATCGCGCAACATCAATTACATCCCTACTTTGAAAAAAGTGGGGAATAACATGCCAAATTTATAAAACTCAAATCAAAGCCACCCCTATGCGACCAACCCACCTAGGCTCATTAAGCGTTTTAACCTCATTATTTTTTATCTGGGGCTTTATCACCTGTCTAAACGACATTCTGATCCCACATTTAAAAGCCGTATTTACCCTAAGCTACGCGCAAGCGATGTTAGTGCAGTTTTGCTTCTTCACCGCCTATTTCATCGTCTCGGTGCCCAGCGGCTATTTAGTCGAAAAAATTGACTACAAAGGCGGGATTATTGGTGGCTTATTAATCGCTGGCGTTGGCTGTTTACTGTTTTATCCTGCGGCAGGCTTACATTCCTACCCGCTATTTCTAACCGCTTTTTTCGTGCTGGCTTCAGGGATTACCTTGTTACAAGTCGCCGCCAATCCTTATGTCACCGTACTCGGTGCGCCAGAAACCGCCTCCAGTCGCTTAACCTTAACCCAAGCCTTTAACTCATTAGGCACCACCTTGGCACCGTATTTCGGCGCGGTGTTTATCTTATCGACAGCGGTCAAAAGCGCCGATCAAATCCTATTGCTAGATGTTGAACAATTATCCAGCTACCAAGCCGCAGAAGCAGCGGCCGTGCAAAGTCCTTACTTATTGTTAGCCAGTGTTTTGTTTGTACTAGCGGCGATTTTTGCGTTGTTAAAACTACCGAAAATCCAAGCCGAAACTAAAACCGCTGTTCAACATCAACCAACTCAGCAAAGCGCTTGGCATTACCCGCATTTGGTGCTTGGTGCCATCGCGATTTTTGTCTACGTCGGCGGCGAAGTCGCTATCGGCAGCTTCCTAGTCAGCTTTTTAGGCCAAGCCAATATCGCTGCATTAGCCGAACAAGATGCGGGCAAATACGTATCGTTTTATTGGGGCGGGGCGATGGTCGGGCGTTTTATTGGCGCGGTGGTGATGCAAAAAATCAAACCCGCCAATGTGTTAGCGTTTAACGCCTTGGCGGCGGTCTTGCTGATTTTGAACGCGATTTTCAGTGACGGCAGCTTGGCAATGTGGAGTTTGTTAGCGGTGGGTTTATGCAACTCCATCATGTTCCCAACCATTTTCTCGTTAGCGTTGAATGGTTTAGGCGCTCACACCGGCCAAGGCTCAGGGATTTTATGCGCCGCGATTGTCGGCGGGGCGATAGTGCCGTTAATCCAAGGCGTTTTAGCTGACAGTTTTGGTCTGCAAATTGCGTTTTTGGTGCCGGTGGTTTGTTATTTGTATATTGGCTTTTATGGGTGGCGGTATCAGAAAATCGCTTCGGCTGATTAGATGACCGCGACTTTGCTCCTTATAATGCCAAGCCGCTTATAGCAATTTAAAACCTATTTAAACAGGAACCCTAAAATGACCAGCACCGAACAACGCGCTGCACTACAACGCCAAATCTGGCAAATCGCCAACGATGTACGAGGCGCAGTCGATGGTTGGGACTTTAAGCAATATGTACTCGGCACCCTGTTTTATCGCTTTATCAGTGAAAATTTCGCCAACTACATCGAGGGCGGTGACGACGGTATAAGCTATGGGGAACTGCCTGATGCTGTCGTCACACCAGAAATTAAAGATGATGCGATTAAAACCAAGGGCTACTTCATCTACCCTAGCCAGTTGTTCGCCAACATCGCTGCGGGTGCCAATACTAACGAAAGCCTGAATACCGATCTGGCCTCTATCTTTGCCGCTATCGAAAGCTCCGCCAACGGCTATCCATCCGAGTGCGATATAAAAGGCTTGTTTGCCGATTTCGATACCACCAGCAACCGCCTCGGCAACACCGTGGCCGACAAAAACAGCCGCCTGGCCGCCGTGCTTAAAGGCGTTCAAGCGCTTAATTTCGGTAACTTCCAAGAAAGCCAAATCGACCTATTTGGCGATGCCTACGAGTTTCTAATTTCCAACTATGCCGCCAATGCCGGTAAATCCGGTGGCGAGTTTTTCACCCCGCAACACGTCTCCAAACTGATTGCCCAGCTTGCCATGCACAAGCAAACCAGCGTCAATAAAATTTACGACCCAGCCGCCGGTTCTGGCTCATTATTGCTGCAAGCCAAAAAACACTTTGATGCTCACATCATTGAAGACGGCTTTTTTGGTCAAGAAATTAACCACACCACCTATAACCTTGCGCGTATGAATATGTTTTTACACAACATTAACTACGACAAATTCAATATGGCTCTCGGTAACACCCTGTTAGACCCGCATTTTGGCGACGATAAACCGTTTGATGCGATTGTCTCCAACCCGCCTTATTCCGTAAACTGGATCGGCAGCGACGACCCAACCCTAATTAACGATGAACGCTTCGCGCCCGCTGGCGTGTTAGCGCCCAAATCCAAAGCCGACTTTGCCTTTGTGCTACATGCACTGAGTTATTTATCCAGCAAAGGCCGCGCCGCCATTGTCTGCTTCCCCGGCATTTTTTACCGAGGCGGTGCCGAGCAGAAAATCCGCCAATATCTGGTGGATAACAACTATGTCGAAACCGTGATTTCGTTAGCGCCCAACCTGTTTTTTGGCACCACTATCGCCGTCAATATCTTGGTGCTGTCCAAACACAAAGCCGACGCCAAAACCCAGTTTATCGACGCCAGCGCGCTGTTCAAAAAAGAAACCAATAACAACACCCTCACCGCCGAACACATCGCGCAAATCATGGCCGTTTTTGATAATAAAAACGATGTTGAGCATTTTGCCCAATCCTTAGATCACGCTGCAATCGCCGCCAACGATTACAACCTATCGGTCAGCAGCTATGTAGCCGCCAAAGACACCCGCGAAGTGATTGATATACATCAGCTCAATGCCGAGTTAAAAATCACAGTAGCCAAGATTGACCAGCTACGCACTGAAATTGATGCGATTGTGCAAGAAATTGAAGGCGAAAAGGTATGAGTAAAAACCAAAAATCACTACCCACCATTCGCTCATCGGCTGCCGAATACCTTACCTTTGTCGCAGCCAGTAGCGAGGGCGGCGTTGAGGCTGTTTATGCGGATGAAGATGTCTGGTTGAGCCAGAAAATGATGGCGGTGTTATATGGCGTAAACGTGCGTACGGTGAATGAGCATCTGAAAAAAATCTTTGCCGACAGCGAGCTGCAAGATAATTCAGTTATCCGGAATTTCCGGATAACTGCCTCCGACGGCAAGCATTACAACACCAACCACTACAACCTCTCGGCCATCATTGCAGTGGGTTACAAAGTCAATTCCGAGCGTGCGGTACAGTTTCGCAAATGGGCAACGACCATCATCAAGGAGTTCACCATCAAAGCCTATGTGATGGATGATGAGCGCCTTAAAAACGATGGCTCTATCCTTGGCAAAAAATACTTTGAAGAACAGCTTGAGCGTATTCGTGAAATACGACTCAGCGAGCGCAAGTTTTATCAAAAAATTACCGACATCTACGCCACCGCGCTGGACTACGATGTAACGGCCATCGCCACCAAACGCTTTTTTGCCACCGTACAAAACAAATTGCACTGGGCAATTCATGGGCAAACCGCCGCCGAAGTAGTTTACAGCCGTGCCGATGCCGAAAAACCTCACATGGGCTTAACCTCATGGAAAGATGCACCGGAAGGCAAAATTCAAAAATTTGATGTCAGTATTGCCAAAAACTACCTAACCACCAATGAAATCCGCCAATTGCAAAGGCTGGTCAATGCTTATCTGGATGTCGCCGAAGATATGGCACTCAGACAAATACCCATGACAATGGCCGATTGGGAAGAACGGTTGAATCGTTTTATTGCAGCAACGGATCGGGAGATTTTGCAAGACGCTGGCAAAGTGACCGCAGAAATCGCCAAAGCCCATGCCGAAACTGAATTTGAAAAATACCGCATTGTGCAGGATCGCCTATACGAATCTGATTTTGATAAGGCAATCAAAGCCATCGAACAACAAGGCGACCCAAAATGATCTTAGACAACAAATTGAACATCACTCATCAAGTTGAACTCGCCAAGACGGAAGAAAAAATCAGCAAGCAAAAAGCCAAACAGCTTTTTGATTCAGGCGATATTGCTAAGGTGGAAATCGGCACATTCGCTGGACTTGCTTTCATTCATGCCTATTTATTTGACGCTATTTACGACTTTGCCGGCAAAATCCGCGACGTTAATATCGCCAAGGGCAACTTTCGTTTCGCGCCGCTGATGTATTTAGAGGCATCGTTAAAACATATCGACACCATGCCGCAAAGCAGTTTTGATCAAATCATCGAAAAATATGTCGAGATGAACATCGCCCACCCGTTTCGTGAAGGCAACGGACGCGCCACCCGTATCTGGCTGGATTTGATTCTTAAAAAAGAAATCAAACAGGTAATCGATTGGAATTTAGTCGATAAAGAAGATTACCTCTCCGCCATGCAGCGCAGCGTGGTCAAAGACCTTGAACTCAAAGTATTGCTCAAACCCGCCTTAACCGACCAAATTGATGACCGCGCCTTGTTTATGAAGGGAATTGATGTCAGCTATTACTACGAAGGCTATAGCGAATTTAAGACTGAGGAGCTGTAGTCGTGAGTCATATGAGTTTTATGGAAAAGCTGCTGCATGGGGTTGAGGTGGAATGGGAGCCTTTGGAGCAAGTGGCGAAAATAAAACATGGAAAAGATTGGAAAGGCTTAGATGCTGGCGATGTTCCAGTTTACGGATCGGGCGGCATTATGGGATATGTCGATACATTTTCATTTAATAAGCCAACCGTTTTGATTCCTCGAAAAGGCTCAATTACAAATATTTTCTATGTTGAGACGCCATTTTGGAATGTCGATACAATTTTCTATACGAAAATTGATGATTCAAAGATTGTTCCGAAGTTTTTTTATTATTTTATTAAAACCATTGACCTAATGGCTCTGGATACTGGCTCGGGAAGACCGAGCCTGACACAGGCGATATTGAATAAAATACAAATCCCCATCCCACCCCTAAATATCCAAACTGAAATCGTCCGCATTTTGGACACATTTACTGCGCTGACCGCCGAGCTTAGCATGCGAAAAAAACAATACAACTACTATCGCGATCAATTATTAAGCTTTGAAGAAGGTGATGTTGAATGGAAGGCTTTGGGAGATTTATGTGTAATTGGGGATGGTTTACATGGAACCCCAAAATATGATGATAATGGGGAATATTGTTTTTAATGAAAAAACAAAAAAATTGAATAATTCGATGTTTAAAAAACATGGAATTATTTTTACAATTGAAAATACTGTTTTTTTATCAATTAACGGAACAATTGGCAGCGTTTCATTTTATAACAATGAAAAAATTGTACTTGGCAAATCCGTTGCCTTTTTTAATATTAAATCATCCGAACTCTATTCAAAGTACCTGTTCTATTTTCTGCAAACTGATTTTTCTAAAAAATATTTTGAAGCTCAAAAAACAGGTTCCACAATTAAAAATTTAGGTTTGAAAGCTTTAAGATTATTTGAAATTCCTCTTCCACCCTACGCCGAACAAGCCCGCATCGTTGCCATCTTAGACAAATTCGACGCATTAACCAATTCAATCACCGAAGGCCTACCCCGCGAAATTGCCTTGCGCCAACAGCAATATGAATATTATCGGGATTTACTATTGAGCTTTCCCAAAGCAGTAGCAGAAACGCCTCTTGAATCTGTGGAGAAACAAAATGGATGAAATCAGCCAAGTAAAGCAGCTGGTCAGTGAAATCAATCGTTTACATCATCAATTTTCGAATGATTATTTTGAGACAGGGATAATCGAAAAAATTAACCTCTCCAGAACCATTAAGCAGGTGCCGGTGCTGCATATCTACAAATATCGCCTGACCTTGCATGAATGCATCAATGATTACCTGATGACCGCGAATATCAATATCAAGTATTTTTACCGCGTGAAAACCCGAGAAAGTATTGATGACAAGATTGGGCGTTTCTCAATCCGTGAAGATCAATATCCCGTCAATAACTGGCTGAATGATATTTTTGGTGCCCGCATTATTCTAAAGGCTGATGAAATTAAATCTGTGATGGATTTACTCGATGACTGGCAAGATGAATTGAGCCTGAAAAACTGGTATTTACGCGATAAAGAAGGCTATCGCGGCTTGCATATTTATTTTAAAAACAAGAATAACTTCTATTTTCCTTGGGAGCTGCAAATCTGGGATGCAGAAGACATTCAAAGCAATATTCAAAATCACGAGAAATTTAAGCGGAACTTTGTTTAAAAACTAAACCAGATAACCACGAAAAGCACGAAAAACACGAAATAAATAAACTCGCTTTACCCAACTTTCGTGCCTTTAGTGTTTTTCGTGGTTAATAATTAAAAACCATGAACAATACGATTATTTTTAAAGATGAATGCTATGCCATTCAGGGTGCAATTTTTGAGGTCTATCGCGAAATGGGTTGTGGTTTTTTGGAGGCGGTTTATCAGGAGTGTCTCGAAAAAGAGCTGCAGAAACGAAACATTCCGTTCGTTGCACAGCCGGAGCTTCGGCTTACTTACAAAGGCAGCCAACTCCAACAAACCTATAAGCCAGACTTTATTTGCTATGGCCAGATTATCGTGGAACTGAAAGCCGTCAAAGAAATTGCCCCAGATCACAAAGCTCAGGTAATAAACTATTTAAAAGTCACAGGCCTGAAGCTAGGCATACTGGTGAATTTTGGTAGCCACCCGAAAGCATCCATTACACGACTTGCTCTTTAATTTTTCTTGTATTTCGTGACTGACCATGGACAAACCAAAAAATGACAAACTACAAAACCATTGCCGAATCGAACAACTTTATTGTTCTGGATAAATACACCAAGGATTATAAAGTTAGCGAAAGCTACCAAAGCGAATACGATTTGGAACGGGAATTTATTGAGGATTTGCAGAATCAGGGCTATGACTATCTGGCCGATTTAAATACGCCCGAGAAGCTGCTGGTTAATGTACGCGAGCAATTGCAAGTGCTGAACAATGTGCAGTTTTTAGAGCGTGAATGGCTGCGATTTGTTGAGGTGTATTTAGATAAGCCTAGCGATAGCATCGTCGATAAAACCCGCAAGATTCATGATGACTACATTCACGACTTTGTGTTTGACGATGGCCATATCCAGAACATCTACCTGCTGGATAAAAACAACATTGCCCGCAATAAGCTGCAAGTCATCAAACAGTTTGAACAAAAAGGCAGCCACGCTAACCGCTACGATGTGACGATACTGGTGAACGGTTTGCCTTTGCTGAAAAAACGCGGTGTGGCGATTCGTGAAGCCTTCAATCAGGTACATCGTTACAGCAAAGAGAGCTTTAACAGCGACAACTCCTTGTTCAAGTATTTGCAGTTGTTTGTGATTTCCAACGGCACCGATAGCCGCTATTTCGCCAACACCACCCAGCGCAACAAAAACAGTTTTGATTTCACCATGAACTGGGCGAAATCCGATAATGGTCTGATTAAAGATTTAAAAGATTTTACCGCCACGTTTTTCCAGAAAAACACCCTGCTTAATGTATTGCTGCATTATTCGGTGTTTGATGTCAGCGATACTTTGCTGGTGATGCGTCCCTATCAAATTGCTGCCACCGAGCGGATTTTGTGGAAAATCAATAGTGCTTATCTAGCCAAAAACTGGAGCAATATTGAAGGCGGTGGTTTTATTTGGCATACCACCGGTTCCGGTAAAACCTTGACCAGCTTTAAAGCTGCGCGGTTGGCTACCGAGCTGGATTTTATCGACAAAGTGTTTTTTGTGGTGGATAGGAAAGACCTCGATTACCAGACCATGAAGGAATATCAGCGCTTTTCGCCGGATAGCGTTAATGGCTCTGATAGCACCACTGGGCTGAAACGCAACTTGGATAAGGACGACAACAAAATCATTGTTACCACCATCCAGAAGCTTAACAACTTGATGAAAGGTGAAAGCGACTTACCCATCTACAACAAACAAGTGGTGTTTATTTTTGATGAATGTCACCGCAGCCAGTTTGGCGAAGCACAGAAAAATCTGCAGAAGAAGTTTAAGAAGTTTTATCAGTTTGGCTTTACCGGTACGCCGATCTTCCCGCAAAACGCCTTGGGTGCCGACACCACTGCCAGCGTGTTTGGCCGCGAGCTGCATTCTTATGTCATCACCGACGCCATTCGTGATGAGAAGGTGCTCAAGTTCAAAGTCGATTACAACGATGTGCGGCCACAGTTCAAGGCCATTGAAAGCGAGCAGGACGAGAAGAAACTCAGCGCGGCAGAAAACAAGCAAGCCTTGTTGCACCCAGAACGTATACGGGAAATTTCGCAATATATCTTGAATAATTTCCGCCCAAAAACCCATCGCTTACAGGCTGGAGCCAAAGGCTTTAATGCTATGTTTGCCGTGAGCAGCGTGGATGCCGCCAAGCTGTATTACCAGTCGTTGAAGGATTTGCAAAAAGCCAGCGACAAGCCGCTGAAAGTGGCCACCATCTTCTCGTTTGCGGCGAATGAAGAACAAGATGCGGTAGGCGATATTGTCGATGAAAGCTTTGATGTTTCAGCCATGAATGGCAGCGCCAAAGAGTTTCTAAGCGCTGCGATTGCTGACTATAACGCGCTGTTCAAAACCAATTTTGGTGTGGATGGTAACGGTTTTCAAAACTACTACCGCGATCTTGCCAAGCAAGTGAAAGCCAAAGAAATCGACTTGCTGATTGTAGTGGGCATGTTCTTGACCGGCTTTGATGCGCCGACACTGAATACCTTGTTTGTTGATAAAAACTTGCGCTACCACGGATTGATGCAAGCCTATTC
>CAMCSF010000039.1 GCA_945877625.1 Methylomonas koyamae | reverse complement strand
GGCGAATACGCTATCAAATTAAAAATATTCGCCGCTGACGGTCATTTAAGCGAAGACCTGTTACGTTTTTTTGTTAAACAACCCAAATAAGTATTATGGAAGGCATTGCCAACTATCTTGATTCACTGATCGGCGGTGTCGATCTTACGTTCTATTCCATTGTCATCGGCGGTTTGTTGTGGGGCTTGTTTGTTTTACGCCCTTGGACTGACGAAAATTACAATAACGCTTTGCTGGATAAAACTGCCAATTTGATTCATTTTGGCAGCAAAGCCTTAGTCGCCACCCAATTATCAAAAATTGGCTTAAAAATCTGGTTAATGGCCGTCACTTTAGGCAAATCACCGTTTCCAGCATTCTTTAATACCGTGCAGTTTCAAGCCGGTTTAGCGCGTGCCAGCTTTGCTTTTGTTTTATATTTGTTCATCAAATACGCATTAAAAAACAATCTTCGCTCTAAACAACACTGGGTAATCGCTTCGCTAATCATCATCCCGGTGGTGGTTTCTGCAGCTTGGTTGGTACACGGTGCAAGCCGTTTAGAAGATCGCGCTTTATTGATGACGTTAACTGTCAGCCATCAAATTGCTGCAGCGACTTGGGTGGGCGGCATCTTCCAAATCCTAGCGTTATGGGGTTTGAAAAAACGCAATGCGATTGCTGTTGAAATCTGGCCATTGTTGCTGAGACGCTTCTCTGTGCTTGGCGTTGCGGCGGTGATTGCTTTATTGGTAACCGGTACGCCATTAGCTTGGTATTACATCCGTACTTTCCAAGGCTTCATCGGCGCTGGCTACGGTAATTTGCTCACCGTCAAAATCATTATGATGGGCTTGGCATTGGGCTTTGCTTGGTTAAATCGTCAAGCGGTTGAAAAATACTTTGCAACGGGCAGTTTATACAGCCTGACCGCTCGCGTTCCTTATTACATCGAAGCTGAAACCTTAATTTTGCTGACCATTTTGTTTACAGCAGCCAGCCTTGCTTCACAACCACCCGCAGTGGATATTCCTCATTTAACCGCGACTTGGGAAGAAGTATTAAACATGTTCCACCCACGCATTCCACGCTGGGAATCACCAACCCATGAGGCGTTGATTGCTGGGGAAGCGGGTCGAGTTGCAATTGTGGGGCAAATTCCATCAGAAGCAGCCACAGCTTGGTCTGATTACAATCACAACATCTCTGGCATTTTCTTGGCAACCATGAGCTTTTTCGCCATGCTGTCCTACTCCAGCCGCTTCCAACGCTGGGCAAGATTTTGGCCGGTGGGCTTTATGGCATTGGGCATATTTTTGTTTTTCCGCAGTGATGCTGAAAGCTGGCCATTGGGACCACTTGGTTTTTGGGAAAGCACCTTCAACAACGGTGAAATCCTGCAACACCGGATTGCCACTTTGTTGGTATTTGTTTTAGGTTTAATCGAAGTTCGCGCCCGAATTAACAATAATCAAGGCGCATTGCCCTATGTGTTTCCTTTGTTAGCGGCATTCGGCGGCATGATGTTATTGGCACATTCGCACGTTGGCTTTGAAGCAAAAACCGCCTTTTTAATCCAAGTGGGTCACACGCTAATGGGCGTGTTCTCACTGATTCTAGCCTGTGGTCGCTGGCTAGAACTCAAACTCGATTCTCCCGGCAAAAACATTGCTGGCTTTATTTCAGTATTCGCCTTATTCCAAATCGGCGTCATTCTGATGTTCTATCTTGAACCCTTGTACTGATTATGACTTTAAGCAACGAATACCCACTACTAAAAGACATCAACAGCCCTGCTGACGTTCGCGCATTATCCAAAGACCAGTTGCTTCAACTGTCTGCCGAATTGCGTAATTATTTGACGCACACGGTTAGCATTTCCGGCGGCCACTTTTCCGCTGGACTTGGCACCGTTGAGCTGACCGTGGCTTTGCATTATGTGTTTAATACCCCTGTCGATCAGTTGGTGTGGGATGTCGGGCATCAGGCTTATCCACATAAGATTCTCACCGGCCGTAAAGATCGAATGCCAACCATTCGGACTTTAGGCGGCGTGTCGGCGTTTCCTTCTCGTGAAGAGAGTGAATACGATGCCTTTGGCGTTGGTCATTCCAGCACCTCGATTAGTGCTGCTTTGGGGATGGCGATTGCTTCGCAGTTACGCGGTGAAGATAAACGCATGGTGGCGATTATTGGTGATGGCAGTATTACTGGCGGTATGGCGTTTGAGGCGATGAATCATGCCGGTGACGTTAATGCCAATTTGCTGGTGATTTTGAACGATAACGATATGTCGATTTCGCCACCGGTTGGCGCGATGAATAATTATCTGACCAAAGTCTTGTCGAGCAAACTGTATTCCTCAGTGCGCGAAGAAAGCAAAAAAGCCTTGAGCAAAATGCCGAGCGTTTGGGAATTGGCCCGTAAAACCGAGGAACACGTTAAAGGCATGATCGTGCCAGGCACTTTGTTTGAAGAGCTAGGCTTTAATTATTTTGGCCCGATTGATGGTCATGATGTCGATATGCTGGTCGAAACCTTGGAAAACTTGAAAGATATTTCAGGGCCTTTGTTTTTGCATATCGTCACCAAAAAAGGCAAAGGTTACGCACCGGCTGAGAAAGATCCATTGGCTTATCACGGCGTACCGGCTTTTGATCCAAGCAAAGACAGTTTACCGAAAGCTGCACCATCACCCCATCCGACTTATACCGAGGTATTTGGTCGTTGGTTGTGCGATATGGCTGAGCAGGATGAGCGTTTGCTGGGCATTACCCCTGCCATGCGAGAAGGTTCGGGCTTGGTGGAGTTTTCTCAACGCTTTCCAAAGCGTTATTTTGACGTGGCAATTGCTGAGCAACATGCGGTGACGTTAGCCGCAGGTCAAGCTTGTCAGGGCGCAAAACCGGTGGTGGCGATTTATTCGACCTTTTTGCAACGCGCTTATGATCAGTTGATTCATGACGTGGCTTTGCAAGATTTGGATGTATTGTTTGCTTTGGATCGTGCCGGTTTAGTCGGTCCTGATGGTCCAACTCATGCCGGTAGTTTTGATTACAGCTATATGCGCTGTATTCCGAATATGCTGATTATGGCGCCAGCGGATGAGAATGAATGCCGTCAGATGTTAACTACCGGCTTTAAACACAAAGGCCCTGCTTCGGTGCGTTATCCGCGTGGCAAAGGCCCGGGTTCAGTGATTGATCCGGCGTTAACCGAATTAGAAATTGGCAAGGCAGACATTCGTCATCAAGGCAGTCGTATTGCGATTTTGGCTTGGGGTAGCATGGTGCCGCCGGCATTGGAAGCCGGTAAGCAATTAGGCGCTACGGTAGTTAATATGCGCTTTATTAAGCCTTTAGACGAAGCTTTGATTTTGGAATTCGCGAAAACTCACGAGGTGTTTGTCACGATCGAAGAGAACGTCATCGCTGGTGGCGCTGGAGCGGCAGTCAATGAACTTTTACAAGCCAACTCGATTTTGATGCCGGCATTGAATATCGGCTTACCGGATAGATTTGTTGAACAAGGTAGTCGGGAACAGTTGTTAGAAATTTGTGAGCTCGATTCAAAAGGCATTTTGGCAAGAATTGAGAAAGTTTTAAGCTAAAACCCAATGCTGGAAATTCTACAGTTACCGGTTCTGGCAGATAATTACATTTATCTGCTTCACGAGCCAATCAGCGGCAAAACAGCGGTAGTCGATCCCGCTGTCGCAGAACCGGTCATCGCAGCCTTAAACGCCCAAGGCTGGCAACTGGATTACATTCTCAATACCCACCACCATCACGACCATATTGGCGCTAATCTGCAGCTAAAACAACTGACTAACTGCAAAATAATCGCTGCTGAAGCTGATCAGCATCGAATCCCAGATATAGACATTACCGTCAATCACAATGACCAATTCCAACTGGGGAAACAAATCATCCAAGTTATCGCTACCCCGGGTCACACATCAGGCCACATCGTTTTTTACTGCGCAGAAAGCCAAGCATTATTTTGTGGCGATACCTTGTTTTCATTAGGCTGTGGCCGATTATTTGAAGGTAGCGCTGAACAAATGTGGCAATCACTACAGCGAATTAAACAATTACCGACTGATACGCGGATTTATTGCGCGCATGAATACACCTTGAACAATGGCAAATTTGCCTTATTCGTAGAACCAGATAATGTAGATTTACAGCAACGAATCAGCGAAGTTAAGCAATTACCAGCAATCAATCGCTCAACATTACCTAGCACATTGGCTCAAGAAATCGCCACTAACCCGTTTTTACGAACCAACAGTGTCAGCATCTGTAATGCGTTAAAGATTACTGAAGATAATGAGATTCGTGTGTTTACTGAACTACGAAAATTAAAAGACACATTTCAAGCTTGATGTTTTAGTGATAAAAACTCAAAATCCCGAATAAAATAAATTCAATAATTTTCAATCTGTTATAGAAATTGCTATGAAAAAGTCAGATTTTAACTTCCCTTTTACAAAAAAAAATAATAGAATTCTCGCTCTCGTTGTTGCAGAACAAAGCGACTAAAAATGTAGGGAGAAGGTATGCTTATCTTGACTCGTAGAGTTGGAGAGACCTTAATGATAGGTGACGAAGTTACTGTTACTGTTCTAGGGGTAAAAGGAAATCAAGTTCGAATAGGCGTAAATGCTCCGAAAGATGTTTCTGTTCACAGAGAAGAAATCTACGAACGGATTAAAAAAGAACAATCGGATGCCAACGCAGTCGAATAGATAAAGAATTAGGAGAGATGGCCGAGAGGCCGAAGGCGCTCCCCTGCTAAGGGAGTATGTGCCAAAAGCGCATCGAGGGTTCGAATCCCTCTCTCTCCGCCACTTTAAAATAAAAAAGCTTGACAGAAAAATAAAAAGAAAAGATAATAAGCGGCTCAGATAGGCGCCCGTAGCTCAGCTGGATAGAGTACACGGCTACGAACCGTGCGGTCGGGAGTTCGAATCTCTCCGGGCGCGCCATCTGAAACAAAGAATTATTCCCCTGTAGCTCAGTCGGTAGAGCGGGTGACTGTTAATCACTAGGTCGGCGGTTCGAGCCCGTCCGGGGGAGCCAAATTAAGAGGCTTATGGCGCAATCCATAGGCCTTTTTCTTTTTAAATCATCCAGTTACAAATTTCCAAGTTTATGCATTGACTCGGTGACGTTTGATCACTCGCTCGGCATTACATATTGCACTTTAGGAATCGACCACAACAGGACATAAAGTCACTGGGCTATTTTCTCTTTAAGGCTCTTTTGCCTGTCTTAATTCCTTCTGTATAGTACTAATGCATTTGCTTAGCTCTCTATTTTTCTTATTTGCCGTTGCCGCATCAATTTCATTGTTCATAAGTTGATTAAGAACTTTCTGAAGTTCTTCACCTATTTACCTTGTTGTAAGTCCAATCAAATTATCCTGCTAAAATTTCAAACCTAACGCTTAGCGTTCGAAGTTACCGAATCGTACTAGTCAAAGAACCACATCCCAAAATTTGATATGGCTTATTCAGTGGCTTTGAATAACGATTTTGACCGTTCGACATAAAGGGTTACGTAAATAGGTAAGCCTTTTTAATTTATACCTGTCAAAAGTGAATGATATTTTTTACAATTAATTGTAATCAAGTTTTGAACAACTGTTCCGTTAATTCAAATTAATATCAATCACCATTAGGTACCAATATGGCCGTAACTCAAGTCACCAAAACAGATTCCAATGGCAAAATCAAACAAGTTGATATCTACTCAGGCAATACCTTGAGCGAGATTGACACCTATTCCTATCTCCCCAATGGACAATTAGTATCGGTTACCAAACGTAATGCTCAAGGTACCATTTTGGAATCTGATTCTTACTACAATGGGAAACTTTCCAGTGTGCACAAATACAATGGACAAGGCAAAATCATTGAAGCTGACTATTACACTAATGGATTGTTGTCACAGGTTTCAAACATCAACGCTCAAGGTAGCTTAATTACTCTTGATGCCTACAAATACACCAATGGCCAACTAAGCTCAATCAGCAAAACCAATTCGAAAGGCGTCGTTGTAGAAGTTGATAAGTTTTCCAATGGCAACGTTGAAATCTATAGCTATACCAATAGCCAAATTTCTCAGGCCACCTTCAAAGACACCTTGGGCAATCTCTACGAAACCGATCTTTATCGATATAACGGTTACCAGCTAAGTTCAATTGTGAAAAACAATGCACAAGGCGAGACTTTTGAAATCGATTATTACGGCTTGAATACCAGTCTTTCGAACTATGGCTATTTCATTAAACAGAAAGACTTTTACAGAAACGGCGTGATTTATCAGATTGTATTGAACGATAAATCCGGCAATAAAGTTGAAACGGATACTTACCAATACACCAATGGACAAGTCTCATCTATTACCAGATTTAACGCTCAAGGTGTCATGACCCAGACTGACAAATACTCTGCTGGGGTTCTGATAGAAGTTGATAAGTATTTGGGCAACAACACCGAATACGACACCTATGTTAATGGGGTATTGACACAAGGCATCATTAAAAATGCCCAAGGCATTGTGATAGAAACTGATTTATATCAATACAAAGGCGGCGTACTGTCGACAGTGACTAAAACCGCTGCATCAGGTCAGAAAATAGGATTCGATACCTACACCTATAGTGGCGGCAATGTTCTGCTAACCAGTAATCAATACGCTAATAACGTTTTGACTCAGAAAACGGACTACGTTAACGGCCAAATTTCCACAGTAACAAAATATGATAATGGCAAGCTTTTCGAGTTGGATATTTATATCTCTGGATCGCTTTACGCCATCTCCAAGTACAGCAACAATCAAGTTGTAGAAATGGATAAATACAGCAAAGGCGTTTTGAGCGAAATTCACACTTATTTTTACAACAACGGTAAATTGGCTACTGTTATTAAAACCGATCCCTATGGTCACTTAATTGCGACAGATACCTATTACGGCTTAGCGTATGTTGAGAATTATCCTGAAGCCACTATCAACGGTGAATGGTCAAGTCACTTTGGTTACGGTGCAGCGGATGTTCTGAAGGCTTTATCGTCGGTACTGGGGACGACTGTCCCCGATGTTGCAGCACCTACTTACATTAAATCCCAATGGGGTTTAACCAATATGCATTTTGATGATGCATGGGCAATGGGCTATACCGGCAAAGGCATTGTGATTGCTGACATCGATACAGGTATTGACCTCAATAATACAGCGCTAACCCAACACTTAAGCCCTTACAGTTGGAATTTTGTCGACAACAACAGCAATGTTCAAGATAAAAATGGCCACGGCACAGGTACAGCAAGTGAAATGATTGCAGCCAATACGGGCGGCTCTGTGACAGGTGCAGCCTATGATGCCTCATTGATGGTGTTGAAAGCCTTAAATGACAGCGGCAAGGGGACTGCTGGCAATATCGCCGCAGCTATACGCTATGCGGTGGATCATGGTGCAGATGTCATTAACCTGTCACTGGGAGGTTTTTTTCCACTTTCCACAGTGCAACAAGCACTGGCCTATGCCGATGCTCACGGTGTAGTGTCTGTGATCGCAGCAGGCAATTATGGCCTTGACGCCCCGCTTTATCCGGCACTTTATGCCGAAAAATTACAGAATGTTATTGCTGTAGGCGCAACGGCCAATACAACTCAAGGCTTAGCACTGTCCTATTTCAGCAATGAAGCAGGCAGCACTACACCTTACAATTTCGTTGATGCCCCCGGCAGTAATGTCACCTTGTTTGGTTTGAACAATACGGTTAACCAATGGAATGGCACATCAATGGCGGCTCCTATGGTGGCTGCAGAAGTGGCAGTTCTCTTATCGGCTAATTCTGAACTGACATCGCAGCAAATCGTAGATAATGTCGTACATACCGCCTCATTATCATTAATCGGTGTTGCTTCATCTAATTTAGGATTGCTGTTAGCTTGATAGGAAAGCACAACACTAACAACTTACAACAGTTCAATATAAAGGCTTACATAGGTAGGCCTTTTTATTTCCAGTTAAAACACCCTAATTTGCCCAGCAATTGGACATGAGTACATAATAAACCACCTATTTCGATAAACAAATTTATGAACTACTCAAAAGAAACAGAAAAACTACTGACTATTGGCGCAGATTTGTTGCCTTTGGAGGATTATTCCGTTCTAGGTTTGAGTGCTGAGCATGGATCCGAATTAACGCGAATGGCGACTGACCCGAAATTTCTTAGCGCAAAAGCAGATTCGCAAAAGTTCTGGGGAGCTGTCCATGCATGGTATGCGCTCGGACAATTCAAGGTTCTCAACGCTGTTTCGCCACTTTTAGACCTGATTGCAAAATATCCCTACGATCTTTTATTTGACCAGGATTTACTTAAAGCATTTGAGTCGATGGGACGCGGAGTCATTCAAGAATTTCACATCTATATTAATGACATAGCTAAACCAAAGGCTTCGCGGGACATGGTTATGTGTTATTTAGGCAAGATTGGGAAAATTCACCGCCAAGATTGCATTGATGTACTCAACGAATTTCTATTAAAAGCCGATACCAATAACATTGAAACCAACGGTTTTGCTGTTTGTGCTTTGATCGATATCAATGCAAAAGAATCGATCGACATCATTCGTCAAGCATTCTTAAAAAACTGTGTTGAAATCGGTATTCCTGGCGACATAGAGGATGTAGAGATAGCACTCGGTCTACGTGAGAAACGAGATACCCCAAGACCTAATTATAATCTTGGGTTATTTGATCTTGAAGACAAGGAGGACTACGAATCTAAAACTGTAAGGTTGTCTCCAAAGATTGGCCGAAACGATCTTTGCCCTTGTGGCAGTGGCAAAAAATATAAAAAATGCTGTTTACAATGATTCTGAATGGGTAAAATTCAATACCGTGTTCAAAGACCACCTCTTACTCAGCGAAAATGAACTCGATGATTTGCAATGGCAAATTCAGGATTGGTTAAATACATCCAGTTTGGTGGTGTAATTGCGGTTTGAAACTGCAGCATCGGAGATTAATGTGATACGAATTGTGACGGTTTGAAGATTCTATGCATTTTTTTGCCATTCCGCGATGTGAACGACCAATGAGCTCATCATTCACCGTAAATAGTCTCCCGTTTTTTTTAAAACCCAACGACCTGAGTTAGTCGTCTGCCGCCAGACTTGCTTCCATTTTTCCCAACCACCGCTTTGATCTTTTATAACTCTCAATAAGCGAACCTGATGCGCTTCATCAAGCTGCTGGCTAATGGCTTCGATCAAAGCATCCATGTTATAAGTTCCCATTCCATCATTGTTACCCAGACTCACAGGTACAATGCCGGTATCATCAGGCAACGCTAAATCTTCTTGAATAGCATCAATTGCCGCCCGAATATTGCTGGCTTTGATACCCGTTGGCTGATTCACATCATAGGGTGGCTGCCATTCGCGAATGGGGCGCAATTGATCAATATGGGTAACCACTAAAGTAATCGGTGGCTTTTTACGTTGAGGTTGCGCTGTGAAATGATCATCAAATGCCTGCAAAAAGCGCCGATCGGCTTCACGGGCGGCATTGTTTGCATCACAAACCAAAATCACCAAATCGGTTCTATTTAATTGCTTTTGGCTATCTTTGAGCCAACTGGATTCGCTACCGTAACCCGGTGTATCAAACACGAACCCCGCCAACTGACCATCCCCCTCAAGCTGATAAGGTACCAGCGCATCATTACACGACACCACATCAGACGCTGCGCGTTTAGCATTAAACAAAGCGTTGATTAAACTCGATTTACCGGCATTGGTTTGACCGACAATCAAAATACGCAAGAGTTCTTGCTGGTTTTTTGCTTGTGCTTGCTGGGCAACCAAAAGATCATCGGTTGACTGCGATGACAGAACGCCCAATCTTTCTGAACCAATTGCCATTTGTCCGCTATAAAGCAAGATGGCATAGTCGCCCACTCGCTCAATATAAAACGCTATTATCTGGTCTTGAATACGGTTTACCGCTGAGTCTTTGACTTTTTGGTAGGCTTTTTCTTTAATTTCTTTACCCAAAGCCGCCACTGGGTTCACAATGATACGACCCATGCGAAATGCGACTTTTATCCATTCAAGATTATCCAGCCCACGCATGACATCCAAACCGTTTTTTAAGGTCACCACATGACTAAACGGCACGTTATCGTGTAACTCTTGATACAAATCATGGCAAATCTGTTCGGCAAGACGTAATAAATCAGTCACCGGTATATCCATTTCCGGCTGCTTGGTCTTAGGCCGATAATGCGGTGCAACCGCTCTTAATACCTGTTGACCGATTATTAGCCATGTATCAGACTGATCAAGACGGTTTCGAAGATCAACATCTTGCTTAATACGCTGTTCAACCGCTAACACAGCATCCCAAGCGGCCTGCTCTTGAGGTGATCTGCGAGTTTTTGGATTGCGCTTACGAAGCTTGAGCGTTTTCTTTTGCTGATAATGGTGTCCAGACACCAAAACCCAAACAATTAATGTGCATATCAATGACAGTTTCAGCCACAGCCAAAACAGATGATGATCAGGAAATTCTGCCTGACTTAATAATCCTAAATGTTCAATAACCGCAAATTGCTCGAGCGATGCAAGAGGGATACCCCATAGCGACAATAAGCCCAGACCCCATAGCATCAAAAACGGAATCGATTCAATAAAAGCCATCAATACCCAAAACCACAGATCACGTTTCATGATTATCCGCCCTTGGTAAACCTTTGTTTTAATAGCTCACGGCCCTGCATCAATTGAGCTTCATAATTGGCTTTAATCATCTCAGCAGTCACCACATGACCTTGTTGCGATTGCCCGTAGTAATAACAAAGTGTCATCCCTAACGCATAGGTAATAGCGGCGGTAGATAATCCGGCTACAACAGATCCGCTGGGAATAATTTTACCTAACTCTCTCACACCCAAACTAGCAGCTAAGCCCCCCATACCTACAGCACTGATAACCTCACTGACGCTACGCTTGGTCAAAGCAACACCGTAAATACTGGCAATACTATGAAATAGTTTGGCTTGCGTGGCGATGACTAACGACAAACTCACGCCGGGCATCGGTGTCAGTGCTAACAAGCCCGATGAAATGGCATAACTGACTACGTGAGGATAGGCGTGTTGGGCACACTCATCATTGATTTCACTGCTATGCTGTGGATTTTGCTTTAATAATTGCTGTAAACCCAACGGCAATGCTGACTCAATCGCTGACCACAAATGTTCCAGTCCATAGTGGATGGGTTGGTAATCATCTTCTGCCTGAGTCAAATCTACAGCGACAAATTCTGCCTTAAATTCCTTAAACATTTGACGCTGAACCATCAAAGAACGGTTCAAATCAACATGCCGTCGATTAGAAATCTCTTCACCAGTAAATGGATAAGGATCAATATGGGCCATTGATTTATTGGGATAGCCCTCATGCAAACAAGTTTGCACCACTATCATTGGCCATTCAGGATGAGTATCGCGAATGGCTTTAGTTGCCGTGAAGACACTATCCAGTTCATGGTCCATAGCCTTGATAACAACCATCAACAGATGCGCCTGATTCATGCAATAAGCAATATCTTCAGCAGGATCATAAGCCGCCTCACCGAGCCCACGGGTATCGATAAAGCGGACAAAAGCCGTTTCGGCATCAGGAAAATCATAACTAGCCGACTGCCGAGTACAGGGACGAAAGCCTTGGCCAATCTCGGCATAACTTGATCCCGTCAGCGCGTGAACAATCGATGATTTCCCCGATTGAGTTTTACCCAATAACCAAATAGCAGGAATTGGACTTTGCTGAAGAGATTGATGTAGCCTTTCATGCAAAATATCATCTGGTAATTTTGGGGTGAGAAACTGATCTATCCATTCATTGTTGATGACTTTATCAAACATTCTATTACCAACTTTTTGTGCAAATATTTCGCAAAACAGAGTTATATGATAGTAAGGATTATGCCAACAGGCTCACGATTTAAGCATCGGAAAACAATACACATCTATGCTCGAATACGATTCCACCAATTCTTACAATTGTTGATTCATATTCGCCGGTAGCTGCCTCAATATTATTCAGATTTAGCGATCGTTGGTCGCATCCTTATTTCTCTAAGCCATTAGGTTTGAGCTAGTAAATAGGTGGCTATAAGTTTTCCGGCATAGAAATATTCAAGTCATTGATATTATTAAATTATTTCTCTGATAATGCCTGATTACTTTGGTTCGATTACTTAGATCAACCTACATAATTCCCATCTGCACCAGCTACTAAAACAATAATGTTGTCTATATTTTGAACACCAACTAAAGTAACTGCCTTCTGATAAGAGATATTTAGCTCTTCTTGAACGTAATCGTTAATTTCTTTATTAAACTCTGAAGTAAAATCACCATCACGGGTTACTGTGGTAATTAAGGAGTCGATTTGGTTGTAATCAAAAGTTATACCCGCATAATCAACTGTGTGACTAGTTACAACACCGTTGGTAATAGAAATATTTTCAGTCAATCCTTTCAGTAAAACTGCATTAGATGAAAGCACGCCTTTGTCAACAATCACCGAAAGACTATGCGTGCCTGATGTTAAATTCGATATGGTTGTGAAATCATAACTATTAGTGCCTACATAACTATTACCGGCTAAATCCTTAATCGAACCACTTTCAAAGGTCACAAAGTAATTTGTGCTATAGCTCAAATCAGTAGTTGGATTAATAGTCAGCGTTGAACCACTGATAGTTAGATTGGTGCTGGTTGCCGCATCGTAACTCGCAACCACTGTACCTGTGGCAGACTCACTGTGAATTTGAATATTGCCTGTGCCGCGTTGTATCGCTTCGCTGAAGGTAACCGTTATATCACTGCCGACTGCAATAGTCGTTGCTCCATCCATTGGGCTAAAAGCACTGACAGTTGGAGCTGCGGTGTCAATTATATATACACTTAATTGATCACCAGTTACTGTCCACAATAACGCATCTTGAATCGGCGATTGGGAAAAAAAATGATCTGCATCATATTCAATAAGTAGTCGAACCAAAGTAATCAGGCATTAGCCGAGCAATGATTTAATAACATCAATGAGTTGCAGGTTTTTTATGCCGGAAAACTTATAGCCACCTACTTATATGCAGGAACCAAATCACTCTTAACAGTAAAACTATAAGAACTTGTTACAGAAAAGTTTTCTCCAGGCAAAACTCTACCAAACCATCCATATTGCGCCTCTGGCGAACCATTACTGAAAAACAAACGAAGCGTTGCTTGATCAATTGCAGTAGGTGTCAAATTTTTTTCTGTATATACAACACTATAGGTTTTATATCCATTACCTAAGTCTGAAACGATAAAAGAATTCCTGATTACCCATAACCTTCAGCAACTTTTGAGCCTCCCGAGAGTCTAACGGATATATTGAATTAGCAGGAGATTTCGCCATGAAAAAGAACCTGATCCAATTTCAAAAAGGTTTCAGTCTGACCGATTTCATGAAGAGGTACGGAACAGAAAGGCAATGCACCGATGCGCTATTTCAAGCGCGATGGCCATC
>CAMCSF010000038.1 GCA_945877625.1 Methylomonas koyamae | reverse complement strand
CGCATCGCTAAATCAGCCTTGCCGCTTTCGGGGAAGAATTCAAACTCGCCGACGAAGGGGAACGGATTTTTATCGACCAGTAACCAGATTTTTTTGATGTATTTGTCTTTGCTTTGCGCGAATTTGCTGCTGACTTTGATTGGCACGATGGCAGGATCTTCAGCGCGGTAGGGCGCTTCTAACTCGATTACGCTGTCTGATTCTTCAATGGTTTTACCGGCAAAAAACTGGCTTTTTAAGCTAGTGTTCCAAGTGATGTCATCACCTTCCGCTTGGGCAAGGCCACAAAAGCTGAGTAGCAAAATCGTTGCGAGTAGCTGGGGTCTTTTCATTAAAAATCTCCTGTGTCTTTGGTATCTTATTTTTGATTGTTACTGGCTTTATCAAATATCGCTAATGTAGCGGTAAATGTTACCTTTTATTTTGATAAATAGGGGGTGAATCTGAGCGCAAAAAAAATTCTCGACTAGAATCAAGTTAGAGGTAACTGTTGTAACAAACAGTTGATGTTTATATTTTTGTTAATACAATAATTGATATGAAAAATAAAATTATCATGCCTACCGAAGCAGAAGACGCCAAAATCAATGTTGGCATAGTTGCTGATCCAGCTACCTTTGAATTAAATGATGTTGAATTTCAGCGTATGCGGCCTGCAGCTGAAGTTTTACCTGAAATTTTTGGTGCAACCATAGCAGCCGAAATACTCAAGCCTAAAGCGGGCAGACCGCGCAAAGGTAATCCCAAAGTATTTACTGGTATTCGTCTTGATGTTGAAGTGGTAGATGCTTTCAAAGCCACCGGCAAAGGCTGGCAAACCCGTATCAATGATGCGCTGAAAGACTGGCTAAAAACCCATTCTGCGGTTTGATTTGATCAAGATATCACTCACCAGCTATGACCAATAATCGCTCTAGCAAATGGTCGCTGATAAAAATATCCGAACTTCCCATCACCTCTACATTATTGATGTAAGCAATTTTCTTGGCTCGTGCGTCATCAATCAACAATAAATCGGCGGCTAATTGTTTGTACAAATTAATTGCTGCCAATTCACCTTTTCCTAAACCATTGGTTTTTTCAATATGAATGACGGTCGATATATCGCAAACTTTATCTTGTAGATAGGTGCTTAATGATTTGGATTCGGCTTTGCCTAAAATACAAACTTCATCATAAACAGCCGGAGGGACTTTAACTTCGCCGAACAATTCATCTAAAACCGATAGGCAATCACAGATTGATAAAGCCACTAATGCGGAACTATCAGCAATCACTATCATTAATTGTATCGTTGCTGAAAGCGCAAAACATCGGCTTCAATAGAGTCTTCTGAAGCGTTAATCACGCTGATTTGATGTTGTTTGCAAGCGGTGAAAAAATCATAAATGTCTACACCGGCAAATTCACAAGCTGCGCCACGAGATAACTGGCCTGATTGGAACATAAGTAGGGCAGCGTATAGCTTAATCTGTTGCGCCGTTTGTATTGCCGTGTGGTTTTGCAAGTATTGATCTGGTATGTCTAAAGTTAGCTGCATGGCTTGTACCTCTATAACCAGAAACTGTTTTTAAAATTGTAACAGCTCTAGGGGTGAAAGCCTGAGCCGGTAGCAAAAGCTTTCAATCTAAGTGTGAATAAACACTCACCACCACCCGATAAAACCACAGCGGCCTGACCAAAATAATGCAAAAGGCGATAACTGGCGTGACAGGCACTGGGGCAATGTCGATCAGAAATAAGCTGAATAAGGAAAGGAAGGCTTTAATCCGTGGATTTTGGATGTAAGTAATCACATTCAATGCTTTATCCCGATACATATTTTCGGTTAAAGCCAAAAACCAAGCTGGTCGCATCGTTACGATATACATGCCAATTAAACAGCCCGGCGAAATAGGGCCAAAACCAATAATGGCGAATAGGGAAAAAACGGCTAAGGATTTTAGTTGTGCGGAATTCATAGTTTTTAACGATTATAAGGGCGGATATGGGTTGGTTTTTGGTTTCTATGATTGCTTTTATTGTAGCTAGCTGGCTACAATAAAAGCATGAAATATAGCATTCAAACTACCACTGTTTTTGATGAGTGGGCTAGCGATATTAAAGACCGGCAAGCAGCGTTGGCTATTGCTATGCGTTTAGATAGAGTCGCTAATGGTAATTTTGGTGATGTTAAAAGCGTTGGTGATGGTGTCAGTGAAATGCGTATTTTTGTTGGCAAGGGCTATCGACTTTATTTCACTATGCGCGGCGGTGAATTGGTTATCTTGTTGTGTGGTGGCGATAAATCGTCCCAGCAACGCGATATACAAAAAGCCAAAGAATTGGCTAAAAATCTGTGAGGCTAAACATGAAAACTGAAATCAAACCCTATAGTCCATTTAATCACCTGCTAACTGATGCCGATATGAGCGATTATCTGACTCAGGCATTTATGGATGATGATCCAGCTGTTTTTATGACTGCCTTGGGTCACGTTGCTAAACATAAAGGTATTGCACAATTAGCAGCCGAAACTGGGCTTAACCGTGAAAGTCTTTATAAAACCTTGTCGGGTAAAACACAGCCGAAATGGGGTACTGTGCAACGCATAATTAAGGCTTTGCATATTACGATTAATGTGGCGGCTTGAATAAAGCTTTCCAAGCTGGGTTTGAGCTAACGCTACAAAACCCAGCATATCAAAAAATCAATCCTCCCACTCCAACTCCGCAAACCCTAACGTCACATTTTTCCGGTGAAATTGTTCGTAAAGCTGCCATTGGTTTTTAGTATTTAAGCCAACATTTGCTACTGCGTGCTCCAAAGTCTTGCCGCTTTTGATTTCAGCTCTGATTTCGTTGCTGAGTTGGGTTAGGTAGTTTTTTTCGGCTTGCATTGAAACTGGCCAGTCTTTAACCAATTTGCCGTGACCTGGAATAACCAATTTATATTGGTTTTTTTCGAGTTTAGTTAATTCGTTTAACCAGCCTTTTAAGCTGCCATCAATCACCGGAATGTGTTCTAAAAACAATAAATCCGCCAGCCACATGGTGTTGGTGGTTTTGTCGTAAATGCTTAAATCGTTGTCGGTGTGGGCGGTTGGGTGGGCGGTTAATAGCAAGCTGCGGTTGCCTAAATCGAGGGTTAAGCTGTCTTTGACTTCAATATCGGGCGGGATGATGTTGTCTTGGTCTACGTGGATATTGAGCAATTCATCGGCGCGGCTGATGTAATGCGGGGCACGGCTGGCCATGGCGCGGGCGAGTTTGTGGTGGCCGACAAATTGCACACCAGCGCCTTTAAATGCTAGGTTGCCGTAGATGTGGTCGGGGTGAACGTGGGTGTTGATTACATAGCAAATTGGTGTGCTGGTGACTTGTTTGACGGCGTTGCGTAAGGCGATGCCTTGTTGTGGGCTGCCGCCGCTGTCGATGACCGCGACGCATTTATCGCCAACGATAAAACCGATATTGGCGATTTCGCCGTGGTTGTCGCGGTCTGGCCAGTGATGATCGGATAAGTGTAAATAAATGCCAGAGGCGACTTCGCTAACCGGTAAAGCGCTGACGGCGAAACTGGTGGGGCTGAGTAATAATCCCAATAAGGCTAAAACTGATTTCATACTGGCGGCTCCTTAGGCGGCGATGCGTTTGAAAAATTCGCTTTCAGCGACGATGTCGGTGTTGGTTTCGACTCTATCCAAGTAAACCATGCCGTTGAGATGATCGAATTCGTGTTGAAACACGCGGGCGGGGAAATCGTCTAAAACCATTTCACAGGCTTGGCCTTGTTGGTTTTGATAGCTGACTTTAATCTTGCGGTAACGCGGTACTAAAGCGCGGATGCCAGGCACGCTTAAACAACCTTCCCAATCTTTAATTAAACTGGCGTCGAGTATTTCAAACTGTGGATTAACCATCAGCGTGGCTGGCATTTCCGGTGCTTTGGGATAACGAGCGGTCGGGCGAGAGGCGATGATAATCACTTGCCAAGATTCGCCAATTTGCGGGGCGGCGATGCCAACGCCGTTGCCTTGTTCCATCAGTTGCTGCATGTTGCTAATCAAGGTTTGGAACTGTGGGCTATTGAAGTTGTCGATAGCTTGCGCGGGTTGGCGGAGAACTTCGGCACCGAGTTGGGCGATTTCTGGCGTGTTGTTCATATTGATAGCGTCGGATGAATGGATTGGGGCGGCAGTATACTGCCGAAAATCAGGATTTTCGCATATTTGCGTGGTAGGTTGTTTAGGGCTAGTTAGGCAAGGCGCTTAGCTTTACTTTAAAAGGCTTTTTTGGGATAGTGCCTGCCGCTGGATTGAGGTCTGCGAGCGATTGGCTCGCGGGAAATTACAAAAATAATCAGGAGAATGCTATGAAAAATTATAAAACCCCTTTGGCGTTAGCAATGGGCGCATCTTTGTTACCGTTTGCAGTTCAAGCAGAAAGCAATCCATTTGCTTTGTCTGATTTGAATTCAGGTTATATGCAAACTGCGGAAGCGGGTGCTGCGGCTGATGGCGCGTCTAAAATGAAAGACGGCGCTTGTGGCGAAGGCAAATGCGGCGCGGCGATGATGAAACCTGCAGCGCCTGCGGCGGATAAAAAAGCCGTTGAAGGTAAATGTGCTGGTAACAAACCAGCGGCTCCAGCACCGGCTGACGTTAAAAAATAAGCGGTTCTAGTTTTCAGGTGGTTCGGCAAATCTCGAACCACCTGTTTAATGTTTAAACTGCAAAACTCTCGCCACAACCACACATACCTTTGACATTCGGATTGTTGAATTTAAAGGCTTCGTTAAATCCCTCTTTGGCATAGTCGAGTTCAATGCCATTTAATTTGTCTAAATCGTCGTCTTTTACCAATACTTTGACATCGTATTGTTCAAACACTTGTTCGTTTTCGGCGACTTGGTCGGCGTAGTCCAACACATAAGCGTAGCCGGAACAGCCTGATGGTTTAACGCCTAAGCGTAAACCAACGCCACTGCCGCGTTTTTGTAGCTGTTTTTGAATTTGACGGGCGGCGCTTTCGGTAATGGTAATGCTCATGGGGTTACCTCAATAAGGTTTTTAAAATACTGACAAATTGATGAATATCTTGTTCGGTGTTGTCTTTGCCTAAGCTGACGCGAATCGCAGCTTTGGCGAGTGATGGCTTTATCGACATCGCCGCTAAAACGGGGCTAATCGCTTCGGAGCCAGAGGCACAGGCTGAGCCGCTGGATACGGCGATGGATTTTTGATCCAGCTGCATTAATAGCATTTCACCGCTTAAACCTTCGACGGCGAATTGCACGGTGTTGGGTAGGCGAGGGCTGTGTTCAGAAAAAATCACTAAGTTAGGCAGGCTCAGTAGCTGTTGTTCCAATTCGGTTTTCAGGGCTAGGATTTTTTGGTTACGTTCGCTGAGTGCTTGTTGCGCTAATTCAGCGGCTTTGCCAAAGCCGACAATCGCGGCGATATTTTCAGTGCCTGCTCGTAAGCGATGTTCTTGCTCACCGCCACGTTGACGGGCTTGTAAACGAATTTCATCACTCACCACCAGTGCGCCACAAGCTTTAGGGCCGTATATTTTGTGGCTCGATAAGCTCATCATCTGTACCCCAAGTTGTTTAAATGACACGGGGATTTTGCCTAAGGCTTGGACGGCATCGGTGTGAAAAGTGATGCCTCGATTGGCCAATTGACTGGCAATTTCGGCGATGGGTTGGATGGCTCCGGTTTCGTTGTTGGCTAACATGATGGAAACAAAATCACCGCTTTGGATTGGTTCGGCGGCGAATTTTTGTAAGTCAATTAAGCCTGCTGGATTGACGGCCAGTCTTGAAAGCGGTTGTGGGAGCGATTCGGCAAATTCAAATACCGAAGGGTGTTCAATCGCTGAAATCCATAGATTTTGATTACCCGCATTGGCTAAGGCCAAATTATTGGCTTCGGTGCCGCCGCTGGTGAAAATGATGTTGGCGGGGTTGGCGTCAATTAAGCTGGCGATTTGTTCTCTAGCGGTGTCGATGGCGCTACGAGCGATTCTACCAAGTCGGTAAAGGCTTGAAGGGTTGCCGTACAAGGTGGTTAAGTACGGCAACATCGCTTCGAGTACCCGCGGATCGAGCGGGGTGGTGGCGTTGTGATCGAGATAGATCATTTACGCTGATTTTCTTTCCTGCATAGGTTGAAAACCAATCACTTGTTCGATTTCTTGGCTTTGTCTGATTGCGACTTCGCTGACCAAATCACGTTCTAATAATTGGCCTAGGCTGATTTGTTTTAAATACGCGCGGATTTGTTCGCTGAGACCCATCCATAAATCATGGGTTAAGCAAGGTTGGTCGTTGTGACAATTCGATTTGCCGCCGCATTTGGTCGAATCAACTGGTTCGTCAACCGCTTCGATAATTTCAGCAATATTGATGTCTTTAGCTGCACGGCTGAGTGTGTAACCGCCGCCTGGACCTCTGACGCCTTTAACCATGCCTGCTTTGCGGAGGCGGGCGAATAATTGCTCCAGATACGATAAGGAGATGGTTTGGCGAGTGGCAATGTCGGTCAGCGTAACCGGTTTGGTTTGGCTGTGAAATGCTAAATCTAGCATTGCCGTTACTGCATAACGTCCTTTAGTGGTGAGTCGCATCATAAGCCTCATAAAACCTAATGTAAGTAGGGCGACTATAAATAAACCTAGTAATTTGGTCAAGTATTATGCGGCTTAGTTTTTGGTATTATGATTTTGCGAAAAGCGCAGGATGCCTCGGAGGATGTCGAGTTCTTTGGTGTCGAGTTGGGTGCGATTAAAAATTCGACGCAAACGGCGCATGATGGATTTAGAGCGTTCGGGTTGTAGAAAGCCAATATCCGCCATGGTTTGCTGCAAATGTTGATAAAAACCTTCCATTTGTTCGGCGCTGGCCAATGGCTCTTCGCCTTGGTCGCCAATCTCGCTGACTAATTCTTGTCCAGAAGCGATAAATAATTCGTAACAAACCACTTGTACGGCGGCGGCTAAATTCAGCGAGCTGTATTCTTGATTGCAAGGAATCCGCAGTAAAAAATGGCATAAATCCAGTTCGTGATTTTTTAAACCAGAATTTTCGCGGCCAAACACTAAAGCGATATTGGCTTTTTGTGGGTCGTTGACCCATTTTTCGGCGCATTCGCGGGCGGTGAAAGATGGCCAGCTAATGGTGCGATCTCGGGCGCTGGCGCCTAGGACAATTTGGCAGTCAGCAATCGCGTCTTGAAGGGTGGCATGAATGCTGGCGTGTTTTAAAACATCGTCAGCACCCGATGCTCTGGCGGTGGCATCGGCATGAGGAAAATGTTTAGGAGTGACCAATCTTAGTTGGTTCATATTCATATTTTTCATCGCCCGCGCAACTGCGCCGATGTTGCCTGGATGCGAGGTTTCGACCAGAACGACTTTGAAATTCGATAGCACAGCTGTGGCTCGTTGGCTAAAAAAGCGGCGATTCTAGCAAAAGATTTGTTATCCTATCTGGGTTTTCTAACTGCTCATTTACAATTCGATCTATGCATCCAATGCTTAATATTGCCATCCGCGCTGCGCGGAATGCTGGCGACCTAATTCAACGTTCATCGCAAAATCTCGATAATGTTCACATCGATCAAAAAGGCCGTAATGACTACGCCTCAGAAGTTGATCGCATGGCTGAAAATGAGATTATTAAAGTGATTCGCACCGCTTTTCCCGATCACGCCATTCTTGCTGAAGAAAGTGGCGAGCATCAAGGCAATGATTATGTTTGGGTGATTGATCCTTTAGACGGCACCACCAACTTTTTACACGGCTTTCCACAATATGCTGTGTCTATCGCGCTGAAAAATAAAAACAAATTGGAACTAGGTGTCATTTATGACCCGCTTCGTGATGAGTTGTTTACTGCTGAACGCGGCGGTGGCGCAATGCTCAACAATCGCAAAATTCGCGTCGCTAAACACAATAGTATGCGTGGTGCATTGATTGGCACAGGCTTCCCGTTTAAAAAACAAGACAATCTTGAGCCTTATTTGAATATGTTTCGTGCCGTAACAGCCGATACTGCGGGTATTCGACGTGCTGGCGCAGCGGCTTTGGATTTGGCTTATGTCGCTTGCGGTCGCTTAGATGCTTATTGGGAAACCGGTGTTAGCGAGTGGGATATTGCCGCGGGTGTGTTGTTGGTGCAAGAGGCCGGTGGTGTTGCAACGGATTTCTCGTTCAATGACAAATATTTGCAGTCGGGCAATATCATCGTCGGCAATCCGCGTATGCATCAGTTGATGTATCACACCCTTGAGCCGCATATACCGGACAATCTCAAATAACTTTAATCGTAGATATTGGTCGGCTGGCTTACTGTCGTCAGCCTACCTTTTCTTTTATACTTACTCTAAATCAAGTTTTAAGAGGCAATCATGGAAAAACCCTTTATTTTGCACATGCTGACTACAGCAAAAAATTTAAGCCCATTCGACGTTAACATGGCGATCGATGCGGGTTGGATTTCAGCTGTGCCTTACATCAATGTTGAGCCCAGTGAAGTCAGAGGCTTAGTGCAAGACGCTATTTTCTCAAGAAGTCCAAAAGGTTTAGTGCGTACCGGTATCTTTATCGGTGGTCGCGAAACCAAACAAGCCATGGATATGTTGAAAATCGCTAAAAACGCCATGGTGCCGCCGTTTGAAGTATCGGTATTCGCGGATCCAAGTGGTGCATTTACTACTGCAGCCGGTATGGTTGCGGCGGTTGAAAAAGAATTAGCTGACAAATTTGGTACAACTTTAGAAGGCAAAAATATTTTGGCGCTAGGTGGTACAGGTCCTGTTGGTCAAGCGGCGGCGGTTATTTCTGCTCAAGCGGGTGCTAACGTCAGAATTATTGGCAGACAATTAGACAGAGCTGAGCGCGCGGCAGAATTGTGCAGCCAAGAGTTTGGCGATGGCAAAATCACCATCACTGCTGGTGCTGATGCTGACAAAGCCGAATACATCAAAACCGCTGATGTCGTATTTGCTACTGGTGCTGCGGGTATCGAATTGTTAAGCGCGGAGTTAATCGCTTCTGCACCACAATTAAAAGTGGCTGCTGACGTTAACGCTGTGCCACCTGCAGGCATTGCCGGTGTTGATGCATTTGATAACGGCAAGCTAATTGCGGGTTCAATCAGCGGTGCGGTCGGTATTGGCGCTTTAGCGATTGGTAACATTAAATACCAAGCCCAAAGCCGTTTGCTGAAAAGAATGTTAGAAAGCGAAAAACCATTGTATTTGCATTTTGAACACGCATTTGAAGTGGCTCGTGAATTTATTAAAACGCCTCGTTAATCGCTTTTGTAAAGCCCAGCTAAATCGTCAATACAAGGAAGGAAATCATGCAAAAACGTAGCATCTTGCACATGTTTGATCCGATGCCAAACAACAGTCCATTTGATGTCAATATGGCATTGGATGCTGGGTTTGATGTGTTGATGCCTTACGCTGGGGTTAAACTGGACAGCATCCAAAATTTAACCCAAGACGTGATTTTTTCACGCGGGCCGGCAGGTGTTAAAAAAACCGCTATTTTCATCGGCGGCCGCGATATGGGCTTGGCGATTGAAATGCTGGAGGCCTGTAAACCGGCAATGGTTGCGCCGTTTGAGGTTTCTGTTTTAGCCGATCCTAGTGGTGCGTTTACGACGGCGGCGGCTTTGGTCGCTTGTGTTGAAAAAGCCTTGCAAGATAAACATGGTAAAGCCTTAGCCGATTGCAAAGCCTTGGTGTTTGGCGGCACTGGTCCGGTCGGTATTGCGACAGGGGTGATTGCCTCGTTGCAAGGCGCTCAGACTGCTTTGGTTGATCATTTATCGGTTGATTCAGCCAACGATATTGCTAAGCAATACAATCGCCGCTTCAATTCACAATTAACTGGCGCTGTTGCCAAAAATGATGAAGAAAAAGCCGCTTTGATTGCGGATGCCGACATCGTATTTTGTACCGCTAAAGCTGGGGTTAGGGTATTAAACGCTGCAGTTTTGGCTCAAGCTAAACAACTGAAAGTAGCGGGTGATGTGAATGCTGTGCCGCCATCAGGCATCGAAGGTATAAAAGTCAAAGATTTTGCCGCGCCATTAGTTGAAGCGACACAAAGCGATGCGGTTGGTGTGGGTGCTTTGGCGATTGGAAATGTCAAATACCAGCTGCAGCAAACTTTGTTACAAACTTTGTTACAAACTGAGCAGCCGGTATTTTTAGATTTTCGTGAAGCGTTTATAAAAGCTCGACACTTGGTTTAGTTTTGCTAGGGCTTGTTTTCTCAAGCCCTACATCATTTCTTCTATGTAATTGAATTTGACGGCTAGACGAGTCAATTCAACATCGTTTTTTATCGCTAGTTTGTTATACAGCCTGTAGCGATAGGTATTAATCGTTTTATCGCTCAGTTTTAAGAACTGCGACATTTCCTGAATGTTTTTGCCTTGCAGAATCATTTTCATCACCTCCGATTCTCGTCTCGATAGCTTAGAAAATGGCGATGGTTTCGCATTTAATAAGGTTTCAAACACAATGTTGTTAGCAATGTTTTGGCACAGATAGCGTTTACCAGAGATTACTGCGCGAATCGCTTTAATCATTTCGCTAACCGGCGAGCCTTTCGATATAAAGCCCTCAATGCCCAAATGAAGTGCTTTGGGTGGAATTGGTCCGTCGCTATAAATTGATAAGCCGATAATTTTAATCGAAGGTGAATTGTTGACAATTTGTTTGCAAGCTTCCGATATGCCTGAGAGCGGCATATTGATGTCTAGCAATATCACATCGGGCGTTTGTTTGGCGCTAATGTCCAATATTTGTTCACCGCAATCGCATACGCCGATGACTTCAATGTCTTCGACAGAATTTAGTAGTGACTCAATGCCGCTTCTAATCAATTCGTAATGGTCTACTAGTAATACTTTAATCATTTAAATGTCTCGGTGTTGATCTCATTTTGGGAATATAAATCACATAAGTATTGTAACTAGAGTCAAAAAACATTGTGGTTAAATGATGTTAAATCGAGGTTTCTCGGGCTTTGCAGTCGATGTTTTAGTGATTTAAAAGGTAAAATAGCGATTTTTTGATAATCCAAAGATAAAGGCAAGCTATGCGCACTTCTCAATTTCCACTTAGTACTGTTAAAGAAATACCGGCTGATGCCGAGATAGCCAGTCACAAACTGATGATACGAGCAGGCTTGATTCGTAAGCTGGCGGCTGGTATTTACACTTGGTTGCCTTTGGGCTTGCGTGTGTTGCGTAAAGTTGAAAATATCGTTCGCGAAGAAATGAACAAAGCCGGTGGTTTGGAAGTATTAATGCCGGCTTTACAACCCGCTGAGTTGTGGCAAGAAACCGGTCGCTGGGAAAAATACGGCCCAGAATTGGCACGAATGAAAGATCGTCATGATCGTGATTTTTGCTTAGGCCCAACTCACGAAGAAATCATCACGGATTTGGCGCGTAACGAGCTAAAAAGTTACAAACAATTGCCAATCACCTATTACCAAATTCAAACCAAATTCCGCGACGAAATCCGTCCGCGTTTTGGCATCATGCGTTCACGCGAATTTTTGATGAAAGATGCTTATTCATTTCATTTGGATCAAGAGTCTTTAAATCAAACCTATCAAGTCATGTATCAAACCTATAGCAGCATTTTTAATCGCTTTGGTTTGAAATTTAGAGCAGTGATTGCCGATTCGGGCTCGATTGGTGGTGCGGTTTCTCATGAGTTCCACGTTTTAGCCGATTCTGGTGAAGATGCGATTGCCTTTTCAACCGCTAGTGATTACGCAGCGAACATTGAAAAAGCCGAAGCCTTAATGCCACAAGGCACACGCCCAGCACCAACGGCTGAAATGGTGTTGGTTGATACCCCTAATCAACATAGCATTGACGAAGTCAGTCAGTTTTTTGCAGTCAGCCCACAACAATGTTTAAAAACCTTGATTGTTCGAGGCGAAGAGGAAGGTTTAGTGGCGCTATTGTTGCGCGGTGATCATGAATTAAACACCATCAAAGCGGAAAAAATCGACGGTATTTTGTCGCCATTGCAATTAGCCAGTGATGCTGAAATTTTAGAGGCTTGCGGTTGCAAACCGGGCTCAATTGGCCCGATTGGCTTAACGATTCCGGTGATTGCTGACCGTAGCGTTACCTTAATGGCGGATTTTATTTGCGGTGCCAATCAAGACGGCAAGCATTATCAAAATACCAACTGGGAACGCGATTTGGCGTTCCCAGCACACATTGCTGATTTGCGTGTTGTGGAGGAAGGTGATCCAAGTCCTGATGGTCACGGTGAAATCACTATTGCCCGTGGTATCGAAGTCGGCCACATTTTCCAGTTGGGCACTAAATACAGCGAATCGATGAATGCTTCGATTATTAACGAAGCCGGCAAAAACCAAATCATGATTATGGGTTGCTACGGTATCGGTATTTCTCGCGTGGTGGCGGCAGCGATTGAGCAAAGTCACGATGATAGAGGCATTATCTGGCCGAATGAATTAGCACCGTTCCAAGTGGCGATTTGTCCAATGAATATGCATAAATCAGATCGTTTGGTGGAAGCCGTCGAAAAAGTCTATCAAGATTTGTTGAATGCGGGTGTTGAAGTCTTGTTGGATGATCGTAAAGTGCGCGCGGGCTTTATGTTTTCGGATATGGAATTAATCGGTGTTCCGCATCGGATTGTTATCGGTGATCGTGGTTTGGATACTGGCACTGTCGAATACCAAGGCCGGATGGATAAAGAAAGCCAAGATGTCGCATTTGCCGATATTGTCAGCTTTATCAAAGCCAAGCTGGCTTAAATAGTCTGCACAGCGAAAGGGCGCTTAGCGCCCTTTTTTATTTTTAATTTAGCTGATTTACAGTTTGCCTGTAACAATAGCGATTGCAAAACCGATTTCCAACTTGTTCAAATGCAAAAAGATTATTACCAAATTTTAGCCATTATCGATAGCGCCGAAGAGGTGGTGATTAAAGCCGCTTATAAGGCCTTGATTCACATTTATCATCCTGATCGATATGAAGGTGATAAACACGAAGCCACGCAAAAAACCAAAGATATTTTAGAAGCCTATCGGGTGTTATCGAATCCTGAATCGCGTGCTGAGTACGACCAAAGTCGTGGTATTTCGCCTAAACAAACTAAGCCAAAAACGCCAGCAAAACCTCACCGAATGCCGGTGTTCGATTTCCAATCATTAGCGTTGCCGATGGCATCCGATAATGCTGCAGTGTTAGCCACGATGAGCGAAAGCCAATTGCGCGGTTTGGCAAAACAAGGCGACATCAATGCACAAATGGAATTGGGGAAGCGATATTTCAATGGTAACGGCTTGGTGCAAAGTTTTACCGAAGCCTTTAATTATTTTCGTAGAGCGGCAGATTACGGTAATCCGAATGCGCAAACCGTACTGGGATTTATGTATGCCAATGGGATTGGTGTTGACGATAATGAAATCAAAGCCTTTATCTGGTTCCGCAAAGCCGCCGAGCAAGCCAATCACGATGCACAATTCCGTTTGGGATTGTGTTTTTATGCGGGGTTTGGTGTCGAGCAAAATTATCAAGATGCATTAGTTTGGTTGCAGCAATCAGCCGAGCAAGGTAATAGCAATGCGCAGTATTTAATTGGCTTTATGTTTGCTAATGGCGATGGTGTAGCGGAAGATCAGCAACAAGCGGTGCAGTGGTTTAGCAAAGCTGCTGTGCAGGGTAATAGTTCGGCACAAGATGAGCTTAAGCAGATGGGTGTTAATTGGTAGTTGTTTTATCGGCTAACTAAAAAAGGGCGCATTTAGCGCCCTTTTTTGTGACTTTAAATCAGTTAACGCATTAGGTTAAACATTGATTTAACCGCGCCACATCTTGGGCATTCCCAATCTTCTGGCACATCTTCCCA
>CAMCSF010000037.1 GCA_945877625.1 Methylomonas koyamae | reverse complement strand
ATCGTCGAACTGGGCACTTTTTCAGCGGTTGCCAAAGAGTTGAAGTGTTCCAACATGATGATTAGCAAATACATGGCGCAGTTAGAAGCCTCGCTGGGCGTGATGTTGCTGAATCGAACCACGCGTAGTTTGAGCCTGACCAGCGCCGGTGAAGCCTATTACAACCGCAGTCGGCAATTGCTGGAAGATTTGGCCGATTTGGAAGCCTCAACCGCGCAAATGTCAGAACGGATTAAAGGCCATATCAACATCAGCGCCCCGATTGATTTTGGTGGCATGTATATGGTGCCGGTGATTGAGCAATTTTTACGTCAATATCCTGAAATCAAAGTCTTGATGACCTTGGATAACAAACCGCCCAATTTGCGAATCGGCAGTTTTGATATTTCCTTGTTGGTGACTGATGTTCTCGATCCCGGGGTAGTGGCGCGTAAAATTGCTGAAACCGAACTTTGCACCTACGCCTCACCACGTTATCTAGCCGAAAATGGCACGCCAAAAACCATTGATGAATTAAGCGAACACCGTTGCTTGCATTATGTCGATACCCCGCATGGTGACCATTGGCTATTTAATGTCGGGGGAGAGGTGAAAAAAGTCCAAGTCGATTGGCAGATGGCTTCTAACAATGGCCGGGCTTTATCAGAAGCGGCGGCGATGGGCATGGGCATTGTGCGAGCGCCAAAATTGTCGGTAGCCCCGTATTTGAAAAGCGGTGAATTGGTTGAAATATTGCGTGATTATCACCGCCCAGCCTTGGCAATTTACGCCACTTACTTACAGCGCCGATATTACCCCGCCAAATTAACCGCGTTTGTCGATTTTATGTTGGAGTATTTTGAGCGTTAAGCGCTTATTTGACGCCAACTATTCAGCAATTGTTGATGTTGTTCACGGTTCGGTAAGCTGGTTCTAGCGCCGAGTTGTGTGCAACAAAACGCCCCCGCCGCACTGGCGTAATAGAGTAAATCCTGCCAAGCCATATTTGCCGCCACGCCGGCTGTAAACGCACCATGAAAGGCATCGCCAGCGCCGGTGGTATCGACGGCTTGAATATTAGGCGCATCAAGATTCCCCGTTTCTTGACCGTGTTGCCAAATCAAACCCTGTGCACCGAGAGTAATCACCACCCAAGGCGCAACGGCGGCTAATTGGCTTAAGGCTGATTGTGGATTGCCGGCGAATTGAATGGCGAATTTTTCCGAACAGACTAAATAATCAACTTGGCTCATCAAGCTCAAAGTACCGTCATGTAAGGAGCCGGCGTCTAACACACTGGGTACGGCTTTCAGATGCGTTTGTTGCAAGGCGCTCAGCGACAGTTTGGCTTCATGGCCGTCTAACAATAAAGTTTTGGTTTTGACTGAGGAAAAATCGACACTATCGGCCGCTAAGGCTTGGGTGTTACCTTTGTAATTGATTAACGCTCGGTCGCCGTTGGGTTTGACCAGTACCACTGATAATGGCGTCGGCGAGTCGCCGCGATGGATTAACTGTGTGTTAATGCCATGCGCTTCAAGTTCCGATAAATGGCTATCACCGTAACTATCATGGCCTAAATAACCACAAAATCCTGCCTTAAACCCCAATTTTGCTGCAGTCACTGCCGCATTAGCCGCCGGCCCACCACCGCAACTGAGTAAATTATCAGCCAGCATTTTTTCATCACGGCTTGGGTGATAAGCAATGCTGAATACTTGATCGTAACTAGCGTGGCCGATGCAGAGCAGGTCTAGGGAAGTGATTGTCATGGTCTATATTTTTCATGATGAAATTGATTGGTAAATAGCCTGATAGCCATCTAACTGAGTTGCCAAATCACATGAAAAGGGCTTATACGCTAAATACTTTCCACAGTATTGCCATCGTAAAAGCTAGATTTAATGCGATCATCCATTGCAGAAGATTGTTTTTTCCTTCTAACACAGCAATATCGACTTTTGTTGCGATTCGAGTATCGATTGATTCGGAAAGTACATCTCTAAGCGCTTCGGCTTCTGCTTTGGCATGATCTTCGGCTACGCCAACCGCTTTTAATCGCTCAACGTATTTGAGTGTATCAAATGTGATTGTTGCCATTTTTTGCTCCCTATTAATGTTTGGATTGTGTCGAAGCGATTTTAAAAAATCTGCAATTTAAACTGACTGTCGGTTTTATTCAATCCATTCTCCAAGCGTATCCACCGGCAAAATCAAATAATCAGTCCATTTTCTTTCCCCAGCCGCTTGTTCTTCAGTGGGTAACAAGGTTTCATTCCAGCCACCACCCATCGCTTTCACCAACAACACCGCTGCATTCAAACGATCACCTTGTAATTGCACGGCAGTTTGACGGTTGGATAATGCGGCAGTTTGGGCGGTCATGACGTTTAAATAACTGACGGTGCCGGCTTGGTATTGATTATTGGTCAGAGCCAATGCTTGGTTGGCTGAGGCGACCGCTTGATCCTGAACTTTGGCTTGCTCTTCCAAAATCCGCAGCGCCGCTAGATTGTCTTCAACTTCTTGAAAACCGCTTAACACTGCTTGGCGATAGGCGGCGACACTGGCATCAAAGCCCGCAATGGCTTGATTGTATTGGGCGTTTTTAACCCCGCCATCAAACACAGTCAGCGCCGCAGCGGCTGGGCCAAAAGCCCAATAACGGCGGGCGATAGTGAATAAATCACCGACATCAGTGGATTGAAAACCATTGCTCATCGCCAAATTCAAGGTTGGGAAATAAGCAGCTTTGGCAATCCCGATTTGGGCATTCGCCGCCGCGACTTTGCGTTCAGCTGCGGCAATATCGGGGCGGCGTTCTAATAACTCCGACGGTAAAGACACCGGAATTGCTGGCGCTTGGGTGGTTAAAGCGCTGGCCGCCAACGACAATTCAGCGGGCGATTTACCAATCAATACCGCAATCGCATGTTCCAATTTAGCGCGTTGAACGCCTAAATTAATTGCTTGCGCTTTGGCTGATTGCAATTGAGTTTCAGCTTGCACCACTTCAGCCTTGGCGACTACGCCGACCGCGTAGCGGTTTTTGGTGATGTCCAAGGTTTTTTGATAGGCGGCTACGGTTTCATCCAGCAAACTTGTTTGGGCATCCAGCACTTTCAACTGAAAGTAAGCGACCGCTAAATTGCTTTGAATCGACAAGCGTAAGGCTTGCAAAGTAGCCGCGCTGGCTTGAGCGTTACCGGTGTTCGCTTCGATTTGCCGACGGACTTTGCCCCATAAATCGGGCTCCCAAGCCATCGCCACCGTATTACCAAACAAGGTCCGTACCCCGCTAATCACCTGAGTTTGGCCTTGTGCCGACTTAAAGTTATTGAAGCTGCCAGTCATATTAAACACCGGCAGCAACGATGATTGCGCCGATTGCACTAAACCTTGCGCTTGGCGATATTGGGCTTCGGCTTGGATTAAGGATTGATTGCTGGCGACTTGTGATTCAAGTTCGTTTAATGTTGGGTCATTAAAAATTTGCCACCATTGACCGCCTAACGCGGTGTCACGCGGTTGCGCGGTTTTCCAACCTTTGATTTCTTTGAACTCGTTGGCAACTGGGGCTTGGGGGCGAATGTAATCTGGCCCGACAGCGCAGGCGCTTAATTGGCTGGCAAACAGGGCGACAATCAAAGGTTTAAGGCGAAAGCTCATGCAAATCTCGGCAAAATTAAGCAGGTTTGCCCGCTTTAGAAGCGGTGCGGTTAAACAAACGGTTATGTGACACAACCGCAAACGATCCAAGTACAGATAAACCAACGGGTGGTGAACAAGGTCAGCATTTGACTAAAAATCAAACCGCCAACAATAGTAATCCCCAAAGGTTGACGCAGTTCTGCGCCATAACCGCTACCCAGTGCTAACGGCAAGGCGCCGAATAATGCAGCTAGAGTAGTCATCATAAGCGGTCGAAAGCGTAACAGGCAGGCCTGAAAAATCGCTTCTCGCTCGGCTAGAAGGGCAAAGTCTATCATCATGATGGCGTTTTTCTTAACAATAGCACTCAACAGAATTAAGCCAATCAAGGCGATGATGCTAAATTGGTTCTCGCCGATCTGTTTTAAATATGATCGGTTAGAATGCAAAATTACGATAACTAATGTCTAAAAAGTCAAACCATAATCAAGTTACAACCGTTATCGGTACGCAAATTGTCAATTTGAGTGCTGCCGATAACCAAGTCCAAGGCCAAGCATGTCAAATAAAACCCAGCATTTAGTCGATGCTTATCAACAGCTCCAACAGCAATCTCAACCGGCTGTTTTAGCGACCATTATTGAAACTATCGGCTCTACTTATCAAAAAGCAGGGGCGAGAATGGTGATTACTCAGCAAGATAAGTTGATTGGCTTGCTGGGTGGTGGTTGTTTTGAACGGGATTTGGTTGAGCAAGCACGTTCGGTGTTTGAAAGTGGTGAAAGCAAAACGGTTTTTTATGACATGCGAACCCCAGCCGATTTGGTTTGGGGTTTGGGGATGGGGTGTAATGGGGCGGTGAGAATTTTGTTGCAGCGATTAGATGCAGCGCAAAACTTTAGTCCTTTGGATTATTTTGCCGAGCTTGCGACAAGCGATTGTTCGGCGGTATTAGCTACCGTTTATCAATCTGCTCATCCTGAATTTGCAGTGGGCAAGACGGTTTATCTGGCGCAATCATCGCCAGTTTGTCGCTTAACGGCGGCTGTAAAAAATCTGCCAATCAATAAGGCTTCGATACAGACAATTGAACTGGATGATCAAACGATTCAGCTGTTTTATCAGTCGATACAGCCGCCTTCAAAATTGTTGGTGTTGGGGGCGGGGCCGGATGCGGTGCCGTTGGTGCAAATCGCTAAAAATTTGGGTTGGCGGGTAACGGTGGTTGATTATCGGCCCGCTTATCTGGCTGAGCAGCCGTTTTCACAGCCGGATCAATTGTTATTAGCTACGCCTGATAATCTCAAACAGCAACTGGATTTGGATGGTTTTAGTGCGGTGGTGGTGATGACGCATAGTCTTGAAAACGATGCGGGTTTCTTAAAAGCTTTGACCGATAGCCAGATTGGATTTATTGGTTTGTTGGGGCCTGGGCATCGTAAACAGCGGTTGCTTAATTTCTTAGCTGATGATGCGGATAAGCTCGCTGGACGGTTGTTTGGGCCGGTTGGTTTGGATATTGGTGCCGAAACACCGGAAGAAATTGCTTTAGCGATTATGAGTGGGATTTTGGCGCAATTGAATCAACGCGATGGACAGCAATTAAATCTTAAAGCCAGTCATCACTGTTCAATCATTTGATATAGGCTTAAAAACGGCAGTGGTCGCAAATTGGCGGGGTTGCCCCCGCCGAATAACGACATCCATGTTGGCAATTGTCCGTAATCACCAATCCACTTAACCAAGCTAAACACAGAGACTCTTTTCTGTTGTAATTGTTCGGCAACTAGGCCAACCATAACTAATTCGGAAAAGCCAACTTCAAACAGGGTGTTGATCTTTTTCGGTTTGATGCACTTCGCTGACCACGGCTTCAGCTTCTAGCTTGCCAGTGATTGGTTCTTGTTCGGTTTCTTTGATAGCAGGAAAGGCGCTTAGGTGGCGGTTTTCTGTTTAGCGCTGGTTAACAATTAGATTCATTTTTGTAAACGTAAAGATGAGCGCAAATAAGGCGGTTAATTATCGCTTTGGTAGTGATGTAATTGGTTAGAATATAAAAAAACGGACTATTTTTTTATGTTGCCAATTACAATGCTCCAAGCAAGCAAGCAAGCAAGCAAGCAAGCAAGCAAGCAAGCAAGCAAGCAAGCAAGCAAGCAAGCAAGCAAGCAAGCAAGCAAGCAAGCAAGCAAGCAAGCAAGCAACTAATCTTCTATCTTTTAAGGCGCTTTTTGTGTTTGCGCCGCCATATCTTTATATAAGTAAAATCGTTTCCCCAATTCAATGTGCTGAACTTAGTCAGCTAATGCCGTACGCTTTAACTCTGCATGACAATTTCATGTAATCAAAGACAGAACTCCTGACACTTTAAATCAAAACATTAATGAAAAAGAAATCAACTGTCGTTCAATCCAATCGTTTTTCGGGGTATGTCGTGGGTATTGGTGCATCAGCAGGCGGGCTTGATGCGTTAGAAAAGTTTTTTGATGTCTGTCCTGTGGATGTAGGGGCTGCATTTGTAGTGATTCAACATCTATCCCCCGATCATAAAAGTATGATGGAGAACTTGCTGGCAAGGCATACCAAAATGCCGGTTGCTATGGTTGAGAAAGATACGCCCATTGAAGCAAACCATGTGTATTTAATACCGCCGGCATCCATCATGCACATGGGTGATGGTTATCTGCATCTTACCCCCAAAGCCGCCCGCGGTTTAACGCTTCCTATTGATATTTTCTTTACCTCATTAGCTGAAAAGTATGCGAATCGCGCTATTGGTATCGTGTTGTCAGGCACAGGGTCTGATGGGACGCGGGGCGCATCAGCTATCAATTCACAAGGTGGATTTTTATTAGCGCAGGAGCCTAATTCAGCCAGTTTTGATGGTATGCCAAAAAGTTTTATTTCAACTGGATTAGTGGATGTTATTTGTCCGCCAGAACAATTAGCAGAACGTATTGTCGCTTATATTAAACACGCTAACAGTGAGCCAAAACTCACTATTAAAAACGATGAATTACCAAGCCTGACTTTATCCCATGAAGAGCTATTAGAAGCTATTTTGCAATTGCTGCAAAACGTCAGTGGGATTGATTTTAAAGAATATAAACCCTCAACTATTTTGCGAAGAATTGAGCGCAGAATGCAGGTCTGTCGGGTAGCTACTTTAAAAGAATATTATGCGCTTTTAGAAAAAGACAGCGATGAGCTGGTGACTTTGCGTCAAGACTTTCTGATTTCGGTGACTAGTTTTTTCCGCGATGCCGAAAATTTTAAAACCTTAGAAGAAATCGCTATAGCTGAAATCGTTAAAAATAAACGCGGCACTAATAGCCCTATTCGTGTATGGTCAGCCGGTTGTTCAACGGGAGAAGAAGCTTATACATTATGTATGTTATTTATTGAGGAGTTTGAAAGACAAAAGTTTTGGCCCTCTTTAAAGATATTTGCAACCGATGTTAATCAACAAAATATTGATTTTGCAGCGATTGGTAGTTATTCGCAATCGGTGGCTGCAGAGATTAGTCCACAACGATTAGAGCGTTTCTTTGATATGCGGAGTGAGAAATTTAATGTCAAAAATGATGTACGACAATGTATTGTTTTTGCGCGCCATAATTTACTCACTGATCCACCCTTTACTAAAATGGATTTGGTGGTTTGTCGTAATACACTTATTTATTTTAAAAACTCTGCCCAAGAGCAGGCACTTTATCGTTTGCAATATGCGGTCAATCCAAGCAGTTATTTGTTTTTAGGCTCGAGCGAGACGCTACAAGCCTCCTGTGAAAACTTTAAAATAGTCCATGCGAAACATAAACTATTTCAACGCTTAGATCATACTCAAACACGATCTTATGAAATGTTTAAAAACGTATCGGGTGCTTATCGCAATTCAAGTCTAACTGCGCCGTCTTCAATCGCTAAAACTAAAATAACAGAATCAACGATGGTTGATTCTGCGGCCAGTATTTTATTGGCAAATTATGCGCCACCTGCGTTAGTGGTTAATAGTAATCATGAAGTGGTGCATTTCTTCGGCAATGTTGATCCTTACGTGTCTTTCCGTGAAGGTGTGGCGAGTTTGAGTTTAGGGAAAATGCTACCGGCAAAGTTAACACCGATTGCCACCGCTTTATTATATAAAGCTGCAAAAAGTGAGTGCAAACTGTTATCGGATGTGATTCATTTCACCAATAAAGACAATATCGCTTCTTTGATACGGTTAAGCGCCAGTCCTATTTCGTCAAAACTGGCTGAAAAATTTTTATTACTTTGTTTTGAAACAGTGATTGAACAACGTAATAAAGATAGTAATGAAACAATAGCCCCATTTAATGTTGCAAACGAAACCATCGAACGGATTGAAATTTTAGAATATGAATTAGCCGCCACGCGTGAAAGTTTACAGTCCACCATTGAAGAATTAGAAACTTCAAATGAAGAACTGCAAGCGACTAATGAAGAACTCATGTCTTCAAATGAGGAATTACAAAGTTCTAATGAAGAATTGCAATCGGTTAATGAAGAGTTAAATACGGTTAACTCTGAATATCAAGAAAAAGCAATCATCTTAAGTCAATTAAACGCCGATTTAGACAGTATGGCAAAAGCATCGGGTATAGCGACTATTTTTGTCGATGAGGATTTGCAATTAACCCGCTTTAGTCGCGCAGCAGTAGATATTTTTAAAATACGTGACAGCGATATTGGTAGACGTTTAGATGATTTTGCGCATAACTTAAATTATCCCAACCTCATTGAAGATATTGAAGAAACCCTGCATCTGAATTGTTTGACTGAAAAAGAAGTCACAGCGATTGATAAATCTATTTATTTGATGCGTATTTTACCTTATGCCATTCCATCCTCTACAAAACATGGTGCGGTGGCGACCTTTGTCGATATTACTGCCTCGCATAATTCAAAACGATTACAATTTATTATTGATGCCTTGCCTGAAACTATCGCCGTTTTAAATCAAGATGGCACAATAGCTTTAGTCAATGAAGCATGGAGGCGTTTTGCGACTGTTAATGGCGGTAATCATTGTAATGATATGTGGGTGGGGGTAAATTATTTAACGATTTGTAATACAGAGAGTACCGATAGTAATGATTTTGGACAACAGGCTTATAGAGGGATAAAAACCGTATTAGAGGGGCGAGTTCCCATTTTTTCATTAGAGTATCGTTGCGATTCACCGACAGAAAAACGCTGGTTTGTGATGAATGTAGCCCCTATCAATCAATATGGTTACGGCGCAGTCGTTAGTCACGTTAATATTTCTTTTTGGCGCAATACAAATCAGGCGTTTTAATAATATGGATAAAGATAAACTATTGCTGAGTTTAAGAAAACGTGCAGAAAAAGCCGTTCAAAATGGTGATTTGATATTAAATTATCTACCGCACAACGATTTTTTAAATGATATAGAAAAAGTTATCGAGGAATTTTGTATTTATCGTGCGGAATTAGAACTGCAACATGAAGAACTGATTTGCTCGCAAAGTCAGACACAGCAAGCGCTGTCCAAATATCAATTATTATTTAAATTATTACCTGTTACGGGAGTTGTGTTAAATAGTAGCGGTATTATTTTGGAAGCAAATATTCAAGCCGTTAATCTGTTTGGTTTTTCTTCTGAGAGGAGTTTATTGAATCATTCTTTTTATCGTCTGATTGAAGAGAGTGATAGCGCCAGAGTACATGAGGTTATTCGTAAAAACAATCAAACGGGCCAAAATGAAACAACTGTCCTTAGAGATATAAAGTTATCTAAAGCAATAAACGATCGTTGTAATGCCTTAGAAGGGCATTTTATTAGGCTTTCAAGTGATTACCATTTGGATAATCATAGCTTGGTGTTGTTAGTGGATCGAAGTGCAGAACAGGCGTTAAAGACAGCACAACAGTCGCATGAAGATATAGTTAATTTAATACCGAATACCATTGTTATTACAGACCCTCAGAAAAGGATTACTTTTGTAAATGAATATTTCGAACAAGAGACCGGTTATTGTCTCGAGGAAGTGTTGGGTAAACCAGTCTCAATATTACAGGGCCCTGACACAGACCCCAAACAAATTCAAAGTATTAGGGATTCACTGAATGAACAGAAGCGTTATTGTGGTGAAATTCTAAATTATAAAAAAGACGGTACAGTTTTTTGGAATGATTTAACCATTACTCCTATCTTTAATGGTAAACACCAAATTATCAGTTTTATTGGAATACAGCGCGATATTACAAATCAAAAATTACAACAGATCGCGTTGGTCGATTCTGAACAGCGTTTCCGTGAGCTTTCTAATTCAGCGGTGTCATTCATATGGCAAGCCGATTGCGATAAAAATCGCGTTTGGTTTAATAAAAGTTGGTTGGAGTTTACTGGTCGAAGTTTAGAAGATGAACAAGGTGATGGCTGGAAACAAGGCATACATCCTGAAGATTATGCGGGTTATATTGATAGGTTTGGTCGTTGTTTTGATTGTCACGAGATTTTTAATATCGAGTATCGCTTGCGCCGTGCTGACGGTGAATATCGTTGGATAGATGGTCGTGCTGTGCCGAAGTTTAATGAAAACGGTGATTTCGATGGGTATGTCGGTACATGTACTGATGTTACCGATATAAGAAACTCCAAAGCGGCAACCGATTTTTTCAATCATGCGAATGAAGTAATCTATAGCACCGATCTTAATGGCATTATTTTAGATTGTAATCAGCGATTTAGTGATATTACTGGCTATACAAGACAACAAGTCATTGGTCGTCATATACGTATTTTTAAATCGGGGGTACATGATAAAGAATTCTATGCCGAAATGTGGCTGCAGATTCGTGTTAATGGTCATTGGCGAGGGGAGTTAACCAATCGTCATAAAGACGGCCATTTCATAACTGTAATGACAAGTATATCCACTGTCTATGATGCTGATGGCAAACCGAAACGTTACTTAGCGATTGCTACTGACATGGCTATCATTCTTCATCAGCGGCAAGAGTTGGAGCAATTAGCCTATTTCGATAATTTAACCGGATTGCCAAATCGATCATTACTTATGGATAGATTGGGACGGGCGATGAGCAGGGCTAAACGGCGCGGTGGGTTTGTTGCGGTGTTATTTGTCGATCTGGATGGATTTAAAACCATTAATGATCATTATGGCCATGATGTCGGTGACGAATTCTTGGTAGCGATTAGTCAGAAAATGAAAGTCTCGATTCGTGATACCGATACATTAGCCCGTATTGGCGGTGACGAATTTATTATTATTTTAGATGAGTTGAATAGTGGTGGTGATATTGAGGTTATTGTTCCCGCTATCTCAAAAGCCTGTCGTGCTGAGTTTTTGGTGCGGGGGGTTAAATTAAGCGTATCGGCGAGCATTGGGGTTCGTTTGTATCCTATCGATCCATTGGGGTATGAATGTAATGCTGAGACAATGATTAATGAAGCCGATCAGGCTATGTATGTTGCTAAACGGCAGGGAAAAAACCGTTATCATCTATTCAATCGAACGCAAGATCAGGTCACTGTAACCCGTAACAATGCTATTGAGGCGATTAAAACGGGGTTAAACCATGATGAATTTGAACTTTACTACCAACCCAAAGTTAATATGCGCAGCGGTGAGGTCTTGGGTTTTGAGGCTTTAATTCGCTGGAATAAGAACAAATTTGAACTATTAGAGCCATCGAAGTTTTTGCCTATAGTTCAGAATAATCCTTTGGGTATTGAACTTGGGGATTGGATTATTGAAACCGCAGTATCTCAATTAGCTTATTGGCAACAACACGGTTTGGAAACCAGCATAAGTGTTAATGTCGATGCTAGACAACTACTGCAATCCAGCTTTGTTGAGCACTTACAAGCCGAAATTAATAAGCAGCCTCAATTCAAATCGGGCAGTTTGGTGTTGGAAATATTAGAAACCACCGAGATTGAAGATCGTGCAAAAGTAACTACGGTTATTGAAAGCTGTCGTGAGCTGGGTGTCGATTTCCATTTAGATGATTTTGGGACAGGTTATTCCTCGATTACTTACGTTAGAGAATTGCCTTTCAAAACCCTAAAAATTGATCGCAGCTTTATAGCCGAAATTACTCATTCCAACCAAGACTTACAGTTGGTCGCCAACATCATTCGCTTAGCAAATGATTTAGGTAAAAAATTGATTGCAGAAGGGGTTGAAACCATTGAACAAGGTCAGCTATTAATAAAACTGGGCTGTGAAATTGGTCAAGGCTATGCTATCGCTAAACCGATGCCAGCCAGCGAAGTGTTGACATGGTTAAGCGATTGGCAACCGTACTTAGAATGGCAATCCTCAACGAATAATGGCGCTGATTTTTCCCTGCTGTTTGAAAAAATGGGCGATCCATTGGTTATTTCCAACAATGGGCGTTTTATTGGTTGTAATCAAGCTGCAGTAGAGTTTCTTGGATACACTGGTAAAGAAGGTTTAATCAATCAAACCGTTATTGATATTTCACCAGTCATGCAACCAGATGGGCAACGATCTGCCGATAGAATCAAAGCTAATATCGAAGCTGTGCAGAAAAACGGTTCTCACCGTGTCGAATGGGTGTTTTTACGGGCAGATGGTTCTGAAGTGCCCGTTGAGATTATGATGACCGCAATGACCTTTAATGGACAACATAACATTTATTCTGTTTGGCGCCATCTTAGCTGAAGAGCCTAGCTTTTGTTGATGTTCTGTGGGGCTTCATTATCCACTGTTAAGTAGATAGTGAAGCTCCGAATTCATCGGCGGTCTGTGCCAGTTCAAGCTACCGATTTAATCGGTGGTCAAGTTTTTTACTTTACTTCAATAACTCACAGATGGTCTGGCGGGTAATGCCAAAATGCTTGGCTATCTCAAACTTGGGGGGGGGGCACAGCTTATCTACAGACATAAAAAAACCCGCTAAGCCTTATGACTTGCAGGTTTCTGTTTTTCTTAGGATTCCCTAAGGTTTTTCGTTGGTACCGAGGGTCGGAATCGAACCGACACTCCTTTCGGAACCGGATTTTGAATCCGGCGCGTCTACCAGTTTCACCACCCCGGCAACGAAAGATCACATTATAGAGCGCTTTTTATATTTTGCCAAGCTTTTTTTACGCTTCTAATACAAAAGCGGCTTTTAGCTTTTTCATGGCGTTTTGTTCTAGCTGTCTAATCCGTTCCGCAGACACGTTGTAACGGGCTGCCAAATCATGCAATGTTAATTTTTCTTCACTTAACCAACGGCTAGTCAAAATATCACGACTACGATCATCGAGATTTTCCAAGGCATCCATTAGTAAATCTTCCTGACGCATTTCCCAGTTGCTGTTTTCCAGAATCACCGCTGGATCAGCGCCGTGTTGCTCTAAATAGGCGATAGGGGCAATGCTGGTATCATCGTCATCACTGGGTTCTAAGCTGACATCATGACCATCCAAACGGCGTTCCATTTCATAAACGGTCTTAACATCAACATCCAAGTTTTCCGCAATCGCTTCAGCATCATCGGGTGATAAGGTGCTGGTATCTTTTTTCATCTTGCGGAGATTGAAAAACAGCTTACGTTGGGCTTTTGTCGTCGCCACTTTCACCATGCGCCAGTTTTTAATCACATATTCGTGAATTTCGGCTTTGATCCAATGCACAGCGAAAGATACCAAACGCACACCCATGTCAGGATCAAAACGCTTAACCGCTTTCATTAAGCCGATATTGCCTTCTTGCACGATGTCTGCCAACGGCAAACCATAGCCAGAAAAGCCCCGCGCAATGTGCGCCACAAAGCGCAGATTGGACATAACCAATTGCCGAGCCGCTTCCAAATCATCGTAATCACGATAGCGTACAGCAAGCTCATGTTCTTGCTCAGCGCTGAGTCTTGGCATCCGCGCTATTAAACTAAGGTAAGAATCAAAAGTTCCGACCGATAAATTGATCGGCAAAGCTAAAGAATGGTTCATTGTGCCTCCGATTTGAATCAAAAATAGTAATGGCCGAATTCTAGCACTCGTTGGCATTGAGTGCTAATAGTTTAATTAATCGCACCGAATCATTGAATTATCTAGGCTTTAACCGAGGATGGTGCTTTGCTCACAGGCGCCAAAGTCGCTAAAATGGCAGCATATTCTCTAAACTCTAGGCCAATAATCATCATGTCAGCTACTGATAGCCCTGTTTCATCGAATTTTATCCGCCATATTATTGCTGCTGATTTGGCGTCCAATAAAAACCAAGGCAAAGTTGCCACTCGTTTTCCGCCAGAGCCAAACGGCTATTTACACAT
>CAMCSF010000036.1 GCA_945877625.1 Methylomonas koyamae | reverse complement strand
TTGGCCGATTTTCAATAACGAGCCTTGTAACAAGACAATATCAGCGCTTTCTATCGCGACATCGGTACCAGTGCCAATAGCAAAACCGACATCGGCTTGGGCTAAGGCGGGGGCGTCGTTGATGCCGTCGCCGACCATACCGACAATTTCGCCTTGGGCTTGTAATTCTTTCACCACCGCGGCTTTGTCTTGCGGTAGCACTTGAGCGCGAAACTCGCTGATGCCGGCTTGTTTGGCGATGGCTTGGGCGGTGATCGGGTTATCGCCGGTGACCATTAACAGCCGAATCCCGCGCTGTTGTAATTGCTGAACGGCTTGGGCGGAATCGGATTTAATCGGGTCGGCAACCGCAACGATGCCGATTAATTGTGCGGCTACTGCTAACAACATCGGGGTTTGGCCTTGGCTGGCGAGTTGGTCGAGGCGGGTTTGGTGAGCGCCGACATCAATGCCGTTAGCGGTCATTAAAGCTAGGTTGCCGAATAAACACACTTGATCGTTAATCCGGCCACTAATCCCCTGCCCGCTGATAGCTTGGAATTTTCTGACTTTGTGCAGTTTTAAGTTTTGCTCGGCAGCGGCGGCCAAAATTGCGCTGGCTAAAGGGTGTTCGGAACCGGATTCTAAGCTGGCGGCGTAATGTAAAACTTCGCTTTCACTGTGTTCAGCCAAGGCTACCACTGCCGCTAATGCGGGTTTGCCTGCGGTGACGGTGCCGGTTTTATCGAGAATTAAACAACTGATTTTGCCAGCAGTTTGTAAGGCTTCGCCTTGGCGGATCAAGATGCCCATTTGCGCGGCGCGACCGACCGCGACCATCACCGAAATCGGCGTCGCCAAGCCTAAGGCGCAAGGACAGGCAATCACTAAAACCGTCATTGAGGTGACAAAGGCATAGCCTAAAGCCGGTTCGGGGCCGACGATTAACCAGACTAAAAAAGTCAGAACGGCAATTGCGACTACCGTGGGTACAAAAACCGCTGAGATTTTGTCGGCTAATTTGGCTAATGCTGGTTTGCTGTTTTGCGCTTGGCGAACGCTTTGGATAATCTGCGCCAGCGCGGTGTCGCGACCTATGCGGGTGGCGGTAAATAAGAAACTGCCTTGTTGGTTGATGGTGCCAGCCGCAACTTTAGCGCCGAGGGTTTTCTCAACTGGCATCGCCTCACCGGTTAGCATCGCTTCATCCACATGAGAATGTCCGTCTAACACTACACCATCGACGGGGATTTTTTCACCCGGTCTGACGCGTAAGGTTTCGCCTAAGCCAACTTGGTCAATGGCAATATCAATTTCTTGACCATCACGCACCACACGGGCGGTTCTGGGTTGTAAGCCTAGTAAAGCCCGAATCGCCGCTGAAGTTTTGCCCCTCGCTCTTGTTTCTAAGGCGTTGCCTAAATTGATAAACGCTAAAATTACTGCCGAGGCTTCAAAATAGGCGTGGGCAGACAGCGAAGGTAGTTGCTGGGAAAAATCGATTAACACCGTCGAATACAGCCAAGCCGAGCCTGTGCCTAATGCAATCAAAGTATCCATATTGGCTTGTTTGACTTGGATTAATTTGTAGGCACTTTGAAAGAAATGGCCGCCGGAATAAAACAGCACCAGCAAAGTCAGCAAAGAAATAAACGGCCAAAATTCCCGACCTTGCGCGGTGTTAATAGCAGGGAAACTGTGTTCACCCAACATCAAAAACAAACCTAAAGCGCCAGCAACACTGGCTTTAATCATTAACTGCCGATAATGCTGTTGTTGCTGGATTTGTTCGTCTTCGGGATCTTCCAAGCCTTCCATCACGGCGGCATCGTAGCCACTAGCTTTAAGCGCTTGTTTCAATAAATTAGCGTCGAACTGGCCAGTGACGGTGGCCGAATGATCGGCAAAATTAACGCTGACGGTTTCCACACCCGCAACCGCTTGCAATGCTGTTTCAACTGCGGCAATACAGCCCGCACAGCGCATACCGAGGATCGATAATCGGATGGTTTCTGGTGATGTGGTATTCATAAAAAGCCTTAGTCTTCGACTTTAAAACCAGCGTCGATAATCGCGTCTTCAATCTCATCGGCATCAATTTGGCTAGACTCGTAAGTCACTTCAACCCGTTTTTGCTGATGCGAGGCTTGTACCGATAACACGCCCTCTAAAGCCGATAATTTATTCGTCAGGCTGGATTCGCAGCCGCCGCATTTCATTCCAGTAACATTCAGGACGATGGTTTCTGACATGGTATTCTCCTTTAAAGCTGGTTGATTGAATCAGATAGACTCGACGCAAAATTGCCGAACATGATATAAGGCGAGTCTAATCTTCATCATAGTTCAATGCCTCTTAGTTCGTAAACTAGCGAAGCGGCTTTCGTAACCTTTATCTTCAATTTATCTATGAGTTTAAAATCGATTATTGTTGTTTTAAGTCTTTTATTAAGTCCTGCTTTATTAGCTAATAGCTTAGGGCAACTTAACCCTGAACAGTTACAAAGCCTGCAACAAAGCCAGAATGCCTTGATTGTTGATGTGCGAACACCGGCTGAATGGCAGGCATCCGGCGTTATTGCTAATAGTCAGAAGCTACAAGGTTTTGACAGCAACGGTAAATTTGATGCCGATAAATGGTTATCGGATTTACAGAAATTAAAGTCATCAGCCGAGCAACCAGTGATTCTGGTTTGCCGTTCCGGTCATCGCAGTAGCAAAATCGGCGAGATATTGGCGCAACGCGGTGAGAACAACATTTACCACTTAAGCAATGGCATCCAAGGTTGGATTCAATCTGGCTTGCCTGTTAAAGCCGATTAATCCTGTTGGTTTTTTACCATGTCTTTACAGTCTATACATAACCAAACCATTGCCCTTGCCGGTTTAAGCCAAGCTTGCTGGCTGGTTAATCAATTAGCCACCACTGGCTTGTCTGATAGCCGCGCTATCGATGCCAGTTTAACTAGCTTATTAAAAATCGATGCAGACAGCGTGCTGGACGTTTACGGCGGCTTAGGCGGCATTAAACAGGGCTTAATACAACTTGATCAGCAATTAAGTAGCAAAGCCTTGAGCAGCCCTGAACAAGTACGCTATGCAGGGCAATTAGTACATTTGCAAAAACAATTGGCTAATCGCCCCGAAATGCAGCAAATCATTTATGACGGCATGATTCGGGCGCAAGCACAAGCCGAACACTTTGGCATTTTGCATGAGAATGTTTTGGCTAATTTTGCCGATATTTATCACCAAACTATCAGCACCTTGCAGCCGAGAATTATGGTGATTGGCGATCAGCAATATCTAAGCTCGCCGTTTACTGTCAATAAAATCCGTAGCGTGTTGTTAGCGGGGATACGCTCAGCACAGTTGTGGCGGCAATGTGGCGGCAGTCGTTTGAAATTGATTTTCACCCGTAGCAAACTGCAAGCGGAAACCTGTTTTCTTTTATCCAAACTGTAAAGCCATGCCTGAATTACCCGAGGTTGAAACCAGTCGGCGCGGGATTAGTCCGCATATTGTCGGTAAAGTCTTTAAAAACGTCATTGTCCGTCAGCCAAAATTACGTTGGCCGGTGCCGGATAATTTGCCAGCCTTGCTAATCGGTCAAACCCTGCAAAGTGTCGAACGGCGCGGTAAATATCTGCTATTAAATTGCGCTAATGGCAGTTTGTTATTGCATTTGGGAATGTCAGGCAATTTGCGGATTACTAATCCAGAAGTCGCGGTTGGCAAACATGACCATCTTGATTTGGTTTTTGCCGATGACACGGTGTTAAGGCTAAACGATCCGCGTAAATTTGGCGCGGCGTTGTGGGCGGAACAGCCTAGCCAACATCCTTTGTTAGCCGTTTTAGGACCGGAGCCTTTATCGGCGGATTTTAGCGCTGAGTATTTACAGCAACGCGCAGGTTCAAGACGTTTGCCGATTAAATCCTTGATTATGGATAGCCATATTGTGGTCGGCGTGGGAAATATCTATGCCAGTGAATCGCTGTTTTTAGCCGGTTTACATCCTGAACGACCGGCGGGTGAGATTGATTTAATCGGCTTTCAGCGTTTAGCAACAGCGATTAAAACCGTGTTGCAAAAAGCCATTGAACAAGGCGGCACCACCTTGCGTGACTTTACCAATGCCGAAGGTAAGCCCGGTTACTTTCAACAGGCTTTGCGGGTTTATGGCCGCCGTGATCAAGGGTGTATTGACTGCGGTGAACCAATTCAACATTTAAAAATTGGCCAGCGTGCCAGTTATTTTTGCCCTGTTTGTCAGCATTAATTTATGGCGATTTTATTTTTTAATTTACGCGGTGTGCCGCAAGATGAAGCCGATGATGTTCGGGCTTTGCTGGCTGAACATGAGATTGAGTTTTACGAAACCAATGACGGCAATTGGGGGGTATCAATGCCGGCGATTTGGTTACACAACGAAGAAGACTTGGAGATTGCTCAGCCTTTATTCGACGAATATCAGCATCAACGTGCGATTGAGCAACGGGCTTTGTATCGACAATTAAAGCGACAAGGTGAACACACTCGCTTTTGGCAACAAACCTTAAACCGTCCGATACGGTTTTTGCTGTATAGCGGCTTTATGGCTTTGATTGCTTATTGTTCGGTGAAATGGTTGTTTGAGTTGGGTTTATAAAGACTCAATCAGCGCTGACTGAGCGAAACCGAAGCTTGTTATTCGCTTCGACTCCGCTCAGAAAACCGATTAGCTTATTTCGGGCTTTGCAAGATAATCAAAGCTCTTTGTACATGTTCGGTTAACTCCACCCCTAAATCGGTTAAATAACCGCCATCTTTTTGGGTAATAACACCTTTTTCAAATAAACGCTCTGCAGCGGCAATCAGTTGTGGATCTGCATTACCATGCACTTTTACCCCTTCTTGTTGCGACTCCAGATTAAACAGCGCTAAAAATTTAATTTCTGCTACTAATGCGTCGGTTAAAGCCATGTGAGATTCCTCTTAGTGATTATTAAACTTTCCAAGACTGGAAAGCGCTACTACTTACCGCTAACGAGTTAGCGGCTATAAAACTGGCTATCGGTGTAAAGCTCATGAATATGGCGTATTAATACCATAATCACTGAGGCAACCGGCAAGGCTAATAAAACCCCTAAAAATCCAAATAATTGACCACCGGCTAACACCGAAAAAATCACCACTACCGGATGCAAACCAATTTTGTTACCCACTAACCAAGGCGTTAATAACATACCTTCTAAGCTATGCCCGACACCAAATACCATCAATACCGGCACTAAGTGCATAATGTTTTGAAATTGTAATAAGGCCGCAATACTCGCCAAAGTAATACCGGTAATCACCCCCATATAGGGCACAAAACTAATTAGTCCCGCTAAAACACCAATCAACAAGGCTAACTCCAAATTAATCATCCATAAGCCTATGGTGTAAATCATACTCATCGCCAACATCACATAAAACTGACCACGCATAAACGCTGATAGAACATTGTCGGCTTCAGTTGCCAGTTTACCAACAGTATTAGCAAATCGGCGTGGGAATAAGTTGTGGATTTTCACCATCAAATCATCCCAGTCGCGCAATAAATAAAAGGTAATCACTGGAATTAATAATAGATTCATTACCCAACCGATAATCATTGCCCCAGAATGAGAAACCGACAAAATCAGGCTTTCATCTGCGCCAGTTGCTTTTTGCCAATAATTTCTGATTAAGACAATTAATTGATCAGTTTGCACAGGGCGAATACTACGCCCCAAATATTTTTGTAAGGTCGGTACGACGGAATGATTAAACCAAGTGAATGATGCCGGTAATTTATCGATGAATTCGCTAATTTGTAATTCAATAGTCGGAATAACAATCACTAGCAAGGTGGCAATGATTAAGATAATTCCCGAAAATACCACCATCACCGCCATAGTACGGTTCAATTGCCAATCGCGGTAACGATAGGTTTCCAGTCTATCGACTAAAGGATCGCCCAAATAAGCCAATACGCCAGCAAATACAAATGGCATCAATATGGGCGCTAAACGATAGAGTAACCAACCCAATAGCGCGCTAAACGCTAAAACAAACCATTTTTGGGAATCACTCATTATCATCAGCTTAATCCTTAGCTTTAACTTGGGCTTTTAATAGTTCAAACACAATCGGTAGAAATGAGATGACGATAATCGCCAAAATCACTAATTCAAAATGTTGTTTAACTTGGGGAATATTGCCGAAGAAATAACCAGCACCGCCACAAACTAACACCCAAGCCACGCCACCAATCATATTAAAACTAATAAATTTGGCATAAGACATTTCGCCAATACCAGCCACAAACGGTGCAAAGGAGCGCACGATAGGTACAAATCGCGCCAAAACGATGGTTTTTGGGCCATAAGTTTGGTAAAAATCTTGGGCTTTATCCAAATGTTGTTGATTAACCCAACTTAAACTATGCGCTCGCTGACCAATACTCCGGCCTATCCAATAATTTAAGGTATCGCCCAAAATAGCAGCGCTAATCAATAAACCCAGCAGCCAATATAAATTCAGGGTACCCATCGCCACCAAAGCGCCAGTTGCAAATAACAACGAATCGCCGGGTAAAAACGGCATGACGATGAGGCCGGTTTCAATGAAAATCACCAAAAACAACACGCCGTAAACCAACAAACCATAATCCGCGACCAAGCCGTCTAAATATTTGTCGATGTGCAATAAAATATCGATTAAATAACTGAGCAATGCCATGCTGATCTCGATTAAGGTTGAATGGGCGCTGATAAACTAAAGTAAGCCACTGCCGCTGCAGCGATTAGGCCTAATGCGGCAAGGATTAGCCACAAGCTATTTGATTGCTTGGCGGGTTTAAGTATTTCTACGCCGTCGATACGGACATTAACCGCTTTCGATTTTCCACCCGCATCTTTTGCCACTTCATAATGCAATACATCACCACGCACAGGTCGGCGTGCCATGCCTTTTAAAGAGGAGATGTGTACAAAAATATCTTTATCATCGTGTTCAGGCTGAATAAAGCCAAAACCACGATCGTCTTTCCACGTTTTTAAAATGCCTTTATAGACAGTTTTTGCCATTTGTTTACCTATGTCTTGTTGTCAATGTTATTGCGTAGAGCCTGTCTTGAAGCGTTTTTTGCTCTACATGGCTCGAAGGACAAAACTCAAGCCTGTCTCAACGAATTTGATAGCGAGTTTGTTTTGGCTTCAGTAACATTATTTGTTGATTATCGTTACTGAAATAAGAAAATTTGGAGCGATGATTTACAGCATTGATAATCTGTAAATCATCGTTTATTGCTAGTTAAGCTTGCTTCGATTATTTATCGATCAAAACTTTGTCATCAATGACTAATTTAGATACACCACCAATCGATAGTTTCAGTGTGCAAGATGCGGTTTTGAAATTGGAGTCTGATTCGCCAACCCATTCCATCGTGACATACGTGGTTTTATCGGTATCGGTTTTAGAGGGGAAATACACCTGAGTACCGGTGCGGTCTAAAATCAATTTAGGACATTTTTGGTTGGCCATTTCTTGCATAGCAACCAAAGTTCTAATTTGTGCGGCTGATTCTTTTTCTTCATTACTTTGCTGCTTACTCATGCCAACCATAATGAAGCCAATGATCATTGCACCAACAAGCGCTAAACCTACTTTTTTTAATTCGCCCATTTTGCTCTCCTAAATTTATAGTTATTTTTTCCGAAAAATCCGAGCTCTCGGCCCGGATTCTATGCGAAACGATTAACCCCAGCAATAAAAGCCTTGCACTTATTGTGGATCGACTTGCTCAATCCAATCGCCAAGATTGTAATAATTGGTCACGCGGGCCACTTTGCCGTCACGAATATCAAAAAAAGCGCCAGCAGGTAAACGATAAGTTTGGCCTTTGGCTTCTGGCAAACCTTCGTCAGTATTTAGGTATTCACCCAAAACCACAAATTCTGCCGCTGCGCGTGAACCGTCAGCATTAGCCATCACTACGATGTTTTCTAATTGCTCACGATAATGGTGGTTCATTCTTTGCATGAATTTGGTGAACGCTTCTTTACCTTCCTCACGGTCCCCCTGATTGATGTCGTGTACTACATCGTCAGTTAGCAAGCTTAGGAAAGTATCCATATCGCCATTGTTAAATGCTTGGTAATACTGTTCAATCAGTTGTGTAGCTTGTTGCATAGTGTTTGATTTCTTCAAGTTTAAAAAAGGCTAATTTTGCCAGAATAGCGCTAATTTTTCAGCCTTAAAATTCAACGCCTTGCTCTGCCTTAATTCCTTGCTGATAGGCGTGCTTGATTAACTGCATTTCTGTCACGGTATTAGCGACCTCAATCACTTCAGCGGCGGCATTACGGCCGGTTAAAACCAAATGCATCCAAGCCGGCTTCTCGTTTTTAATAAATTCAGCGATTTCCTCGCCACTGAGCCAGTTATAGCTACAGCAGTAATTAATTTCATCCAAAACCACTAAATCATATAAACCAGAACGAATTTTTTCTTGGCACAAAGCCCAAATATCGCGGGTAGTTTGAATATCTTGTTCAGGATTTTTAGTATCCCAAGTAAAACCATCCCCCAAAGCGTGCCATTCGATATTCTCAAAATGGGTAGCGGCTTTTTGTTCGCCGGTTTGCCATTGGCCTTTAATAAACTGGATCACGCAAACCCGCATTCCCCAACCAGCAGCTCGGAATACCATCCCGAAAGCACTAGACGATTTACCTTTGCCTTCGCCGGTTAAAACCAAAACTACGCCCTTACGTCTGTCTTTATTTTTCATGTTGTTTATACCGGTTGCGTAGCGTATTGAAAATTTTGAAGCCGAGAATAATCGCCGCTAAAACGAAAGTAATCGCATTGGCAATGATGATGGCTTGATTGTCTAAATAGATCCCGTAAATCAGCCACAATAAAACCCCAGTAGCAAATAGGCTATACATGCCCATCGATAAGGATTCAGTATCGCGGGTTTTGATGGTCATAATCGCTTGCGGCAAAAAAGATACAGTAGTTAATGTCGCCGCCGCGTAACCAATCAATTCAAATGAAAATGTCATAGATTTAATAATGCTGCCATGCGTAATAAATACCGGCCAGCAGTAAGAGTTGTAAAAAAGCCGACAGCCAGAAATAGCCAACAAACAACATGACTTTAACTGGCTTTTCGACGGGTTTGGTGAAACTTAACCAGCCGGCAATTAGACTAGATACGCTAGCCACCGCGAGTAAACTGGCAACAACTTGATCGGCTGTCATCATCTTGGTGGTGGCGCTAACACTTCGCGCGAGCCATTGCTTTCTGCTGGCGAAACCACACCGGCATTTTCCATGTCTTCGATAATTCGCGCGGCGCGGTTATAGCCAATTTTAAATCGGCGCTGAACACTGGAAATTGAGGCTTTACGGGAATCAGTGACAAACGCCACCGCTTCATCATACAAACTATCCATTTCTGCGCCTTCACCATCGCCATTGGCAATTTCACCGCTATCTGAGCGTTCTTGAGTAATTTCATCCAAATAATTGGTCGGACCGGTTTTTTTCAAGAACTCAACCACCCGATGCACTTCGTGATCGTCAACAAAAGCGCCGTGAGCACGTAAAGGAATGCTGGTACCGGATGGTAAGAACAACATATCACCATTGCCCAACAAGGCTTCTGCGCCACCTTGGTCGATAATGGTTCGGGAGTCGATGCGTGATGATACTTGGAATGAAATACGGGTTGGTACGTTGGCTTTAATCAAACCGGTTAGTACATCAACCGATGGTCGCTGAGTCGCTAATACTAAATGGATACCAGCGGCACGGGCTTTTTGCGCTAAACGCGCAATCAGTTCTTCAACTTTTTTACCAACCACCATCATCATATCGGCTAACTCGTCGATCACAATCACGATACTGGGTAAGGTGGTTAGGGTTGGGTAGTCTTCGAGGGCGACAGGGGTTTCTGGTCTGAATAATGGGTCGCGAATCGGTTTGCCATTAGTTTCAGCCTCTGTCACCGCATGGTTATAACCCGCTAGATTTCTGACACCGACTTTCGACATCAATTTATAGCGACGTTCCATTTCAGCAACCGCCCAACGTAGCGCATTTTGGGCATCCTTCATGTCGGTCACCACCGGTGTCAATAAATGCGGAATGCCTTCGTAAACCGACAATTCCAACATTTTTGGGTCGATCATGATTAAGCGCACTTCATCTGGCTTGGCTTTGTATAGCAAGCTCAGAATCATGGTATTAATCGCCACCGATTTACCCGAACCGGTGGTACCAGCAACCAAGGCATGAGGCATTTTGCCCAAATCAGCCACCACCGGTGTACCAGAAATATCTTTGCCCATCGCGATACTGAGTTTCGACTTAGCGCCTTCAAATTCATCAGATACCAATAAATCCCGTAATGAAACCATTTCACGTTCTTGGTTAGGAATCTCCAAACCAATCACTGATTTACCTTCAATAATTTCAACGACACGGACACTGGTCACTGACAAGCCACGCGCCAAATCTTTGGCTAAGCCGGTAATTCGACTGCCTTTAACACCAGCAGCTAGACGCAATTCAAAACGGGTGATAACAGGCCCCGGTAAAACCGCTTCAACTTCTACCGAAATACCAAAATCTTGTAAAACTTCTTCTACCCGTCTTGAAAGTTCTTGCAACTCGGCTTTGGAATACCGTTTTACTTTTATTTCACGTTTATCTAGCAAAGATAAGTTGGGCAAGGCGTTGGTATATTGATCACCATCAAAATTTTCTGTGGCTTTAGTGTCTTTCTTACGGACAGGTTTAAACACCTCGGGTTCTTGTAAAACCGGTTGCTCTACCTTTTTAAGAATTTGTAACTTGGATTTCTTAGGCTTTTCTTCGGCGTCCAATTCGCTGTCTGTTATCACCGGCTTTGACTTTCTATTTTCAAAACGAGCAGCGCTAGTTGTGCTTGGTTCGTCATCATTACGGTAACGCTGTGAGCCTGTCACCGCCTGTTGTCCGGCAAAAGAAAATAGCGCTAAGGTCCACTTTCCAACTGAACTCGTCAGCGCAAACCAAGACAAACCGGTTAAAAAAGTTATCCCGACCAAAAACAGTAATTGCAAAAATAATATCGACCCCGAATTTCCCAACAAATGCACCAAAGACTCGCCCACTTCACGCCCCACAATGCCACCAGGACTATCCGGTAAATGCAGTTTGGTTCTTAGAAAATGAAAATGCATAAAAAAGATCGCTGAACCGGCAATCATCGTCGCGACAAATCCGGTTGCACGAACCGCAATTTGGGCTCGTGTTAATGCCTGATCATAGGGAGTAAATAACAAATAGCCATACCAAAAAATCATCATCGGAATCAGATAAGCCATAACCCCCAAGTAACTCAGCATAAAATCTGCTAACCATGCGCCCACTAACCCGCAAGCATTATGAATCGATTTGATAGAGGTACTATGATTCCAACTAGGATCTTGGAGATTAAAAGTGATTAAGGCGATTAAAAAGAACAACGCGAAGCTTGAAAGCCCTAAAAATACAATCTCGCGATAACCTCGCATCGATTTTTCTTCAACAACAGCAACCATGAGTAAAGGCTCTCAATAAAGCTCTAAAAAACAAGATTATAGATTATAAAGGTGATAACTCGCATGAAATGGCTTAAATCTAACCTGAATGAGTTTAAGCGGTTTAATCGCTGTCCAATTGTCCGTATAATTTTCACATCTTTCATTAATGGAGCATCAATCATGGCTGACACAAAACATTGCCAACTCTTAATCTTAGGTTCCGGCCCGGCTGGCTACACTGCGGCGGTTTACGCAGCCCGCGCTAACCTTAACCCTGTCATGATTACCGGTATGCAACAAGGCGGTCAATTAACGACCACCACCGAAGTCGATAACTGGCCGGGGGATGTTGATGGCGTTCAAGGCCCTGAATTAATGGAAAGAATGCGCTTACATGCGGAGCGTTTTGACACTGAAATTATTTTCGACCACATCCACACTACCGATTTATCAAAACGCCCTTTCACCTTAACCGGTGATGCTGGGGTTTACACTTGCGATGCTTTAATTATTGCAACCGGTGCATCGGCAAAATATTTAGGTTTACCTTCTGAAGAAGCATTTAAAGGCAAAGGGGTTTCGGCTTGCGCGACTTGCGATGGTTTTTTCTATCGCAATAAACCGGTGGCAGTGATTGGTGGTGGAAATACAGCGGTTGAAGAAGCTTTATATTTATCCAATATTGCTTCTGAAGTAATCGTGGTTCATCGCCGCGACAAATTCCGTTCTGAAAAAATCTTGTCAGACAAATTGATTGAGAAATCTAAAACCGGCAATGTGCGTATCGAATGGAATCATCAGCTAGATGAAGTATTGGGCGATGATATGGGAGTCACCGGCTTACGAATCAAAAATGTTGACGACGGTAGCACTCAGGAAATTGATGTGCATGGTGTCTTTATTGCGATTGGTCATACGCCCAATACGGATATTTTCGCTGGCCAATTAGAAATGGATCACGGTTACATCGTGGTTAACAGCGGTATCAAAGGTAACGCAACCGCAACCAGTGTTGCGGGTGTTTTCGCTGCAGGCGATGTAATGGATTCGCATTACAAACAGGCGATTACATCAGCGGGAGCCGGTTGTATGGCTGCGCTGGATGCTGAAAAATTTTTAGACGAATTAAGCGACTAATCTTTATTCGCGCTAACCTGTCTGGTTAGCGCGATTCAATTTTCCTACCATTTATGCAACTCACTCAGCTTGACCCAACTAAGCCAGACCAGCGGTTTCCAGAGTTGCGCAAGGCATTAACAGACCCTAACGGTCTTTTAGCCTTTGGCGGCTGTTTGTCAGCAACTCGTTTGATCAATGCGTATCGGCAAGGCATTTTCCCTTGGTACAACCCGGGCGAACCGATTTTGTGGTGGTCGCCTGATCCACGATTGGTGGTCTATCCTGAACGGATTAATATCTCGCGCAGTTTAAATAAAACCTTGCGTAAACAATTATTTGAAATCCGTTTTGACAGCGCATTTCTTGATGTCATGAAGGCTTGTGCAGAACCTCGAACCGATGGTGCTGGTACGTGGATTAGCGCGGATATGCTGTCGGCCTATCAAGCCTTACATCAACAAGGGGTGGCACATAGTGTTGAAGCCTGGCAAAACGGCGAGTTAGTCGGTGGTTTGTATGGTGTGGCGATTGGTCAGGTTTTTTTTGGCGAGTCGATGTTTCATCGTCGTACTGACGCCTCCAAAGTAGTCTTTGTGCATCTGGTTCAGCAGTTAAAAGCTTGGGGTTATCAATTAATTGATTGTCAGGTAACCAGTGAACATTTATTAAGTTTAGGTGCTGAAGAAATTTCTCGTTCGGCTTTTCGCAATTTACTGGATAAATTTTGCTATCAATCGCCCAATCCTGAGGCTTGGCAGTCATGATTTCGATACCATTGTGGTTATCGAATCCACATGATTGCAGTTATCTTGATAACAAAATTGCGCAATCAGTGGTGGTCTCGGAAGCATTTAATTTAGACACGCTGATTTATTCGCGCTTGATTGAACAAGGTTTTAGACGCAGCGGCAATCAAGTCTACGCGCCACATTGCCCTTCATGCCAAGCTTGCATTCCCAGCCGAATTGCTGCCGCTGATTTTAAAGCCGATCGCAAACAAAAACGTTGCTGGCAAAGAAATCAAGAAACCGAAGTGACGATTAAACCAGCTAAATTTGAGGTTGAGCATTTTCAATTGTATCAACGCTATCAGACTGAACGACATGATAGAGCGGATAGCAAACCAATTAGTGAGCAAGACTATATTGAGTTTTTAAGTAGTAGTTGGTGTAACACTTGGTTTGTGGAATTTAGGATTAACCATCAATTAGCCGCAGTTGCGATAGTTGATGTTTTAGATAATGCATTGTCGGCAGTTTATACTTTTTTCGATCCGGTATTTGCTCAGTATAGCCCTGGAGTATTTGCGGTTTTGTGGCAAATCGAACATGCAAAGCATTTAAATCTTGAATATGTTTATTTAGGTTTTTGGATTAAAGATTGTCGAAAAATGCTTTATAAAAACCAATATCAGCCATTACAAGGTCTTATTGATCAGCAATGGCAAACTGTTTCCTAATTACCCATAACCCTCAGCCAATTTGAGTAAACGGCCTGGCATTGGAGGGGTATTGGCGGCAACGATGAGGAACTGCGGCATGATAGTCTGCAGATCGAATCTGCGATTAAAGCGATAACAAAACTCGGCGAGATAGCGG
>CAMCSF010000035.1 GCA_945877625.1 Methylomonas koyamae | reverse complement strand
CCCTGCTGTTTAGCCAACGCCAACACCGTAATAGAATCCAAACCACCTGATAACAAAATCACGGCCGATTTAGCTTGATTATTTTCCTCGTGCATCATTCCAAAGATATTTATGCAGTTGAATTTGAAAACGAACCGCTAATTGGTCAGCGAGAATTTTCTCTGCTAACTCAACAGCCGGCATGACACCCATCACAGGTGAAAATAAGACTTGGCAACGATCAAGCAATTGATGATCGATGATTTGCTGTTTTGACCATTGGTAATCTACGTCATCAGCGATGACAAACTTCACTTGATCTTGTGCATTAAGATATTCGATATTGGCGTAGCGATTGCGCTCAAGCTCAGATGAACTCGGGGTTTTTAAATCCATCACTTTAACCACTCGAGGATCAACGGCCGATACATCCAATGCGCCACTGGTTTCTAAAGAAACCGTAAAACCCAAATCCAATAATTCAACCATCAAAGCATTACAACCTGGCTGCGCTAAAGGCTCGCCGCCCGTAATCGTCACATATTGACAATTAAAGGCTTGGATTTTGCTGATGATTTGCGCGTGGCTAAATTTTTCACCGCCAGTAAAAGCATATTCCGTATCGCAATATGAACAGCGCAATGGACAGCCAGTCAGGCGAACAAATACCGTTGGAATACCAACCGTATTAGTTTCACCTTGAAGTGAATAAAAAATTTCTGAAATACGTAATGTTTGATCCATTCAGATCATCTATGGCATTTGCGCCAATTTTTTGGCGGCAAGATGAGCAGCGGGTGAATTTGGATAATTATTAGTCACTCTTAGCAAATACTCACGGGCTTTGACTGAGTTTTGCATATCCGCTTCGATATAGCCTAATTTCAATAAGGCATCGGGGACTTTTGCGCTATTGGGATATTGAACAACCACTTTAGTAAAAGCCGCTCGCGATTTATCAATTTCGCGATTCACTTTATAAGCTTCTGCCAACCAATATTGGGCATTATCCGCATATTCACCAGCTGGGTAATCGACCAATAAAGTCTCAAACATTTTCACAGCTTGAGCATTATGACCATTGCGTAAATTGTCATAAGCTTGTTGGTAACGGTCTTTTTCTGTGCCTAAAGCCGCATTTTGCCCGGGAACTGCAGTAGGAACAGCAGTAGGCGGTGCAGTTGGTGCCACAGGCGCTTGAGTTACAGAAGGAGCAACTGAAACAGCGGGCTGAGCGGACACCACTTGTGGCTGAGCAGGTGCCGATGTCGCTAACGACTGCACCCGCCCATCCAAATCGGCGTACATATTTTTTTGCTTTCTTTCGAGATCGGCGATGGTTTGCGATTGCTCTTCAACCATCCCTCTCAATTGCTGCACTTCTGTTTGTAACTGTTCAACTCTCGCCAGCAAATCAAACATAGCATTATCGACCTGCGCCGGCATTTGCTGTGGATTAACATCGCTGTAATTATTGGCAGACAATGCATTAGTTGAAATCAATAGACCACTAACACATAAAGTCAAAAGTGCATTTTTTCTCATTGATAGCCTACTTCCACGCGACGATTTTGTTGCCATGCTGACTCACCGCTGCCTGATACAGCTGGTTTTTCTTCGCCATAGCTAACGATTTCTAATTGATTACCACTAACACCTTGTGATCGCATCATTCGTTCAACAGATTTCGCACGTTGCTCGCCCAAAGCAATGTTGTACTCGCTTGAACCACGCTCATCAGCATTACCCGCCAAAATCACACGTTGATTTGGGTGTGAAGCCAAATAACGCGCATGAGCGGCAACAACTGGCACATAGTCTTGTTTAACTTGGCTACTGTCTAATTCAAAATAGATAACTTGTTTTGACAATGGATTGTTTGGATCGCTGAATTCTGGACCTAAATGTGAGCCAGAACCTGAACCGAAACCATTACCTGAACCAAATTGGCTACCGGACATAGAGCCATCGTTGTAACCGCTAGTTGATGCGTCAGTACCTTGAGTACCATCAGCTAAGCCTTCTTTTTCATCAGAACTACAACCAACAGTTAAAACAGCAGTCATTGCCAATGCTAAATATTTTTTATTGAGTGTCATCAATATTCTCCAAACCTAAAGTTAAAAATCGTAAATCTTAGGGACAATTCTATCTTATTTGCAATTAAGGCGCCCAAGCAGGTTCGCGAACCTCGCCACTTTCAAATGCTAACTTTTGCTGCATAGCGCCATCAGTTGATGCCATTGATAAGGTTGATTTACCACCACGGTTTGCAGCATAAAGCACCATCGTTCCGTTAGGTGAAAAACTTGGCGACTCATCCAAACGGCCACCAGTTAAAACATTGACAGTTTTAGAAGCCATATCCATCACAGCAATTCGATAATCGCCGCCATTGCCAGTAACCATGGCTAAACTTCTACCATCTGATGAAAAACGTCCTCGCGCATTGTAATCACCGTGAAAGGTTATGCGATTAGCTTTACCGCCAGAACTAGACACGACATATAACTGCGGTTTACCACCTTGATCAGAGGTGAAAACGATATTGTTACCATCGGGTGACCATGATGGCTCGGTATCAATCGACATACCATTGGTTAATCGAGTTAAGCCACGATTAGCCAGATTTAATACGTAAACATCTGGACTACCATCTTTAGACAAGGTAATCGCTAAACGACCACCGTCTGGTGAGAAAGCTGGCGCACCATTGATACCGTGATAAGCAGAGACGCTTTCACGTTGACCAGTTGCCAACGTTTGGATAAAAATCTCAGAGCGTTTGGTGTGAAACGATACATAAGCAATTTTAGAACCATCTGGAGACCATGCTGGCGCCATAATAGGCTCAGGTGATTCAGCAATTGTTCTAGGATTGAAGCCATCGGCATCAGCAACTTGCAACATATATTGCTTACCATTAGCCCTTGGCGAACTGGTGACATAAGCAATGCGGGTGTTGAATGAACCTTTACGACCGGTTAATTTTTCATAAATCAGATCACTAATGTGATGACCTGCTCGGCGCAAGTCATTGGCACCGGCTGTAAAACGGTATCCCATTAATAATTGTCCGTTATGCACATTGAACAAATGGAATTCGATATTGTAGTTGCCACCATTACCAACTACCTGACCAATCACCATATAGTCTTGACCTAACACCTGCCAATCTTTGAAATTAACTCTATCCGGCGCAGTAGGTTTGGTTAGCATGTCTTCTTCTGGCAAGGTTTTGAAAAAACCACTACCACCTAAATCAGAATCAACAACATCCGATAATTTGACGTTACCAATTGAGCCTTGTTGACCAAAAGGAACAACGGCAATTGGCACCGCAGTTTGCGAACCTTTAGTAATCTCAATAGTTAAGCCAGCTGCTTGTGCGACTGACAGAGCGGAAGCTAAAGCGCTAACGATCAAAATTCTTGCTAATAACATCATCTATTATTTCCGGTTTCTAATTATTCTGGCTTAAATACAAAGGGGAATACTCTAAATTGATCATTGAATAAATTTTTATCTGGCGGTACTGGCAAAGGTGAAGCCTTTCTTACCGCATTTTCAGCCGAGCGGTCAAAAATTGCATCGCCGCTACTACTGACAACATCTGCTTCCATAACATCGCCACTAGGCAATAATTTTACCTGAATTGTACACTTCAAACCTTGTGTTGCATTGATAGGTCTAGTCCACGCCGCTGTTACTTTCTGCTGAATCCTCTTTCCTGCCTCCGATATCATTTGTTTATTCGCCTCGGCTTTTGCTGCACTTGCTGCTGCAGCTTCAGCCGCTTGCCTATCTTTTTCTGCTTTCTCAGCCGCGGCAATTGCTGCTTGGCGCTCTTGTTCTGCCTTAGCTTTAGCCGCATTAGCCGCGGCTTCTTGGCGTTCTTTTTCGGCTTTTTCTGCCGCTAATTTTGCCTGACGTTCTTTTTCAGCTTTTTCGGCGGCTAGTTTGGCTTGCCTATCTTTTTCGGCTTGCTCTGCAGCGAGTTGCTTTTCTTTGTCTGCTTTAGCTTTTGCTGCGGCTTCGGCAGCCTGTTTTTCTTTCTCAGCTTTTGCTTTAGCGGCGGCCTCAGCTTCTTGTTTTTGCTGCTCTGCTTTGGCTTTAGCAGCAGTTTCAGCGGCTTGTTTTTCTTTCTCAGCTTTAGCCTTGGCAGCAACATCTGCTTCTTGCTTTTGTTGCTCTGCCTTTGCTTTAGCAACGGCTTCGGCTGCCTGTTTTTCTTTCTCGGCTTTTGCTTTAGCAACTGCCTCCGCTTCTTGCTTTTCCTTTTCTAGTTTCGCCGTTTTTTCTTTATCAAGTTTTTCAGCAATTTGCTGTTTTTCTTTTTCAGCTTTTGCTTCTGCTTGGCGTTTTGCTAATTCTGCGGCTTGTTCTTGTATTTTTTGTTGCTCTAAGAGTTTTTTCTCTTGCTCAAGCTTTTTAGCGTCAGCCTCTTGTTGCTTAGCTTTAGTTTCTTCAGCTAATTTCTGCTCTTTGAGTTTGGCCTCACGCTCAGCCGCTTGCTGTTTTTCTTTTTCAGCTTCTTGCTTTTTCAGAATCTCTTGCTGTTTTTGCTTTTCTTCAGCAACTGCCTTGGCTTTTTTCTCTTCATTAAGCTTTTTTTCTTTAGCCTCTTCCAGTTTTTCAGCTTCTTTACGCTTAGCTTCTTCTAGTTGAGCTTGTTTTTTTTGCTCTTCTAAAGCGTCTTGTTTACGTTTTTCTAAGGCTTGCTGAGCTTTTTGCTCTTCGAGCATTTGCTGTTTTTTCGCTTGCTGTTGTAACAATTGCTGTTCTGATTTACGCGCGTTTTCAACTTGTTGTTGATGCTGAATCTCGGCTTGTTCTGCCTTGGCTTCATTTTGTTTGAGACGATCTACTTCAGCTTGAATTTGATCGCTATCTAAAATAGTTGCCTCGATAATTTCAGGCGCAGCTTCAGCTTTCACAAGATCGGGATCAGGTTCAAAACTAAAACTAAACAATAGAATAATGACGATGTGCAAAGCCATCGCCAAAGTCATTGAAGAACCGTATTTGTGCATGAGGCCTTATTAACTATTTTTCAGGAGGCGGGGTAGTCATTAAACCGACTTTAGGAGCACCCGCGGCTTTTAAAGAAGCCATAACGGTCACTATTTTGCCATATTCGACCAAATGATCACCGCGCACATAGATTTGCGTTTGCGGTTTATTTTTCAACACAGTTGAAACTCTTGAATACAGCACATCTTCAGGAACCGGCTCATCTTGACGATCACCAATATCAATATAAAAAGAGCCATCTCTTTTTATTGAAACAATCACGGGGGGTTCATCTTTTAAATCAACAGCTGCAGCATCAGTCTGCGGCAAATCTACATCAACGCCAGTTTGAACCAGCGGTGCTGTAATCATAAAAATCATTAATAAAACAAACGTGACATCAATGTAAGGAACAACATTGATCTCGGCCATTGGACCACGACGCTTGCGGGATTTGCGATTACTGCCACCTACATTCATTTACTGTGCGCCTGTCTTTGCAATAAAACCACGAATTCATCGATAAACAACTCATAACGACCTGCTAATCGGTCTAGGCGAGTTGAGAATCGGTTATAAGCAATAACCGCTGGAATCGCCGCGAATAAACCAATTGCGGTAGCAATCAACGCCTCAGAAATACCAGGCGCAACATTCGCTAACGTCGCATTTTTGATTTCGCCCAAGGCTCTGAAGGAATTCATAATCCCCCAAACCGTACCAAACAAGCCAATGTAAGGACTAGTTGATCCAACAGTTGCCAGAAACGGCAAAGTTTCATCTAAACGATCTAATTCTCTTGCCAACTCAATCCGCATCGCTCGTTGTGCGCTTTCGACTTGCACCATAGGCTCAACATCACCTTTTTGACGCATTCTGGCAAATTCACGGTAACCTGCTAGAAAGATTTTTTCGATGCCTTCTGGATCAAATCTATCGTTAGACATTTTTTTGTATAGCTCAGCAAGACCTAAGCCGGACCAGAACTCATCTTCAAAGCTATCAGTCACTTCAATAGATTGCTTTAATTCTTTACGTTTAGAAAAAATAAAAGTCCACGATGCGACCGATGCCGAAAGCAAGATAAACATCACAAACTGAACAACAACGCTGGCCTCTTTGACCAAATGCAGTATCGATAAATCAGTATTCATCAGGTTATTTTTTCCAATATCTCAGTGGGAATAGGTTTAGGTTTCATGGTTTGTGCATCAAGACAAGCTATTCGGATTTCAGCATCACACAATAGTAAATCTTCACGCAAAATTGACTGTTTAAATATCAAGCTGGTTTTTTTCTTTTCAATAACCGCTGAATTGACATTAATCAGATCATTAAATCTTGCTGGTTTAAGATAATCAACTTTTACCGAGCGAACAACAAATATAAGATTTTGTATTTCAATTAATTGATCTTGCTCGAATCCAAAATGTCTCAACATTTCGGTTCTTGCTCGTTCCAAAAACTTCAAATAATTAGCGTAAAACACCACGCCACCGGCATCAGTATCTTCATAATATACTCGAATAGGCCAGTTAAATGGGTTCATTACACAGAATTAAAGTTTAAAAATATCGTCTGCAACAGGCTCTTGGGCCGGTATCGGCAAACCAAAGTGGGTATAAGCTTTGTGAGTAACGACTCGACCGCGCGGTGTTCTCATTAAAAAACCTTGCTGTAGTAAATAAGGCTCAAGTACATCTTCCACCGTACCTCGCTCTTCGCTAATCGCCGCCGCCAAGGTATCAAGACCGACCGGACCGCCTTGAAAATTCTCAATCATTACAGACAAAAGTTTACGATCCAGCATATCAAAGCCTTGCTGATCGATTTTTAACATCTGTAAGGCTTGACTGGCAATCTCACGACTGATTTCGCCGTTAGCTTTCACTTCGGCAAAATCCCTTACTCGGCGTAACAATCGATTCGCAATTCTCGGGGTTCCACGAGAACGACAGGCAATTTCATTAGCACCGCCCTGATCAATCGCTATGCCCAGCATGGTTGCCGACCGTGTCACAATACTCGCCAACTCACTGGTGCTATAAAACTCCAATCGCTGAACAATCCCAAATCGATCTCTTAATGGCGATGTTAGCAATCCCGCTCGCGTCGTCGCACCAATCAAGGTAAAAGGCGGCAAATCCAGTTTAATCGACCGTGCTGCAGGACCTTCGCCTATTATAATATCAATTTGATAGTCTTCCATAGCCGGATACAGCACTTCTTCGACTGCAGGGCTTAAGCGATGGATTTCATCAATGAATAAAACATCGTGGGCTTGCAAATTAGTCAACAAAGCCGCCAAATCGCCCGCTTTATCCAAGACCGGCCCAGAAGTTTGACGAATGCTAACATTCATTTCGGCAGCAACAATATTAGCCAAAGTGGTTTTACCCAAGCCCGGTGGGCCAAAAATCAAGACATGATCTAAAGCTTCCGAACGAGAAACAGCGGCTTGAATGAAGATTTCCATTTGCTGCCGCAACTCTTGCTGGCCAACATAATCTTTTAAACGCTTAGGTCGAATCGCTCGATCTTGACGCTCTTCATCATTACCAGCAACGGCGGTGATTAATCGATCACTTTCAATCACTTAATCGTTCCTCGTAATGCCATCCGAATAATGTCTTCACAACTTTTATCTTCAACAGCAATCCCCTGCACCATTTTTGCCGCATCTTGAGGTTTGTAACCTAAAGCACAAAGCGCTGAAACCGCCTCTTGTTTCGGTGAATTTGCTAGTTGGACTGGATTAGAAACAGACGAAATTGATACCACAGAAGAATCCAACTCCGGCAATCGACCGCGCATTTCAATAATCAAACGCTCTGCGGTTTTTTGCCCAACGCCCGGCAAACGTACCAAACCTTTTACATCGTTATCCTCAACACAACGATAGAAATCAGCTACGCTTTGCCCAGATAAAATCGTCAACGCTAATTTTGGCCCGACACCATTCACCTTGATTAAAGCTCTAAACAGCATTCGCTCAGTTTCACTAGCGAAACCAAACAAAATATGGGCATCTTCTCTGACCACCAAATGGGTATGCAGTTTTACATCCTGCCCCAAAGCCGGCAAATCATAAAATGTCGTCATCGGCGCCTCGATTTCATAACCGACACCATTGACATCCAATAATAATTGCGGCGGCGCCTTGTGCATCAACTTGCCACGCAGAAAACCAATCATAGTTGCGCCTGCTGTATACGTTTAGCGGTTTCTTGATAATGACAATGACAAAGACTGATAGCAAGCGCGTCGCTGGCATCAATTTGCATATCACCTTGAATGCTTAACAAAATTTTCACCATATGCTGAACCTGTTGTTTTTCAGCATTGCCCTTTCCCACCAAGGCTTGCTTGACTTGCCGAGCCGCGTATTCAAACACCGGTATTTGTTGATTAAGGGTTGCACAAATAGCCGCACCACGCGCCTGACCAAGCTTTAACGCCGAATCGGCATTTTTATGCATAAACACTTGCTCTATGGCCATTTGTTGAGGTTGGTAAAGCGCGATAATTTCAGTTATGCCATCAAATATTTGTTTAAGTCGAGAAGGAAAATCATCGCTCTGCATCCGTATGCAACCACTGGCAACATAGCGAGCTACGCCTCTTGCACCGATTTCCACAACCCCGTAACCCGTAATTCTCGAACCAGGATCAATCCCAAGAATTCTGCTCAATGGCTAATCGCTTCTAAAATGAAGTTACGCATCACCCAAGGCCGCCATAATCTCATCGCCAATATCGGCATTAGAGTAAACATCTTGCACATCGTCCAAATCTTCTAGCCTATCAATCAACTTCAGCATTTTTTCAGCATCATTGGCATCCAGTTCGGTTTTGACTTCAGCGTGCATCGTCACTTCAGCATTTTCCGGTTCAAAACCAGCCGCAATCATCGCTTCTTTAACGCTTAAATAATCTTCAGGGGCAGTAAATACATCAATCGAACCATCTGGATTACTCACCACATCATCAGCCCCCGCATCCATTGCCGCTTCGATAATGACATCTTCATCAACGCCAGCCGAATAGCTAATAATCCCTACTTTACGAAATAAATAAGCGACTGAGCCATCCGTCCCTAAATTGCCACCCGCCTTAGAAAAAGCATGACGAACATCAGCTACGGTACGATTGCGGTTATCGGTTAAGCAATTGACCATTACAGCCGTTCCGCCCGGCCCATAACCTTCGTAACGGACTTCTTCATAGTTAACACCATCCAAAGCACCAATCGCTTTCTTGATCGTGTTATCAACCGTATCGCGTTTCATATTAGCGCCAAGCGCCTTGTCAATCGCAGTTCTTAAGCTGGGATTATTAGCAGGATCACCGCCACCTGAGCCTTTCGCCGCAACGGTAATTTCACGAATCAATTTGGTAAAAATCTTCCCACGTTTAGCGTCTTGCGCGCCTTTACGATGCCGGATATTTGCCCACTTACTATGCCCTGCCATTGTTCCCTCTAAAATGTTTTAAAAATTTCAGACTATCATTCAATTATTCAATAAATTACAGCAGATAAGGCAACACCGCAGTTAACGATGCATCGCTAACATACTGATCAGACTGACTTTCAACCAAAGGCCGTCTAACAACACCGCCAAAGCCAATCATATAAGCGCCAGCCAATTTAGCCTCAAGATCGGTTTTACCGTCGCCTATCATCACCAAGGATGAATTAGCTTGAATCAGGGTTTTACAAATCTGCGCCTTGCCGCCACTCATCGCTAACGGTGATTGTCTAGCAAAATCTTGATATTCACCTTGCTCATCAAATATCACATCAACCGCATGAACTTGATGCTCGGGAACCCCTAAATAGTCAGCCAAAGGCAAAATCGCTTGTCTTAAGCCACCGCTGATGATGTGAATTTGTTTATGGTGTTGCTGCAAAGTCTGAATAGTGTCTTTAACGCCATCGACGATGGTGTCGATATACAAACCAGCCAACCAATCAATAGAGGCTTGATTAGGCCGAATCAGATCCAAACGACTCGCATAAACCTCTTCTAAAGCCAACTCACCGTTCATAGCCGCATCAGTTAACGCCGCCACCTTATCAAAAAGCCCATGCTGCCTAGCTAATTCATCAATGCCTTCGATTCGACTTAAAGTGCTATCACAATCAAAACATACGACATCAAAACTCATAAAAATCACAACCCTTAGCAAGCATTTGCATTAAAAACCGAGAATATCTGGATAAAATAGCATTTTAACAGCTTTGCACTAACATCAACCAACCATAGGCGTTCGACCAGCAACTTATGAACTTAAAGCTCAAATTCTCAATTGTTTTTGCAGTGATCGTCGCTGCTTGCATCGGCTACTGGCAGCTGGAAGCCAGCAAAATCATGCCGAACACTGTGTTTAAAAACCTAAAAGGCGAATCGTTTAACTTAGCTGACTTAAAAGATAAGCCCGTGCTGGTAACATTTTGGGCGCCAGACTGCACCGGCTGTATTGAAGAAATTCCCGATTTAATCGAATTACACCAACAATTTAGCAACCAAGACCTGACTATCATTGCGGTTGCGATGAATTACTCGCCACCGAATCAAGTATTAGCACTGGCAGAAAACAAACAACTACCCTACCAAGTTATCCTTGACCCTGACGCATCAATAGCTAAAAACTTTGGCAATATTCAACTAACACCAACCAGTTTTTTAATCGACAGAAAAGGTGCGATGGTTATGCAAAAAGTTGGAAAATTTGATTTGGCAGCTATCAAAGAACTAATAAAAAGTCTTTAACAAGCCATGAAGGAATAACAGAAGGACTTTAGAAAATGGTGCGAGCGGAGAGACTCGAACTCTCACGGGGTTGCCACTGGAACCTAAATCCAGCGCGTCTACCAATTTCGCCACGCTCGCAATTTGAACTGCGAATTATAATGATTAACCGACCTAAACACAAGTCTATCAGGTAAATTTGGCATGAAAATCGCATCAACACATCGTTTAAACCACCTAAGCTTGCTACTCGCCCTAGCTTTCGCCAACACAGCCTTAGCTAACACCGAGTTAGAAACTGGCTTAGTACAGTTTAAAAATCAAAACCTTAGCATTGAAGTTGAAATTGCCGCCAATCAGCAGCAGCGAGAAACCGGCTTAATGAATCGCCAATCACTGGCCATCGATAAAGGCATGTTATTTGTCTATAACGATCAGGATTTACGCGGGGTTTGGATGAAAAACACCTTATTGCCGCTCGATGTTTTATTTTTGAATCATCAAGCTGAAATCGTCGCTATGCTGCCTAATTTACAACCTTGCCGCCAAAATCCCTGCCCGATTTACCATTCGCAACTTCCAGCCACTTACATGCTGGAAGTTAACGCAGGTTTCATCAACAATCATCAGCTAAAAATCGGCCAAGCGCTCGGCTTGCCGTTTTAGCCATTCACATCGTTTTCATCGCCTTCATAAGGCGTCGCGTATTTACATTCTTTTTGCGGACAAACTTTTTCAACACCACGGCGTTTAGTGGTTTTTAAGGTCAAAATCGGCCAATTGCAATCAGGACAACTTTCTTTAATTGGCGCATCCCACAAGGCATAGTCACACTTTGGATAACCAGAGCATGAGAAAAATATCTTGCCGCTACGCGCCTTTCTTCGCAAAATCGCACCGTCTTTACATTGCGGACAAGCCACGCCGGTATCTTGCGGTTTTTCTAAAGGCTCAATGTGTTTACAGGTCGGATAAGCACTACAACCAACAAACTTGCCATAGCGACCGGTTTTAATCACCAAAGACGATTCACACTTAGGACAAACCCGCCCTTCAACCACTTCCGGCTCAGCAGAAGCAACGGCATTATCATCGCCCAAATTACGGGTATAAGAACACGTCGGGTAATTAGTACAACCAACAAACCGCCCATTGCGACCCAAACGAATCGACAACGGACTACTGCATTCAGGACATTGTTCATCAATACTTTCTTGAGTGACATCTTTACGCTGAACGCTGGTTTCTTTCTCGGTAATCAACTGGGTAAACGGCTGCCAAAAATCGTTCATCAACGGCACCCAATCTTTCTCACCACGCGCGACCGCATCCAAATCATCTTCTAAATTGGCGGTAAAACTGTAATCCACGTATTTAGTAAAGTGATCGGTCAGAAATTTATTAACAATCCGCCCAACATCGGTTGGATGAAAGCGCTTGCTATCCAAAGTCACATATTCGCGATTTTGCAAGGTCGAAATAATCGTCGCATAAGTCGAAGGACGACCAATGCCATGCTCCTCTAACGCTTTAACTAAACTCGCCTCACTATAACGTGGCGGTGGCTCGGTAAAATGCTGACCGGCAACCACATCATTCAAAGTAACCGGACGCCCTTCTTCCATCGGCGGCAACAAACTATCCTGATCATCAGCCGCTTCTTTGCTATCGTCGACGCCCTCTAAATACACCGCCATAAAGCCGGGATTAGTCACGGTTGAACCGGTAGCACGAAACACGTTTTGATCACTGCCACAATTCAAATCAACTGCCACCTGATTTAAAGTGGCATGAATCATCTGACAAGCCACCGTCCGCTTCCAGATTAAATCGTATAACTTGAACTGCTCAACACTCAGAAATTGCTTCACTTGCTCCGGCAAGCGATAAGCCGAAGTCGGACGTATTGCTTCATGAGCCTCTTGCGCATTTTTGGATTTGGTTTTGAATTGACGCGGCTCTTTAGGGACATTTTCCGCACCGTATTTTTCAGCAATCAAGGCCCGAAGATCGCCCAAAGCTTCTTCCGACAAATTCACCGAATCGGTACGCATATAGCTGATTAAACCGGCGGTTTCGCCGCCCAAATCTATCCCTTCATACAACTGCTGCGCCACCATCATGGTGCGCTTGGTGGTAAAACCCAATTTACGCGCGGCTTCTTGTTGCAAGGTTGAAGTAATAAACGGTGGAGCGGGATTGCGGCTGCGTTGCTTTTTCTCAACTTTGGCAACGATTAATTGCCCATCGGCTGCATCCAGCAAAGTTTGCTTAACTTGCGTGGCCTGCGCTTCATCGGTAACGCTAAATTGACTGAGTTTCTCACCCTTAAAATGCGTCAACTTGGCTTTAAACGGCAAACCTTGCGCACTGGCTTCAGCAACGTGAGTCCAATATTCGCGGGTTTTAAACGCTTCAATCTCCAATTCGCGCTCAACGATCATCCGCAAGGCCGGACTTTGCACCCGACCCGCCGACAAACCACGACGAATTTTCTTCCAGAGCAGTGGCGATAAATTAAACCCCACCAAATAATCCAAAGCCCGACGCGCTTGCTGGGCGTTAATCATGTTCAACGACAATTCTGTGGGATTAGCAATCGCCTCAGTCACCGCCTTTTTGGTGATTTCGTGAAATACCACCCGCCGCACTTCTTTATCTTTTAATAGCTTCTTTTCTTTCAGATGCTCTAACACATGCCAAGAAATCGCCTCACCTTCCCTATCAGGGTCAGTCGCTAGATATAAGGTATCAGCGGACTTGATGGCTTTACCGATTTCTTGCAAATGGCGTTGATTGCGATCGATGATTTGATACTTCATCGCAAAATCATGGGCGGTATCAACCGCACCTTCTTTGGGAATTAAATCGCGGACATGACCATAAGAAGCAAGCACTTGGAAATCTTTACCCAAGTATTTCTCGATGGTCTTACATTTTGCAGGTGACTCTACAATGACTAAACTTTTGCTCATGCTGGGTACGGAATCAATGTAAAGAGGTAGGAATCAGGTCATAGACAATGTCTTCCATCCGAGAAAACGCCGTACTATCACCGGGTTGGCTGAGTAACACCATCAACACAATCCACTTCAATCTATCTAAAGTAATCTCTTCATCTTTCAACGCCATCGCTCTATCAATGGCAATTTCGCGATTAGCCGGTGTCAAAATCCCGCTATGCTCAAGAAACATCAGAAAATCACGGCATTCCAAATCCAATACTTCGATTTCCTGACTACTAAACACCCGAAACGACGACGAAACTACAGTGGTAATCGCCTCAATATCGGCTAAAGATTCTAACCAATCAAACGCTTTATTCACGTCTGGCTGTTGAAAACCGGCATCGAGCAATTCACTAGCAATCAAATCGGTGTCAGGATAGTTATCACTATCGTTGTCGAGATAATTCTCAAATAGATAGATCAACACATCAAAAATATCTTCTTTCATTAGAACCTTTGTTAAATTCTGTAATAGCTACCACCTGCAGCCGAGGCAATATAGCCTTGTAGTTCCAAAACCAGCAAAATAGATGAAATCATTTCCACCGACCAACCACTTTCTTGGACTAAAGTGTCAACGCTTGTTGGGCTGTATGCAATCAATTTCAATAGATTTTGATGCTCTAGGTCAAGCGTTGTCTGATCTAATTGCGACTGACTCTCGATAGATGATTGATTATA
>CAMCSF010000034.1 GCA_945877625.1 Methylomonas koyamae | reverse complement strand
ACAGGAAAAAACTCAAGGAATACAATGAATACACAAAAACTAAAGCAAGGTTTTACCTTAATCGAATTAATGATCGTCGTGGCTATTATTGGTATTTTGGCCGCTATCGGGATTCCCGCCTATCAGGATTATGTGGCTAAAGCGCAGGTCGCTGAAGCGATGTCCTTGTTAGATGGCTTGAAAACTCCAGTTGGTTTAAGCGTTAGTCAATCAGGGACTGAGAAAGGTTGTTCGATTTTGGAGGGAGCGGTCAGATCGGGCAAATATGTATCTACAATCGATGCTACGGGTGCCGCGACTAGCTGTACTTTGGTAGCGACTTTTGTTGACGCATCTAAGGGCATTAATCCTAAAGTGGCGGATAAAACCGTTACATTTACCTACAACGCTACCGACGGCTCTTGGGCTTGTTCATCTAATTTAGAGGATGCAGTTAGACCGTTGACTTGTACTAAGGCGGCAAGCAATCCTTAATTAGCAATGTTTAAGGCTACTTGTGCAAAGCAGGTAGCCTTAATTGGCTAATAAAACCGCTTCAATTTCCTTCAAACGCTCCGGCGTGCCAATATCCATCCATAAACCATCAAACTTTTCCCCGTTAATTCGCTGATCTTGCATCGCTTGATTTAACACCGGTCTTAATTTCAGTGGACCAAAACTGATGTCTTTGAATAAGTCGGGATGATAAATGCCGATGCCGCTAAAGGTGAATTTTTCAGTACCGGTTACACTAAGCCAGTCTTGGTTTAAGCTGAAATCACCTTGAGGATGGTGAGGCGGGTTGTCGATTAAAACCAAATGGGCTAAATCGAAGTGTTTATGGCGTAACTCTGCCAACGGATAGTCGCAGATAATGTCAGCGTTAATCACTAAAAACGGTTGGTCGCCAAGTAAGGGTAGGGCATAAGCAATACCGCCAGCGGTTTCTAATGCCGTTTCGCCTTCATCGGAATAGCTGATTTCAGCCCCCCATTGGCTACCGTCGCCACAATAATCGCGAATTTGCTGGCCTAGATGGGATAGGTTGATCACTAATTGGGTAAATCCTGCCGCGACTAAATTTTCAATGCAATATTCAATCAGTGGTTTACCCGCGACTTTTAAAAGCGGTTTTGGCGTGGTGTCGGTTAGTGGTTGCATGCGCTCGCCACGACCGGCGGCTAAAATCATGGCTTTCATAGTTTGCTTGGATAGATTGGCAAAATAGCGGTTTCTAGGAATTGGCTAAACGCCGAAAGTTCGGGATAGCTTCTGCTGACATCGCTGATGTAGCTTAGGGTGCGTGGAATGTCAGCCAAATAATTAGATTTGCCATCACGCAGATGCAAACGAGCAAAAATACCGACTGCTTTTAAATGACGTTGTAAACCCATTAAATCGAACCAGCGTTTGAATTGGGTAAATTCGACCGACACTAAATTCGCAGATACTAAGCGTTGATAATAAGCGTGAGCCCATTGTTCGACTTGTTGTGCTGGCCATTGGATATAACAATCGCGGAGTAACGACACTAAGTCGTAGCTAATCGGGCCAATCACGGCGTCTTGAAAGTCGATAATTCCCGGTGAATTGCTGTCCAGCATCATTAAATTGCGAGAATGGAAATCGCGGTGGACACACACCTGTGGTTGTTGCAGCGCTGAACTAATCAGTAAATCGTGTAATGGCTGTTTTATCGACTCAGGAAGGTTAATGCCAAGTAATTTGTCGAGAAACCATTCAGAAAAAATGCCGAGTTCGCGCTCTAATAATGGCCGGTCGTACTGATTCAAATCGCACTGGCTAATATCAAGCTGGGTTTGTAATTGAAGCAAACTATCTAATGCCTGTCCGTAAATGCGGTCGGCGTTGGTTGAGTTGATTTCATCGAGCAAACAAGTGCTACCCAAGTCTTCCAACATCAAAAAACCTTGTTCGCTATTAATTTCTTCAATAGCAGGAACATGGAGTTTGGCGTTGGCAAAAAGCTTGGCAATCCGAATGAATGGCTCAGTATTTTCCTTGTCGGGCGGCGCGTCCATGATGATATGACGGCCATTGCTATGAATGACTCGAAAATAACGCCGAAAACTGGCATCGCTAGAGGCAGGTTCAAGGCTTTGAATATCAAGCTTAATTTGCTTGGTCAGCCAATTGCTAAGGGCTAAGATGCGCGGGTCAGTATCGGAGGAGTACATTATTTATTATTTGCAAGTCAACCTAAGGTAAAATATGCCGATATTTTATTCGATTTCCAATCTGCTAAGTTAATTTAGCCGCCTTCTCTCAGATATGAATTTTCGGTTTTCAAAAATTTGGTTAGCAATATCGTTTTTTTCGGGAGCGGCGAATGCCGCCAGCAATCCTGTATGGAATTGTGAGCAGAGTCAAAATGGCGAATGGACTTGTTTAAATCAAGGTCCTGCTTCTGTTGAGTCAGCTAAACCATCAACGCCAACAGTCGCTGTCGAAAAACCACAAGTGAAGGTGATAGAAGCACCTGCTCAAGCTGTACAGCCAGCCAATAATTTACCTAGTCCGCCGGTTAAATCAGAACCTGTATTAGCGCAACCGACTGTTAAACCTATTGAGCAGCCGATTGTCCAGCCTATTATTCAACAGGCTAAGCAGCCATTACCGGAAAAGCTGGTTGAAAAATTAGCAAGCGATTCGCAAAAACTGCACATCAAAATTAACGAAAAATCTAAAACAGCCGCAGAAGAAAAAAAGCCTTTACCTAATCGTGAACCCGCAACAGATACCGCAAGTGCCGGTAGTGTGCCAGGCTGGAATTGTAAAAGTGGCGATAGTAAAGGTTGGAATTGCAATTTAGTCGGGCCAGATCCTCAGGGCGAAGCAAAACAAGTATCCACTGTCGCAACGGCACAAAATGCTTATTTTCTAACCCCGACTTTCAACCAAGCTCAAGAACGGACGTTCCAAACGTTACGGGCCGAATTTGATAGCGACCCTTGGCAAAACTGCCAAACTTGGAGCGCTAAGAAGCGAAAAGTGAAGCCAATTTCACAAGATGCTCGTGAAAAAGCAGAGACCGTGATTAACGCTGATTCATCTGAAATTTTCGATGGCGATGTGATGAGCTTTGCCGGCAATGTTGACTTAACCCGCGCTGATCAGCATATGTTGGCTGATCAAGCGAGTTACGATAACAGTGCTGACACCATGGACGCGCAAGGCAATGTGATTTACAGCGAACAGCAATTGGCATTTGCGAGTGATACCGCCTCATTAAGTTTAAATAAAGACGAAGCGCGATTAAGGAAAGCACAATTTATTGCCGCCGAAGCGCCTATCCGCGGTTCGGCTGAAGTAGTGTATCGAGATAGTAAAGACCTGACTCGTTATCACGAAGCGGCGTTCACCAGTTGTGCCCCCGGCAATCAAGATTGGATGGCTCATGCCGAGCGTTTAAAAATTAACCGTGAAACCGGTCAAGGTTCGGCGAAAAATGCTTGGTTAGAATTTAAAGGCGTACCGTTTCTTTACACCCCGTATATCTCATTCCCTACCGACAACCGACGTTTATCCGGTTTGTTAGCGCCTAATTTCAGTGCTAGTCAGCGGAACGGCTTTGATACCACAGTGCCGTTTTATTGGAATATTGCGCCTAACTACGACATGATTGTTACCCCGCGTTATTTAGCGAAACGGGGTGGTATGTTGCGGGAGAAATTCCGTTATATGACTGATTCATCGAAAGGGACTTTCGGGGCTGAGTATATGCCGAATGATGAGATTCTGAATAAGGCGCGTTATTCAGCTTCGTTAAAAGAACAAAGAACCCTGACATCGCATTTAAGTTCGATGATGGATTTGAATTATGTTTCAGATAATCGTTATTTCAACGACCTTAATAACGCCTTAGGTTTCCAAACCAGTAGTTATTTACCCAGTATTGCCTCTTTGAATTACGCCCGTCCTAATGTCGCCTTTTCGACCGGTATCCAGCATTATCAATCGGTTGATAAATATTATTCTGAGAATAAGGCGCTGATGCCATATGACGTTTTACCAAGAGTCAATCTTAATCTAAATCATGATTTTGCCAATTTGCCGATTACTGTTGCAATGGATAATCAGTTTAGTTATTTCTATCATCAATACAGTGCTTTAGCGGGTGGTTCCAAGCCTAATGCGCAGCGATTTAGTGTCGCTCCATCGATTAGCATGCCTCTTGAATCGACTGCCGGTTTCTTTAATCCTAAAATTACTGGCCACTATACCCAATACGAACTAAGCAACCAATCTCAAACAACGCCATCTAGTATTAATAGAATGTTACCGATATTTTCGGTTGATACTGGCACCGCTTTTGAAAAACAAATGAGTTTTGGTGATTCGCCTTATACCAATACCTTAGAACCGAGAATGTATTATTTGTATATTCCTCGAAAAGATCAAAACAATATCCCACTTTTTGATTCTAGTATTTTAGATACCAATTTTTACAGCTTATTCCGTGAAAACCGCTTCAGTGGTATCGATAGAATTCAAGATGCTAACCAATTGACACTCGCTGGCACTTCGAGATTTATTGATAGCAAAACCGGTTTAGAGCCATTGAAGGTGAGTTTAGGTCAGATTCTCTATTTCCAAGATAGAGATGTGAACCTTCCTGGAATAGTTAATCAAAAAAGTTCAACCTCTAATTTTATTGGCGAAGTAGGTGGACAAGTCACTAAAAACCTATCTTATATGACCGGTGCTCAATGGGATCCAGAAGCTAATAGTTTTGCGCGTGGCCAAGCTGTATTGAAATTTAGAAATCAATCCAGTGAATTATTTGATATTGGTTATCGTTTTAGACGTAAAGATAACTTAATTGTTAATGGTATTTCTCAAACCGATGTTTCATTCCGTTGGCCCTTATTCAACGAATGGTATGGTTTAGGTCGTTGGCAATATTCCTTAAATTTTGACAGAACCACAGAAAGTTTTATTGGTTTGGAAAAAGAAAACTGCTGCTGGCGTTTCCGAGTCATTGCGCGTCGATATATTAATGGTTATCAAAGTCAAAGTTTGACAGGTGTTAATTTAGCTGATGCGAGCTTAAAACCAGAAACCGCATTTTTCTTCCAGTTAGAACTCAAAGGTCTCACCAGTTTCGGTGATAGCGTTGATACTTTCTTGCAAACTAACCTCAACGGCTATCGCAAAGCCAGTTATTACGAATAAATTAACCGCATGATTAAGACCCTATTTTTGACAGTATTGCTTTTTTTAAGTGCTTTTAGTCTTGAGTCCCACGCTGAGGTTTTAGATCGGATTGTGGCGGTGGTCGAAGACGATGTGATTTTAGAGCATGAATTGGATAACGAAGTGGCAGGTATTGCCGCTAAATTAAGAAGCGGTAATGTTGCTATTCCGCCTGAATATGTTTTAAGAAAACAGGTGCTAGAACGCATGATTGTCGATAAATTGCAACGCCAAATGGCGGCAAAATCCGGCATTCAAGTCAGCGAAGAAATGCTGCAAAACTCGGTTAACGAGATTGCTTCCAGAAATGGTTTATCGGTTGATGCTTTTCGTAGCGAAATTGAACGACAAGGCATGAGTTACAAAAGCTTTGAAGACAATCTGCGTAACGAAATTATCACCAACCAATTGCGTGGCAGAGAAATCGGTTCGCGGATTAAAGTCACCGATGCTGAAGTTAATCATTTTATGGAAACCCAAGGCAAAGTCGCTTCGGTTAACTCGCAATACCATTTGGGGCATATTTTGATTGCGGTGTCTCAGTCAGCCTCATCAACAGCAATCCAAAAAGCCAGCCAAAAAGCCGAGCAAGTGGTTGCTGATTTGCGTGCAGGTAAAGATTTTAAACAAATGGCGATTAGCGTTTCTAACGATGATAACGCCTTAAAAGGTGGTGATTTGGGCTGGCGCTCAATCGGTCAAATCCCGACTTTATTTACCGATGTTGTCGCGGCAATGCATAACGGTGATGTTTCCGATCCGATTCGTAGCCCGAGCGGTTTCCATATTATTAAAGTGCTGGGCTTGGAAGGTAACGGCCAACACATCATTACTAAAACCAAAGTCAGACATATTCTGATTAAAACCAATGAATTGGTTGATGATGCTGAAGCCAGAAAACGTATGTTAGCTTTGCGAGAAAGAATTGTGGATGGCGATGATTTTGCCTCTTTGTCACGCGCTCATTCCGATGATAAAGGTTCGGCGATTAATGGCGGTTCTTTAGATTGGGTTACCCCAGGTGCTTTAGTGCCGCCGTTTGAAGAGGCGATGAATAAATTAGAGATTAATCAGGTCAGCCAGCCGGTTCAAACTCAATTTGGTTGGCATTTGATTCAAGTCTTAGGCAGAGAAAATCAAGATAATAGCGACCAGTTTAAAAAAGATAAAATTCGTGACGAATTGCGTAAACGTAAAATCGAAGAAGAAACTGAATTATGGTTAAGACGTTTGCGTGATGAAGCATTCGTTGAAATTGATCAGGATCGACTATAAATGCAGACTAAGGATAGCGATGGGCTTGCGATTGATGATGCTGAGTTAGCCGAGCAATTACAGCAAATTATCAATCAGCAGCCTTTGAATGCTCAGCGAGCGTTGATTAAAGCTTTATCGGCACAATTAGGTTTTAGCGCATTAGATTTTGCCGCGGCCTTGTTGTATGCCTATAAACCCGGCCCCGATCTTGCCAATCATTCGGCTCAAGTGGCTAATGCTAATAGCCGCAATCGCCTAAGTTATCGTTCGGTTCGCTACCGTTTAGATGTTGGTAGTCAACACAACGTCACTAAAGATCAAATCCAAGCGGTATTAATCGAAGAGTCGGGCGTTGATAAAAAACGCATTGGCCGCATCGATATTCGTTACAACTACACTTTAGTTGAGCTTCCCGACGGTATGCCCGCTGATATTTTCCAATTACTTTCTGAAGCCACGGTTGCCGATAGAAAGCTTGCCTTAAAGCGCGTTAAATCTAACCGCCGTCGTCCTCGCGAAGCGTGAATTGTCAGTAAAACAGGAATTCTTCCTATAGGTAGCTGATTAGTTGGCCATTACAATGCGCCACAGTTAAACACTATCATTAGGACGCAAACGCGACATTTATGAAAGCAACAAAGCAAACATCACTCTCAGCGCTGGCTTTGGCGCTGGCCATTAGCCCGACTTGGGCGGCAGAAACAGTCAAGGATGCTGACAAAAACAATCAACCCGCTAATGAATTAAGTGAAGTTGAAGTAGTTGAGATTTCGCCTTTAGACGGCTTGAATCAAACCAAAGACAAAATTCCCGCCCCAGTACAAACCGCTACTGACAAAGACATTGCCAAAACCAATGCGATTAATGTCACTGATTTTATGAATCGTGCTTTGGGCAGTGTCTATGTCAATGACACCCAAGGTAATGGCTTCCAGCCTGATATTAACTATCGTGGTTTTACTTCATCGCCATTATTAGGAACTCCTCAAGGTCTTTCTGTTTATATGGACGGTGTACGATTAAATCAGCCGTTTGGTGATGTGGTTAGCTGGGATTTAATTCCTAAGTCAGCAATTAAATCGATGGCGATGATGCCAGGCTCTAATCCACTGTTTGGACGCAATACACTCGGTGGGGCTTTATCGCTAGAAACTAAAGATGGTAAAAGCAATCCAGGTACCTCTATTCAAGGTTTAGGCGGTTCTTATGGTCGTAATGCCTATGAATTTGAACACGGTGGTTCTGATAAAAAAACCGGTTTAAATTGGTTTTTGACGGGCAATTACTATCAGGATCACGGATGGCGTGAATCTTCTCCTTCCAATGTCCGTCAAATTTTTGGTAAAGCGGGTTGGGAAGGTGAGCGTAGTGAGCTGAAATTAACCACAGCTTTTAATGATAATGGTTTGAATGGCAATGGTTTACAAGACTTTAGATTACTGGATAAGGATTACACCAGTGTTTATACCAAACCAGACATTACTGAAAACCGTTCGTTATTTCTGAATTTGGAAGGCAAGCACCAATTGAGTAGTAACATCGTTCTGACCGGTAATACTTATTATCGTAATATCAAAACAGGAACCTATAACGGCGATATTAATGAAGGATCATTAGATCAAAACGTTTATCTAAAAACCACCGCAGATACCAATGCACGATTGGCTGGTGGCGGTTATTCTGGTTTTCCGGCCACCATTAATTATCAGGAAAATGCAGCGAATACGCCTTTTCCTAAGTGGAGTTGTATTAATCAAGGCTTGCTCGCGCATGTTGATCCTATGGACGGAGAGCCTGGGGAAAAGTGTAATGGTTTGATTAATCGAACAACTACCCAGCAACAAAATTGGGGTACATCAGGTCAGGCAATTATCAGCGATAAAATTTTTGGCAAGGAAAACCAATTTTTATTTGGTGGTGCTTATGATCAAAGTGTGATTGGATTTAATCAGTCGACACAGTTGGGATATTTGTTGCCAGATCGGAGTGTTCGAGGAATACCAAACTATGCTGATGGCGCTACTGGCGGTAACGTCGATGCTGAGTTATTTGATAACCGAGTTTCGTTAGGTGGTGATACCGTTACTTGGAGTTTCTTTACTGAAGATACTTTAAGTCTAACTAAAGATTTACATATTACAGCGTCAGGTCGCTACAACTACACATCTATTAGCAATAAAGATCAAATCATTGCTAGTGGTGACGAATCATTAACAGGAAAACATGCTTTCGACCGATTTAATCCAGCAGTTGGTTTAACTTACAATCCATATAAAGAAATTGGATTCTATGCTGGTTATAACGAAGGTACGAGAGCACCAACTAGTATCGAATTAGGGTGTGCTAATCCAGAAGTGCCTTGTAAATTACCAAACTCAATGGCTGGTGATCCTCCTTTAAAACAAGTGATTACAGAAAACTGGGAAGCAGGTTTTCGTGGTCAGTTACCAGGCAGCGTGAATTGGAGTTTGGGTTATTTTCATATTGAAAACAAAAACGATATTCAGTTTGTCTCAAGTGAACAAACTGGTTATGGATATTTCAAAAACTTTGGCAAAACTCAGCGTCAAGGTATAGAGCTTAGTTTGGATCGTAAAGTTAATGATTGGAGTGTTGGTGCAAACTATACTTATTTAGATGCGACCTATCAGTCTTACGAAACGGTTAACGGAAGTGGTAATAGTACCAATACTAACGAAAGTCCAGCCGGTGTTGGTGGCGGATATGAAGGTACTATTAACGTAAAACCGGGTAATAAAATACCAATGACACCTTCGCACATCTTTAAGACTTATCTGGATTATCAGTTAACTCCAGAGTGGGGTACTAATGTCAATATCATTGGTTTTTCTCAGTCTTTTGCGCGAGGTAATGAAAATAATGCTCATAAAGCCGATGGCTCAACCTATTTTGGATCGGGTGTCGTGCCTGGTTATGTTGTAGTTAACTATGGCTTACGGTACACACCAAGTTATGTTAAAGGCTTAAATATTTTCGGACAAGTTAATAATATTCTTGATGAACAGTACTATACCGGTGGGCAATTGGGTGCAGCGTCTTTAGATACCAACGGAAACTTTGCTGCTCCACGTTTGGCTGGTAGCTATACCGGTGCTGATGGTAAGGAATACAGTGTGAAACAAACTACTTTTTACTCCCCCGGTGCCCCACGCACTTGGTGGCTCGGTATGCGCTATAGCTTCTAAGTTATAGCCTAAAAGTTTTCAGCCACAGCCTTCGCTTTAAGGATGAGTGATTAATGGATCTGTGGTTGAATTTAAACTTAGCAAGGATGCAATCATAATCATGTTGTGTGTTTTCAAGGGGCGTTTTACGCCCCTTTCTTTTTTAATCCGTCATTCTGCGGTCTGGCAGAGTAAAATAACCGGCTATGCCGATGCCGGCACACTTTGTTTATTTGCCAGACACTATGACCATTCAATATATCAATCGCCCCGAACAACTCGCCGACCTTTGCCAGCTGATTAACCAAGAACCTTGGATTGCGCTGGATACCGAATTCTTAAGAGAAAAAACCTACTATCCAAAATTTTGTTTGTTACAAATCGCAGCCCCAACTTGGGTAGCGTGTGTTGATCCTATCGCGATTGATGATTTAAAATCCTTGTTTGATGCTATTTACAACCCTAATATCATCAAAGTCCTTCACGCTTGCCGCCAAGATTTAGAAATTTTCTATCAAATCACCGGCAAAGTACCTGGGCCGATTTTTGATACCCAAATCGCTGCACCCTTGTTAGGTTTTCAAGAAAACCCCGGTTACGCGATGCTGGTTTCCAGCTTTTTAAACGTCAACCTCAATAAAGCCCACACCCGAACCGATTGGTCGGTGCGTCCTTTAAGCGAAGACCAAATCCAATATGCCGCTGATGACGTGATCTATCTATGCAAAATTTACCGCATCATGTGCGAGCAACTGGAAAAATTAGGCCGCAGTGATTGGTTGGAAAGTGATTTTGAACTATTAAAAGACCCCGAGTTGTATCAGCTGTCACCGGAAAATGCTTGGTTCAAAATTCGCGGCAAAAACAAGTTAACTGGCAGACAGTTATCAATTATGCAAAGTCTGACCGAATGGCGCGAACGCACCGCTCAGCAGGAAAACAAACCCCGCAGCTGGTTGTTGCAAGATGATTTATTGCTAGAGTTAGCCAAATTACAGCCAGTAACGGTGCCTGAATTAGCCAAAATCCGCAACATTACCGATAGAACCGTCAATCGCTACGGCAAAGTGTTGTGCGAATTAGTCGATGCCGCCCGTCAACAATTGCCTAAGCCCTTGAATGAAAAAGACCGTCCCGCGAAACGCAGCCAGCAACAAGAAGCGGTGTTGGATGTCTTGAGTGCCGTGGTGCGGATTCGCGCTGATCAAAACTCCTTGAATCCGATTATTTTGGCGACCCGCAAAGATCTTGAAGACTTGTTATTTGGTGGTGAAGACTGTGTTTTATTACACGGCTGGCGCTTTAATATGGTGGGCAAAGAGTTACAAGGGTTATTAAATGCTGAACTGAGTTTAAGCCTAACTCCAGAAGCGGTAGTGATTAATCCAGTCTAAATCCGGCAATAAATTAGCCGCTAACAAACTGTCATAACATTGATAAGCGGCAAATCCTGCTAGTAACAGAAAAAACACGCCGCTGATTTTGTGTAGCAAAGTCAGCGGCATTTTTTGTAATACCGTCCGCCCCGCCCAGACACCTAGCGCCGAAGTCAACGCTAATGCCAAGCTTGCCCCTAACCAAACCGCAGTGGGTTGAGCGGTGCTGCTCAAGGCCACCACGGCTAATTGGGTTTTATCACCAAATTCAGCGACGGTAATCAGTAAAAAAGTGGTCAGAAAAATATTATGTCCACTTTTTTCCACGACTTGTTCATCATCATCGGCTTTGGCAAACAACGCTTGCAGCCCAAATCCGGCAAATAACAAGGCAACGACTCCCGCGACCCAATAATCTGGCAACCAATTGGCAATCACGGTGCCAAAAATAACCGCCAAACTATTCAATAAAGCAAACGCTGCCAGCGCTCCCAGCATGACAGGCAAACCTCGGTGACGAGCGGCTAAAGTCATGCACACTAATTGACTTTTATCGCCAATTTCCGCGGCGGTGATTAAAGCGAAACTGGTGGTTGTGGTGGTGAGTAGTTCACTCAAGTTGCTTGGCAGCAGAAGGTCTATGGGCATGGTTGGGAAGTGAGTAGGATGGAGGCGCGCCCGACAAACTATCAGGCGCTTAATGCTGAATTGGTGATTAGCCGAGTAATTTTTCCAACAACATCAATAAAATAAAGCCACCCATTAAAGCAAAAGTGGCTGGGCGTGAACGGCCTTTGGCGTGGGTTTCGGGAATGATTTCTTCGCTGATTACAAATAACATCGCACCAGCGGCAAAGCCCATTGCCAATGGCAACATGGATGAAAACAAGGTCACCATAGTCACACCTAACAAGCCGCCAACCGGTTCAACTAAGCCGGTTAAAGTGGCAATGCCAACCGCTTTCCATTTGTCGTAGCCCAAGCCAATCAAGGGCAGGGCAACCGCTAAGCCTTCGGGAATGTTTTGTAAGCCGATTGCGGTAGCCAAGGTTAAGCCATTGCCGATGTCGCCGGTGCCAAAGCTGACCCCCACCGACATACCTTCAGGGAAGTTGTGGATGGTAATGGCGATGATGAATAGGGAAATTTTTTGTAAAGAATTTAAAGTGTCGTCATTGACGCTATCCAAGTGCAAATGCGGTAGGCGTTGGTCGGCAAAATGCAGAAATAATGCGCCGATTATCATCCCCGCTGAAACCACCCATAAACCTTGGTCTGGCCAAATCGCATTGCCATACTCAATGCCAGGGATTAACAAGGCAAACGCGGTGGCTGCCAGCATCACACCCGCCGCAGCACCGAGTAAACTGCTAAATAATCGTTCAGAAATGTCTTTAAAAAATAAGGCCGGTAACGCGCCAAGGCCAGTGGCTAAACCAGCCAAAATGCTGGCTAAAAATCCAATCACTACCACTTTGCCAAAAATCAGGTAAAGCAAGCCAAACACCAGTAGTTGCGATACTGAAAACAAGCCCGCTAGTACCGCCCATCGCTGTGGCGTCGGTAAATCCATCAATTGTTGATATTGCGGATGGCCTTGCAAATGCAGGTATTGATAATCGAGATAGGAGCGGATTTTGTTTAGCATGCAGTTTACCTGTCTAGTTGTAGTGATTAAGTCATTAATCGATATAGCGGCGAGTTAAATTGCTGAACTCGTCGATACGACGATCGCGTAAAAATGGCCAGATTCGTCTGACTTGTTCGCTTCTGACTGGGTCGAGGTTGGCGAACAATAAGGTGTCTTGCTGGTGATCGGCTCTGGCTAAAATTTCGCCTTGAGGGCCAGCGATAAAGCTATTGCCCCAAAAATCGATGCCACTGGCATTGTCTGGCGCGGCTTCAAAACCAATTCGGTTGCAGGAAATCACCGGAATCCCATTGGCAACTGCATGGCCACGCTGGATAGTAACCCAAGCATCAAGTTGGCGCTGTTTTTCTGCATCTTCGTCGTCAGGGTTCCAGCCAATGGCGGTTGGATAAATCAGTAAATCAGCACCGGCCAAGGCCATTAATCGGGCCGCTTCTGGATACCATTGATCCCAACAAATTAATACGCCTAATTTGCCAATTGAGGTTTCGATAGGGGTAAAGCCTAAATCGCCAGGGGTGAAGTAAAATTTTTCGTAAAAACCTGGGTCATCAGGAATGTGCATTTTGCGAAACGTGCCAGCAATACTGCCGTCTTTATCGAATACCACTGCGGTGTTGTGATAGAGGCCGGGAGCGCGTTTTTCAAAAATAGTTGCAACGATAACCACTTGATTGGCTTTGGCGACTGCTTGCAAGGTTTGGCAATCGGGGCCGTTGGGAACCGCTTGTGCCATGTCAAACGCGTCGGTGTCTTCATTTTGGCAGAAGTAATGATCTAAATGCAGCTCGGGCAAAATCACTAAATCGGCATTTTGTTTGGCAGCTTGTTCAATTTGTTGAATCGAATACGCTAAATTGCTTGCTCGGCCACGATTGCAAGGTTGTTGAACGGCGCAGGCGATGATGGATTTTTTCATGGTCTGGGGCTTTATTGGGGTGAATGATTTAGGCATCAGCGAGCTGATGCCTAGATTAAGTTAGGGCAATTAGAAATTTAATTTCACAGTTGCTGGAATTTGCATACTGGCGCAATGCAAGCTGCCGTATTGGTGGACCAATGGTCGGCAAGGGGTGGCAATGATTTCGTGATTTGGGTAACAGCTGGCTAAACGCTCTAAAGCCACGGCATCCATTGGATCGTCATAAACCGGCACCATCACTGCGCCGTTGATGATTAAAAAGTTGGAGTAGTTGGCCGGTAAAGGCTCGCCGTGTTCATCGAAGATGGCTTGTGGTAACGGTAAAGCGACTAAGCGATAAGGTTGGCCATCTTCGGTTTTGAAGGCTTTTAATTGCGCTTCCATATTTTTCAGGCTTTGATAATGCGGATCTTCGCTGTTATCACATGCGCTGTAGGCGATGGTGTTGGCATCGCAGAAACGGGCTAGGGTGTCGATATGGGCGTCGGTGTCGTCGCCCGCTAAGTTATCTTGATCAACCCATAAAATCCGCTTCGCGCCTAAGTAGTTTAATAATTGGCTGGCAATGGCTTGTTCAGAGAGTTCTGGGTTGCGGTTTGGATTTAACAAGCAGTTGCGGGTGGTCATTAAAGTGCCTTGACCATCGGACTCGATGCTGCCGCCTTCAAATACTAAACTTAAAGTTGCGGTTGGGTGGCCTTTAAAGATTGGGTTGGCAAATAGGTTGAGGTTGATGTTGTTGTCAGCCTCATGATTGTATTTGTTGCCCCAACCGTTAAAGCGGAAATTCAATAATTGCACGCCAAATTTAGGATGATCCCATTCCACGCTTAAGAAAACCGTGTCCCGTACCCAAATATCGTTGTAGTTGGTTTGAACGAAATGCAAATTAGCATTGCTTGGCAATAAGGATTGAATATGTTGCTGATGTTCGCCGTCTTTGCAGAGGATAATCAAAGGCTGAAAGCGCGTGATGGTGGTGGCGATAAAGTGGTAAGAATCTTCAACTGCCGATAAATTGGTGAAATCGCCACTGGCATGAGGCCAAGCGATAACGACTGCGGATTGCGGTTCCCATTCAGCTGGAAAACGGATCATGGATAGCTCCTAAAGGTAAGTAATTTAAAACAATGGCTTATTGTATCAATGCTGATGCTCTAATGTTT
>CAMCSF010000033.1 GCA_945877625.1 Methylomonas koyamae | reverse complement strand
ACGCGAATTTCGCCGCGCAAACTACCACCGGGTTGAACTTGAAAGGTAACGGATTGTGACATAGTAATTTCTCAGTCTTCTTGTTGGTCGAGAAAACGCTGCCGAGCATTTCTGGCATACGTAAAGGTTTCAAAAAGCGCGGCTCCTTGGTCAGAAGCCAATAATTGCTGGATTTTGCTTAATTCATCTTGAAATTGCTGAATTAAAGGAATGATTTCATGTTTGTTTGCCAAACAGATGTCTTGCCACATGGTCGGATCGCTGGAAGCAATCCGGCTAAAGTCTTTAAAACCACCGGCTGCGTATTTAAAAATTTCCCGCTGTTCGTCTTTACGACCCAATAGGCCGACCAATGCAAACGCCAAAATATGCGGCAAATGGCTGGTCGCGGCTAAAACCGTATCGTGATGTTCAACCGACATTTGTGAAACACTGGAACCCATCTGCTGCCAAAAATCGCTAATCGCATTCAAAGCATGGCTTTCTGTATCAGCCAATGGCGTAATGATTAAACGTCGACTTTCAAACAATTGTGGATTCGCCGCAGCCACCCCACTCCGCTCGGCACCGGCAATAGGATGCGCCAAAACAAAATTACTCGGCACCGTACCGAACACAGCTTCTAATGCTGTAACCACGCTGCCTTTAGTGCTACCGGCATCGCTGTAGATGGTTTGTTGATTCCAATAAGGTTTGAGCTGCTCAAAAATCGACTGCATGGTGCCGACCGGCGTGGCAATAATCACCGCGTCGCAATCTCTGACTGCTTCACCAATATCAGTATAAAACCGATCAATAACCCCCAACTGTTTGGCTAATTGCAGATTTTCCAGATTTTGATGCTGGCCATAAGCAACAATTTCTTCACATAAACCTTTAGCTCGCGCAGCGCTGGCAATCGAGCCACCAATCAAGCCGACGCCGATAACGCAGATTCGGTTAAACACCCCGCAAAACCTCGGCTAAGGCATCTAGGAAAATTTGGTTTTCACGTTCTGTACCAATACTGACGCGTAAATGATTCGGCATTTCGTAATTAGCTACTGGGCGAACAATCACGCCTTTTTGCAATAACGCGTTGTAAATTGGCATCGCTGCTTGCAAGACATCGACCGCAACAAAGTTACCGGATGATGGAATCCAAGGTAAATCCAAGGCTTTAAAACCCGTAGTCAATTGCGCCATACCTGCATTATTGATTGCCAAGGTTTGCTCTAAATAATCGGCATCAGTTAAAGCCGCTTCAGCTGCAGCTAAGGCCAACATATTGCAGTTAAACGGCTGGCGAACGCGGTTTAATAAATCAGCCAATTCCGGTGAAGAAACACCATAGCCAATTCTAAATCCAGCCAAGCCAAAGGCTTTGGAGAATGTGCGAGCAATAATTAAATTGGGATATTGATTCGGCCAAGCCATAGATTCGGTTCTATGCGCTGGATCGACAAATTCATAATAAGCTTCATCCAATACGCACAAGACATCTTTAGGCAAATCAGCGATAAAGGCTTTTAACTCGGCTTCTGGCAACAAAGTACCGGTTGGGTTATTAGGATTCGCAATAAACACCACGCGCGTTTTATCGCTAATTTGCGCGCGCATCGCTTGTAAATCATGGCCATAATTAATTGCAGGCACGACTTTGGCAATCGCACCGACTGCTTGAGTCAAAATCGGATACAAAGCAAACGCGTGTTGAGAAAACACCACTTCATGCTCTGGCGTTACAAAGGTACGCATCACCAATTCCAGAATTTCACTGGAACCGTTGCCTAACGTAATTTGCTGGGCTTCGATGCCTAATTTAGCCGATAAAGCCGCTTTTAAATTAAAACCACTGCCATCAGGATAGCGAGTTAATTCGGGGATGGTCGCCTGAATTGCTTCGAAGACTTTAGTGCCGGTGCCCAATGGATTTTCATTGGATGCCAGTTTGATAACCTCGTCCAAACCCAGTTCGCGTTGCAATTCTTCGACCGGTTTACCTGGCACATAAGGGACTAATTTTTGAACGCCAGCAGTGGCAAGAGATAAAAATTGATTCATCGGCTTCTAAGTTTAGATAACGGCTTTAGGATAAGAGCCTAATATTTTCAGTAACTTGACATTATTTTGTAAGGTATCAAGCGCCTTGGCGACATCGCTATCGTCGCGATGACCATCAATATCAATAAAAAACACATATTCCCACAAACCTTGGCGCGATGGGCGTGATTCGATATGCGCCATGCTGATGCCATGTTCGGCAAACGGTGCCAAAATTCTGTGTAAAGCACCCGGTTGATTACCGGTTGAAACCAAGATTGAGGTTTTATCAATGCCTGTTGAAGCCGGTTGTTGCTGACCAATCACAATAAAGCGCGTAGTGTTATTGGCTTCATCTTCGATATTTTTTTCAAGCACTTTTAAATCATACAATTCAGCAGCGACCAATCCAGCAATCGCCGCTTTAGTCGGGTCTAATGACGCTAAACGCGCGGCTTCGGCATTGCTACTCACCGCCGTACAAGCCACATTCGGTAAATGGCTGTTTAGCCATTGGCGGCATTGTGCCAACGACTGTTGATGCGAATACACTTCAGTAATTTCCGCCATCGAGTTCATTTTGCCGAGCAAATTATGATGAACTCGGATTTCCACTTCGCCGCAAATTTGCAGTGGTGAATTAATAAAGCGATCTAAAGTATGAGCAATCACGCCTTCGGTCGAGTTTTCGACCGGCACTACGCCAAACTGACAATGACCACTTTCCACGGCTTGGAAAATTTCATTGATGGTCGGCACCGGAATATCTTTAACCGCATGACCAAAATGCTTAAAAGTTGCTTGTTGGGTAAAGGTACCTTGCGGGCCTAAATAAGCAACTTCCAGCGGCTTTTCCAATGCCAAACAAGCCGACATCACTTCTCTAAACAAATGCGCAGCAGCGTTATCGCTTAAAGGACCGGGATTGATTTCTTTAATCCGACGCAACACTTGGGCTTCGCGATCGGGGCGATAAAAACTACCGGTTTCGCCTTCTGCTTGCTTGGTTTTAGCGACTTGAATCGCGCATTCGGCACGTTGATTAATCAACTGCAAAATCTGCTGATCGATACTGTCAATTTGTTGCCGCAATTCTGACAAAGGGATAATGGTGCTCATAATCGTCTACTAATGCGTACGTTCAAACTCTGCCATAAACTCGATTAATACATCGACACCGGCTTCCGGCATGGCGTTATAAATACTGGCTCGCATACCACCCGATATACGATGACCTTTCAAAGAACTTAAACCTTGTTGTTCAGCCAGTTTTAAAAACTCGCCATCCAAACCGCTATCAGCCAACACAAACGGCACATTCATTCTCGAACGATAGCGTTTATCCACTGCGTTGCTGTAAAGACTGGATTGGTCAATCGCTTGATAGAGTTTAGTGGCTTTGCGAATGTTAAGTTGCTCGATAGCCGCGATTCCACCTTGCTGTTTTAACCATTGCAACACTAAACCTAATAAATACCAGTTATAGGTTGCTGGTGTGTTGAGCATTGAATCGGCTGCCGCTTGTTGCTGGTAATTGAACACTGCTGGCACTTGCGGATTCGCTAAACCCAATAAATCTTCACGGATAATCACCACGGTTACACCTGAAGGCCCCATGTTTTTCTGGGTGCCGGCATAAATCAAACCGTATTGGCTAATATCTTCAGGGCGCGACAAAATGTCTGAAGACATATCGCAAACCAAAGGCAAATCACCGACATTCGGGGTCGCAAAAAACTCGACGCCGTGAATAGTTTCGTTTGAGGTGTAATGCAAATAAGCTGCATCTTGATCAATTTGCCAGCTATCGCGATCAGGAACGGTAGTAAAAGCATTGGCTTCACTACTGGCCGAAACTTGCACTTGGCAATATTTAGCAGCTTCTTTGATAGCGCCAGTCGACCAAGCGCCGGTATTGACGTAACAAGCTTTGGTTTTATTGCCGAGAATATTTTGTGGAATCAAAGCAAAATGACCACTAGCACCGCCTTGCAAAAACAAAACTTTATAGTTGCTAGGAATGGCTAATAACTCGATTAAATCGTTTTTCAGGGTTTCGGCAATCGCCATAAAGTGCTTGCCGCGGTGACTCATTTCCATCACCGACATCCCTGTGCCCTGCCAATCTAATAATTCTTGCTGGGCTTTTAACAACACAGCTTCTGGCAATGTTGATGGTCCGGCACTGAAATTAAAGATTCTCGACATGCTTATTGTTCCTCACCTTGAGCAGCATCAGCCTCAACATCGGCATCAAGATTAGTTTCATCAACTAAATCCGCTTCTTCGTCATCGCCGTCTTCGTCACCTAAACCATCAATCCGATCAACACCAACCACTTTTTCGCCTTTATCGAGACGAATCACGGTCACGCCTTGGGTATTTCTACCAACTACCGAAATTTCGTTTACGCGGGTTCTCACCAAAGTGCCGCCGTCAGTAATCAGCATAATTTCGTCAGTATCATTAACCAATACTGCGCCTACTACCGCGCCATTACGTTCGGAGGTTTGAATCGCGATTAAGCCTTGGCCACCGCGACGGTGCTGAGTAAATTCTTCTAATTTAGTACGTTTGCCATAGCCATTTTCAGTGATATTTAGCACCGTGCCTTCACTGGCGATAATCAAGGAAATCACTTTTTGACCGTCTTGTAAGCGAATACCCCGCACACCAGTCGCGGTTCTGCCCATAGAACGGACGTCGGTTTCGTTGAAACAAACCGCTTTCCCGTCACTGCTGAACAGCATCACATTTTGCTGACCGTCAGTAATCGCCACACCAACCAAGGTGTCATTTTCATTTAGGTCAATCGCAATTTTGCCGTTGCTACGTTGACGTTCAAATTCAGTTAACGGGGTTTTCTTGACTGTACCCGACGAGGTTGCCATGAAGATGTATTTATCTTCGCTATATTCACGCACTGTCAGCATGGCGTTAATTTTCTCGCCTTCTTCCAGCGGCAACAGGTTAACGAACGGTTTACCACGCGACGCTCGACTAGCGACTGGCAAATTAAACACCCGCAACCAATAGACCTTACCTTTCGATGAGAAACATAAAATCGTGTCGTGAGTATTGGCGATAATCAGTTTTTCGACAAAATCATTTTCTTTGGTGGCTGTCGCTGATTTGCCGCGACCGCCACGACGTTGGGCTTTGTAATCAGTTAACGGTTGGGTTTTGACATAACCTTCATGCGACATGGTGACCACCATATCTTCTTCGGTAATCAAATCTTCCGCAGACAGGTTTGAATAATCCTGAATAATTTCGGTACGACGCGCATCGGCATATTGGCTGTTGATTTCAGCCAATTCTTCTTTAATCACTTCCATCAAGCGAACATCGCTGCCCAAGATGTGTAAATAGCCGTCGATTAATTCCAGCAATTGTTTGTATTCATTAACAATTTTTTCTTGCTCTAAACCTGTTAAACGGTGCAAACGCAAATCCAAAATTGCTTGAGCTTGTTGTTCTGATAAACGGTATTTGCCGTCAGCCAAGCCAAATTCAGCACCTAAATCTTCAGGACGCGAACGATCAGCATCCGCTCTATCCAGTAAAGCCGACACCAAACCAGCAGCCCAAGTTTTAGCCAATAAACCAATTCTAGCTTCCTGTGGATTTGGCGAGGTTTTAATCAGCTCAATCATCTCGTCGATGTTAGCTAACGCAACCGCTAAACCTTCAAGGATATGCGCCCGTTCTCTTGCTCTGCGTAGATTGTAGATGGTTCTACGCGTAACAATTTCACGGCGGTGATTGATGAACGCGTTGAGAATGTCTTTTAATGGCATGCAATGCGGACGACCGTCGTGCAAGGCCACCATATTGATACCAAACACAGTTTGTAACTGAGTTTGTTTATAGAGATTGTTTAGAACCACTTCAGGCACTTCGCCACGACGCAGTTCCACTACCATCCGCATCCCGTCTTTATCAGACTCATCACGCAAACCGGAAATACCTTCTAATTTGCCTTCTTTGACTAACTCGGCAATTTTTTCCAGCAAACGGGCTTTATTAACTTGATAAGGCAGTTCAGTGGTAATAATCGCTTGTCGGCCAGTTTCACCAATGTCTTCAAAATGGCAGCGAGCACGTAAATGGATACGACCACGACCGGTGGCATAAGCTTCGTAAATCCCTGAAGCGCCATTGATAATGCCAGCGGTTGGAAAATCAGGGCCTGGCACGATTTCCATCAACTCTTTAATGCTTAAATCAGGATTTTCGATCAACGCTAAACACGCGGTGACGATTTCGAGCAGATTGTGTGGCGGGATATTAGTCGCCATCCCTACAGCAATCCCCGATGAACCGTTGATTAATAAGGTAGGAATACGGGTTGGCATCACGGTCGGTTCAGATTCCGACTCGTCATAGTTAGCTACAAAATCAACGGTTTCTTTGTCAATATCAGCCAACAATTCATGGGCAATTTTTGACATCCGCACTTCGGTATAACGCATCGCCGCAGGTGAATCACCATCGACCGAACCAAAGTTACCTTGACCGTCAATTAGCATGTAGCGCAAAGAAAACGGCTGCGCCATACGCACCATGGTGTCATAAACCGCCGTATCACCGTGTGGGTGATATTTACCGATGACGTCACCGACGATACGCGCGGATTTTTTGTAGGGTTTATTCCAATCATTGCCCAACTCGCTCATGGCGTATAAAACCCGGCGATGTACAGGCTTTAAGCCATCTCTGACATCAGGAAGTGCTCTACCAACGATAACGCTCATTGCGTAATCTAGGTAGGATTGTTTCATCTCGTCTTCGAGATTGACGGGGATAATTTCTTTTGCGAAGTCTGACATGAGTCCGTGATCCAAATAAAAGCCTGAACTGCTATTCCATATAAATCAGGCTATAAAGCGGGCATTGTAGCAAATGACCGCCCCTTAGTCGAAGGCAGATGGTTAAGCAAACACTTCGCTTAAAAAGTTCTGCATTGCCAACCAAGAGCGTTGATCGGCGATTGGCTGATAAACCGTCCCAAAATCAGGATTATTGGCGACTGGATTGGTAAAGGCGTGCATGGTGCCTCCGTAGGTATGCACTTGCCAATCAGCACCCGCTAAACTCAATTCATTCTGCAATGCCAAAACCTGATCAGGCGGCACCATTGGATCATCATGACCATGCAATACCAAAACTTTAGCTTTGATTTCCGGCTCTGGAATGTTGTCTGGCGCTACTAATAAACCGTGAAACGACACCACACCGCGAATATCAACGCCAGTTCTGGCTAAATCCAAAGCACACAAGCCGCCAAAACAAAAACCAATAGCGGCAATTTTGTGATTATCCGCCCAAGGCATCAGCTTGACGGTTGCTAACGCGACTAACAATCGCTTCTGTAATTTGCTACGGTCTTGCATAAACGGCTGCATCAATTGGCCGTTTTGTTCAGGACTGTTACCCAAAACCCCTTTGCCATACATATCGGTTGCAAAAGCCAGATAACCCAACGCGGCTAGTTGCTTGGCTTTTTCGGCAACAAATTCATCGCGCCCCGCCCAAGCATGATGGATTAACACCACAGGACGTTGACCAACAACGCTATCATCGTAGGCAAAGAAACCTTCTAATACGACATCGCCATCCAAATAAGCAATGGTGTTTGATTGAATAGTCATTTCAAATCCCTCGCTGGTTGCACACTGGCTAAAAAACCTTCCGAAGCCGCTTCAATCATATCCAAAACCCGTTCAAAGCCTTGTCCACCACCGTAATAAGGGTCAGGCACTTCACGAGTATTTAATTGCGGGGCAAAATCTAAAAGGTATTTCACTTTATGCTTAAAATGTTCAGGACAGGCTTGCTGAACAATCTCGTGATTATCATCATCCATGACCAAAATATGATCAAAGTCTTCAAAATCACCAAAAATCACTTTTCTGGCTCTTAGATGTTTTAATTCAACGCCACGATCACGAGCGGCTTTTTGCGCTCTTAAATCCGGTGCTTCACCGACATGATAAGCATGAGTGCCAGCAGAATCGATTTGAAAATGATCTTGCAAGTTTCGCTCATTCACCAGCGCAGTAAACACGCCTTCTGCTGTGGGTGAACGGCAAATATTACCCATACAAACAAATAGTACTTTGATTTTATTCATATTATTTTCTAAAGGAATACACTAAGCTTCTGATTCGCCAATAGAATCGAAATCATCACTGAGTAAAGTTTGACGACGTTGAATTTGTGCGCGAATTTTTTCCGCCTCAATTTCAGCCTCGTGAGCAAGTTGCGCTTTTAATTGTTGAATCTCAATCTGGCGCTGTTTAGTTTGTTGCTGTTCTTTTTCACGCAATTCAATATCAAATTCAATCGCTTTTAATTGCGCTTGATGATTTAGATGTTCAGTATGTATAGTTTTTTCAATTTCTAATTGCTGAACTAATTGCTCTTGTTTTTCTTGCAATAAACGACGATTTTTTTCGGCTTCAATGGCTTGGGCTTGCAATTCTAATTCGGCGACTTGTTTAAGCTGCTCAAGTTGTCGTTGTTTTTCTTCAACTTCTTGTAATTCCAACAAACGTTGTTGGCGATTGCGCTCCTGATTATTGAATTCTTGGGTTTCAAATGATTTTTTCAAGACATGAAAATAGACATTATTTTTACCCGGCTGTACCGAGGGAAATTCAGCAAAGTGGGCATTAATTTTACAAACCGCTTGGGCTTGAATATGTTGAATAATTAACACTTCGCAAACCGCTAAGGCAATCCGCTTTTCAACCGCAAGCAAACCATTTTGCACCCAACTGCCGTCGTCTAAAGCTTGTAATTCACGATTGATAATGTCATCAATCGCTGGGTTATAAGTTTGTTTAATATGCTGATTTAAGCGATCTAATAAATCGTCATTACGCTGTGCATAAGCAAGACTGGGCTGAAAACGTAAATCCAACACTAAATCTATTTGGCAAAAATTATCGAATAAATAAATTTGTTTTCGATAATTCCAACTCTCAATGCTAAGCGAAAATAATTGATGATAAAAACGTGGGCTAAATTTTATTGGCCGTAAAAACAAGCGTTTATACGGGCCTAATTTCGATACCACCAATTGCCTATCAGCATCAAAATCAGCAATCCAGTTATCAGCTTCTAGTGATTGCGATGCAAAAATATCATCGCCTTCTTGCAACCACTGTTCTAGTTCTTGATCGGGGTTATTCATGAGTTTGTTTGTATCATTTGCGCTTTGGCTTGTCTAAGCGCGGCAATTTTATCGGACATTTTTTCCGCAATTAAGGGATAAAGATTGGGTGCAAACTCAACGGTTCGATGATCAATTTTTCGCAAAAAACCACGATTTAATAATAAACCCACTACAAACATTCGACTCCAATCGGAATATCGACGGGCTTTTTCAAGCTCGCTTTTTTCGATAATCATTTCCAGTTCATCATTGGCGTTAATACGAAACTGGGTGAATTGTCTTAAACATTCAAATACCAACTGCTCTTCTTGTACCGTTAATGGCCCCGGCGCAGTAAATTCCAAACGATACGATAACAGCACGGTGAAAAAATCCACCATCGCCGCACAAACAAAAGCAAACCAAGAAAAACCTTGCCACATGGCAAACGAGGGCTTGATGTCTTCGATAAACTGCTTGTAGGTCATTAAAAGCGGTGCTTCGGGTAAAGCTAAGCCCATAGAACTTGAAGCTTGATTGACCAATAATTGAATATCTTGATAGTTTTTCAAGAACTCGCTGTAAGCCGATTCAATATTATTGGCAGTGTCGAGATTATTTAAACTCGTTTGTAAGTTACGAATTTGTTTATCAAGCTCGACAAATAATTGTTCTTGTTGTAACGATTGTTGCTTTTTTTCTTGATAAATTTGATTGTAATGCCGCCAGAAAGGCCCCTCGCCTACTTGATTTTTATAGCCTTCGGCAATTTGATTATGGGTGCCAAAATAAGCTTGAGTGGCATCATTTGAAGCCTGTTCTAATGCTTGTTTTTGTTTCTGAAGAATGTCGGCTTTAATCTCTAAGATTTTATTTAAATAATCTTTGGTTCCTGATCTAAGCTCGTTAAGACGGTTTATATGCAAAGTGTCTTTTTCGGAAATTTCATAAAACTGAAAATAAGAAAAAGTAATCGAAGCGCCAATCGCAATCGCTAATGAAGCGACCACTGAAAAATAACGCATTTTATTGGCTTTCCAGTGAATGCTCGCCATTTCTAACGAGCAAATCACAATAATTGATTGGATTGCCACGGTTATAACTAAGGCAATCCAAGGGGTAATAAAATGCGATAAACCGTAATAAGTGGTAAATCCTGATGATACGCTCAACATTAATACGATTGGAATCGTCCAAATTCGTAACATACTGACAAACAAGGTCTGGATTTGATTAATTAAATAACCTAATCCAGACGGACGATTTTGATAGGTAGTTGAGCTCATTACCGAAATTTACTTCTCAAATTTAAAGGCCAAAAAGATGGGGCTACCGTTGCGTTGCACTAACATCGCAATCGATTTATTGGCGGGTAGTTTAGCAAGTAAATGGTTAAATTCGGCACTATCGTGAATCACGTTATTCTGAATGCGCAAAATCACATCGCCCGGCTGAATACCATTATCCATCGCAATGCCTTTGCCAACTTTTTGTACCAAAACGCCGTTTTTCTCGACTTGTAATTGCTGTCTTTGCTCGGCAGTTAAATCAGAAACCACTACACCCAAGCGATTGCTGGCAACTTCAACGGGTGCTTCTTTTGACTGAGCATTGGCTTGATTAGGTAACAAACCGATTTTGACAGAAATCTCTTGTTTTTCGCCTTGACGAATAATTTTGACTTTAGCTTTTTCGTCAATCGGGAAAACACCCACTCTTGGAGGCAGTTCACCTGAGGTTTCAATCACTTGACCGTTGAATTCGACAATAATATCGCCAATTTGCAAACCAGCTTTTTCGGCTGGGCCACCTGGAATTACCTTAGCAACCAAGGCGCCATGCGGTCTGTCCATGTTAAATGATTCAGCTAATTGGCGAGTCACATCTTGAATTTGCACCCCTAACCAACCGCGCGAAACCTTACCTTTGCTTTTAATCTGCTCAACTACGTTCATCGCGACATCAATCGGAATCGCGAATGACAAGCCCATGTAACCACCTGAACGGCTGTAGATTTGTGAGTTGATACCCACCACTTTGCCCTGCATATTGATTAAAGGTCCGCCAGAGTTACCTGGGTTAATCGCGACGTCAGTTTGAATAAATGGCACATAGTTACCATCCGGCAAGCTACGGCCTTTAGCGCTAACAATACCGGCAGTCACTGATTGATCAAAGCCAAACGGCGTACCAATTGCCAACACCCATTCACCTACCTGTAATTGGTCTGGCGAACCGATTTCAAACACAGGCAAGTCTTTCGCTTCAACTTTCAGCAAAGCCACATCAGTGCTTTCATCAGAACCAATCAACTTGGCGACTAATTCACGACGGTCTTTGAGTTTGACGATAATTTCCGAAGCGTTATTCACCACATGATGATTAGTTAACAAATAACCGTCTTTCGAAATGATAAAACCAGAACCTAAAGAACTGGCTTCGCGTGGCGCCTGACCACCGCGGCCACCTGGACCACCGAAATGTTTAAACAATTCTTCCATTTCTGGTGGTAAATCGGGCGGCAATGCTTGTTCATTACTAGCCGATTGATCAGGGGCTTTTTGGGTGGTACTGATATTGACCACCGCTGCGCCGTTATTTTTTACCAACTCGGTAAAATCAGGTAATTGGGCAAAAGCACTGTTTAGCACCAATAAAAACAACGCTGTTCCATATGACAGTTTTTTAAGCATGAAATCTCCACTCATACATGAAATAAAAATTAATGAAGGGTAATACCAGCGGCAATCAGTTCGACTGTATTAGCCGGTACTTCACCGAGTACGGTTATTTGAAAATTACCCATGACACGGCTCACCGAATTAACCAAACCTAAAGTATGCAAGCCATTAATACCTTGAGCTGATTTGGGCTCTAAATAAACCGATACCGAGGCAAAGCCATCGCTAATCAATAAATGATCAACCGGCTTTTGGTTCTTTTGTAGGGAATTGGGGATAAAAAACACCGTTTCAAATCCATTCGGCCAATTTTTTAAGATAAAAGGCGCTTTTTCATAGGGCTCTGCCTGAGTTATATGCAGATGTTTTATATGAACTGCTTGGTCATCGCTAAGGTTATCCGCCTTTAAGTCATTGTTTTCAATCTGCAAGTTAGTAAAAATCACTTGTTCCAAGACACTGCCATCACTGTGATAGGTTTCGACTTTTAATGGCAAAAAATTTTGCTGGGCAATCCAAATTTTTCGCGCATAACGTAATTGATCTTTGGGTTTAATGCTAACAATCTGCGCAGTTTGCATGGCTACCGACTCTTCACCGTCTAAACCCAGCAGGTAATTTTGATTAACAGCATCAATGGTTTGCGGAAAATTAATAATCAATGAACTATCGATAGGATGATGATTGATGACTTTTTCGTTGGTTTCTTTGAAAAAACAACTGACTTCGTTGGATTTGCGAGTAATTTCCCGCAACGGCGAATTCAGCGAAAACAAACGCTCTTGCTCTAAGCCGTTGACTAAGCTGTGCTGATATTTCATGGTGTCAAGCTGGCCGTTTTTAATAAAAACCACCGTACCTTGATAATTAAGGCTTTTCATCGCTGCTTGCATTTTTTCTAGCCATTGCTGAGCCGAAGCAACGCCATTGTCAGCGTACGCTATCGAAACCGTCAGCAACCAAGCGATAACAATCCGGATTAACACGCTTTATTCCTGCTGATAGCCAACCACGCGGGTATAGGCTTGGGGAAAGTTGCGATGACCGACATACACCGAGTTATCGTGCGCTTGTAGATAATCATTCAAACCGCTATCGATTTGAACTTGTGGAGTTTGTGGCTCAATCGCCGCCACTTGGTAAAGATCTCTGGCTTGCTGTTGTTGGCTGCTTAATAGCCAAACTACGGCTAGTAATAATGAAGCGGCGATTGCGTAAAAAGCTTTTTGACGCGGGCTGATGCGTGGTTTTACCGGCAACAGATAAGTGGGCTCGTTGCGCAGTCTTTGCTGAATCTTATCGACAAACCCCTCATCCAATGGATAAGCATCTTGTTTTTTAATGGCTTGGCTAATCAATTGATAACGTTCAAATTTGCCTTGTAAATCGGCATCAGTTTTTATTTGGCTGATTAAATTCAACGCTTGCTGACTCTCTAATTCATCATCGAGCAATAGTGACAGTTTTTCATTCAGTTTGTCTTGCATCAAAAACACCTTTAATTGAGCAATGGCAGTAATTTTTCATCAATTGCTTCACGAGCTCTAAAAATCCGTGAACGCACAGTACCAATCGGACAATCCATCGCCTCGGCTATTTCCTCGTAACTCATACCTTCAAATTCTCTTAAGGTAATCGCAATCCGCATTTCTTCCGGCAGTTTGTCTATCGCGGTTTGAATCACCGACATGATTTGTTCATTCATTAACAAATTTTCGGGTGTATCCAAGTTTCTTAGTTGCAAAGCGTTTTCAACATGTTCGGCATCCTCAAGCTCCAACTCGTAATCCATAAAGCGTCGATTACGCGCCAGCAAATAATTTTTAGCGGTATTAATCGCAATCCGATACAACCAAGTATAAAAAGCGCTATCGCCTCTAAAATCTGGCAAAGCACGGTAAGCTTTAATAAAGCTATCTTGAGCCACGTCCTGTGCCTCGCTAGGGTCTTTGACATAGCGATTCACCAAATGGACAATCCGATGCTGATATTTAATCACCAACAAATCGAATGCGGACTTATCACCTCGCTGTACACGCAGGACTAAATCTTGATCCAATTGTTCGCTATTGTTGTGTTCGTTCACTAAACTAGTACTGATAATAGAATGGACAGAATTAAACCGCATTAGTTCTAGCAATACAAAAAAAATTACCATATCGGCAAAACACGTTATGATTTTTAAAACCTTTATTGATTAGTCAGAACCTTACCTTGAGCAATAATAATTCAAACAACTCATCACAGGCTTATTACGACATTCTGATTGCTGGCAGCGGTGGCGCAGGACTGAGCTTAGCCTTGCATCTGGCCGACACTTACAAAGTCGCAGTGCTTTCCAAATTCGAATTAACCGAATGCAGCACCTTTTACGCCCAAGGTGGTATTTCTGCGGTATTTGACGATCAGCATGACTCGATCCAATCACATATTGAAGACACCTTAATTGCCGGCGCCGGATTATGTGACGCCGACATTGTCCGTTTAACCGTGGAACAAGGCCGAAACAGCATTGAATGGTTGCGCTTACAAGGGGTTAATTTCACCGAAGAACATACGGCTAATGGCAAACAACTGCATCTTAATCGTGAAGGCGGCCATTCCCATCGCCGCATCGTTCACACCGACGATGCCACCGGCAAAGCAGTGTCTTTATCCTTAATTGACCGCGCCAAAGCTCATCCGAACATTAGTCTGCTCGAATTCCACAATGTCGTGGAATTAATCACCGCTGAAAAACTCGGTGATTGCGAACAACGAATAAAAGGCGCTTATGTTTTAAACATTAAAACCGGCAAAATCCAAGCCATTGCTGCCAAAATCGTTGTGTTAGCCACCGGCGGCGCGAATAAAGTGTATTTATATTCCACCAATCCACACAGCTCCTCTGGCGATGGCATTGCCTTGGCATGGCGTGCTGGCTGCCGAGTCAGTAACATGGAATTCATGCAATTCCACCCGACCTGCCTCTATCATCCCAGCGCTCGTTCCTTTTTAATCAGTGAAGCAGTACGCGGTGAAGGTGGACATTTAATTTTGCCGGATGGCGAACGCTTCATGCGTCGCTACGATGAGCGAATGGAATTAGCCCCGCGCGACATCGTTGCCCGCGCGATTGATAGCGAAATCAAAAAACATGGCATCGATTGCGTGTATTTGGACATCAGCCATAAATCCCGCGACTTTATCCAAAAACACTTTCCAACCATTTATATGCAATGTTTGGAGCTGGATATCGACATTAGCCAACAACCGATTCCGGTCGTACCTGCCGCCCATTACACCTGCGGCGGTGTATTAACTGACAGCAATGCCCGCACTGATATTCCAGGGCTGTACGCAGTCGG
>CAMCSF010000032.1 GCA_945877625.1 Methylomonas koyamae | reverse complement strand
ACATCAATGGGCGGAGCGTCGGCAAAAACGAGAATTGCGACCCAACTAAAGGCTATTAGGTTATTTTTAATGCAAAATGCAGTAAAATCACATCAAAAACAGGGAGAAAAATGATGGCAAAAGGTACTGTTAGATTAACACTTGATCTTTCCAATGAAATTGACGAGAAATTAACCGAAATTTCAAAACGAAAAGGCATTACTAAAGCCGAGGCGATGAGAAGAGCGTTTGCATTACTTGCTGTAGCCGATAAAGAAGAACAAAAAACAGGGGGCTTTTCACTAGGCATAGTAAGAGAAACCGCTGATCATGGTCTTGAAGCAGTTGGTCGAATCATTGGTGTGTAAATGAGTGATCAACAAGATATAAAACTATCTGAGGTTTTTGAGCAAGATAGCAAAGTCACTCTTGATGAAAATGCGAGATTGTCTTTTGCTAAACAGGTTTTATTTTGGCTGATTTTGCTCTGTGTGGCGGTGTTTATAGCTCATGGCGTGTACCCAGATAACAAAGGGGTATCAGATGTATTTGAGTTTATAAAAATCGGCGCATTACCGCTTGTCACATTGGTTGTCTCTTTTTATTTTCCCAATAGTAAGTAAACGCGATAGAGGTGGTGCCAACCACCTCAAAATCATTATTTATTTCGCGCGTTTATCCCGTTCAAACTGCAATGACTTATGGCGTAAATCGACATAATTGCCGCCAACCCACTGCCAAAACGTCGCGCCGGCTTCAAGGCTAGTGCTTAAAAGTTTTACCTGAATGGCACCATTACTACTAATGTCGGTAATTTGCGCATCAATATCGACCGTCGGTTGATTAGCGACCACGCGCTTATCGGTTTCAAAGCGGAAGGTGACTGTCTCGCCGACTTTAAACAGTAATGGCTTTTTAAAACCACCTAAAAACTGCAATTGGTATTCCGACACTGATTGAAACGGTAAAACAAATTGGTTATGCCAACGGAATGGCGGGCATTGAATCGGACCGCTGCCTTTGGGAAATTTGACCGTGTAACCATCATCGACTTTAGCAATCACCGAGCCTTTGGTGTAAATGTCACGGCAATTGGTTAACACCTGATCACCGGCTTGGAAATCGATTCTTGGCGCCGCTTGGGCCGCAAAAGAACTAGCAATACTGAGGATTGCGATTATTAATACTCTCATACGGCCTCCTGATATTAGCGTTAGGCTTGCTTAAAAATTGACGGTAATAGTACCACGCACCATTCTGGGTTCAACGGGGTGTTTCATCACACCATAGTTAGATTGTCCTGCATAGGAATAATCATAAGCGTATGCAATATCATTACTTTGCGAGCCTAAGATATTAAATACATCGACTTCCAATTTATATTGTTTTTGTTTGTAACCAGCGCCGATGTTGACGATATTGGTATCACCCGACCAAAACGTACCTTGTTCGTCCAATGGCACCACGCCAAAATGACGGAAGCGCACGGTGCTAAATAATCCATTCGGTGCTACAAATGTTGCCCCGGTACTAACAACCCGTCCTACTGAATTAGGAACAAATGCATTGTTTTCAGCATAACGAGCAGTAGTTAAAGCATAATCCGCATCTAAGGTTAACCAATCGGTGGGTTTGTAATAGTTGGTCCACTCAATACCGTAACGATGCGATTTACCATTCACTTCAGTCGTACCCGCATCACCTGTAAACACTAATTCTTGGCTAGACTCCAACCACCAAATCGCAAAAGTGCTATTTAGACCTGGTACAAAATTACTGCGAATCCCTGCTTCACCACCACGCGACCAAGCCGCAGGACTAATACGCGCTGCTTTGCTATCTAAAAACTGTGGCCCGTTCTGATTAAAGTTAGGGTCAACTTGCAGTGTCGTACCGCGTGCATCATTAGAATGATAGCCATAACCAATATTGGCGAAATACTCGGTGTCATACCAAGGACCAACCACCAAGCTCAGCTTTGGGCTAATCATGGCCTTGCCGCGACTACCTGAATTGGCGACATTAACCAAGGCATTATCGACAGTATTGGTAAAACCACTATTTAACATCGTCACGTCGTTATTAATAAAATCACCACGCAAACCGGCAACCGTTCTAACTTTGTCATGCCAATGGGTTTGATTTTTAAAATACGTACCGACTGTGGTTGTGCCAACATTCGCTAAACTGACATTACTCACTAGTTGTCTAGCTTGAGTCTTATCTAAACCTAAGTCCATAATTTCATCATGACGAAATTGCAGACCAAAAGAGCTATCCATCTCAAAGCCTAATAATTTGTGATAGCGGGTGTGTTCAACATCGGCCCCCGTTTGGACGCGACGCTCGAACTGATGAATTTGGTCATTACCAACAAAGTTAGAAAACAAGCCCACATCGTAATAAAGCGCATAGATATTGGCTTCGTTTTTCCAGTCCTTGCCATGATTCCAAAGATTGCTCGAAACACTATAGCGATTAGTTTTACCGCCATCGGTTGGGTCCATAGTGCCGTAAAGCCCTAAAGTACCGTTATCAATCAAGTTCTGAGGTATTTGATTGGTTGCCATCCAGCTATTGGTATAGCCTTTGGCATTCACCGACATGCCCCAAGTGCCTTGATCAATGGTGTAACGCAACATACCGTTAAACTTTTTCGAGTCTTCCGGTTGCTGCCAAACCCCATCGTAAAAATTAAATTCCCCCGCATACAGAAAATCACCTAGCCCCACTTTCTGCGAATTAGCCACCAAAGTCCGGTAATAACCAAATTCACCACCGGTGAATTTCAAAATCCCTTCTGGCAAGCTATCCATAGAAAACATTTTGCTATAACCCGCCGCCGAAAAGTCACCCACTTCGGCGTAATACGGGCCTTTACCATATTCAATTTTCTTAACCAACTCAGGAATAATGCTGTTAATGTCCATATAACCCTGACCATGTGCATGAGTAGTCATATTCATCGGAATACCATCGACATAGGTCGTAAAGTCTGTACCGTGATCCAAATTGAAGCCGCGCAAATAATACTGATTGGCTTTACCTGAACCGCTGTGTTGGGTCGCAACGGCACCCGGCACTACTTCAACTAATTCAGCGTTACGCGATAAAGGTCGATATTCAAACTGCTTTTGACTCACCTCGCCTTGCGAAGCAGAACCGGTCATGCCTATCAAGTTTTTAGCCCGCCCTTCCTCCTCAACCTCGATGGTTTCTAACTCTTCAACTTTGATGGCATTTTTGGGCTGTTCAATCGAGTTAATCGGCTGGTCTTTGGTTGCAGCTAACAACTCGATACTGCTTAAGCCTAAGATAAAGCCAATACTAATCGCTAATTGCGTGGGTTTGATTTTATAGTTATACGCATTCATTGCTGTTCCTCAACTAAGCATGGATAGGTTAAATTTCAAAAACGATGGGTCGCCAAAATTGGCTATTTGAATAGATCGGCGAACAAGCGCAGTTAAGCTCGTAGGCACAAAGAAACTGGGATTTGAAGCAATAGTTAGACTAAGACAATGCGTGGCATCATCTGCAATCAGGGAATTCAAGGGGTGGCTATCAGAATTACCAAAAGCGGTTTTGGCAAAGGCCGATTGAAAATCAAGGCTTTCAATGGCGAAACTAGCGAAGGGATAAACGAAGTTTGTAACGAAATCAGCACGAACTGGCGGCGAAGTAAGCCCTACGCCACTGCTTAACAAAGCCTGTCCTGGGGTGTAATTAATATCGGGAAAATAGTGTCTGAAAACACATGCATTGGTATCGCTGTCATCAGTAGATAAAAACCACTGCACAAAACTATCATTCACACCCCAATTATCCGGCGGACTCGATAGCAGCCAGTATTCGGCTTGATCGGGCATTAGCGTGATTGAAAGGGTTGGATTGACTGCTTTTGTCGACTCAACAACGCTGGCATATTGGTTTAAATTAACCTGAATCGCCCTCACCTGCTTTTGATGATGATTGAATGTTAATTGATCAAAATCAGCGAATGCGGCGTTGGATAACACCATGCCCAACAACGCTGAAACAGCTAACACCACTAACTTGGCAACCAAAATCCCCGCGCCATGCAATAGCAATGTCGCCAGCATAAAGCCGAGCGTGTAAGAAATCAGACTGGCTGAGGTGGAAATTTCCTGACCATGTGCAAAGCCATGAAAGAAAGCAAAGAAGGCAACAATCAGCACATTGATTTTGCCGCTAAAGCGTACTTTGCGAGTAATCAAAACGCTAAACACTGCGCAAGACAACAGAATAATGCCTTCGACACTGGGAATATCCAAGCCCGAAGCGCCAGCAAGACCACCCAAACTCATTACCGCGACAAACGCTAAAGGCAATTGCCAAACTGGATGACCGCGTAACTGTGCCGCCCAAATCCCAACCGCGAGCATGGTGACTAAATGATCCCAGCCCATTAAAGGATGACTAAAGCCGTTTACCCAACCGATGCCATCAAAGCTGCTCAGTTGTTGACTTAAAAAGGCTAACAAAAACAAAAATGGCAACCCAATAGTCAGCAAAAAGCCTTTGGAAGCGAGTCCCAAAATCGATAGTTTGCTGAAAAGGTTGATTTGCATCGGTGATAAGAGGATTACAAAAGGTGATAAACAACTAAAACTGACCGAATCATAACAAAGCATAAAAGATTATGACAATTAAAAGTCAATGATGCTGTTGTGCCAGACAGACTAGGCACCGCCCTTCCGGTTTGCATTGAGGGTGTGAATCTTCTCGCAAACCAGCTTTGGTTTCAAAAAGCTTTGATGGGCGGTGCCTACTCTATCTGACTCAAATTGAATGGTTAACCAAGTGCCATTAGCCTCGGCTAAGCGAACGATGTGACTTAAATAGCGGTAAATTAATTCCAAAAACAATCTTACACATGCAAATTGGTTAAAACTTACTTTACAGATATTAACTTAAAAAACAAATAGTGTAAAAGTTAATAATTATCCAGAAAAACTTAGATTGTTAAAAAACCTAATCAGGATTTTACAATTTATGTGCGATGTCTCATATTGGATTACAGAAACAAAAGCAAACAACATCGTCGATCAAACAGCGATAGCCGCTAGACAGAATGCTTTATCTTAAAATTCATCAAGATATCGAAAAGTTAATCAACGCCTTTAGCACATTTGTGTATTTGCGCTTCTGTGCTTAATTCAGCGCAAAACCTGATTAAATCTCATGTTATGCTCTCAGCTATTGGAAAACTTAGGATTACACTGAATGATAGAGAAACTGGATGCATCCACTGTTAATTTAGATGTCCCAATCCTAAAGCGACTGGCAAAAAACATTGATACAACAGTAATCATCGGCATCGGTGCTTCCGCCGGTGGATTGGAAGCGCTTGAACAATTTTTTAGTTACGTGCCACCTGAATCTGGCGTCGCTTTTGTGGTCATTCAACACATGGACCCGACCCATCCGGCCATGTTGAGCGAAATCTTACAAACTAGAACTCAAATGAAAGTGGTAGAAGCCACCGACAACGCCCAAGCATTGCCCAACTGCGTCTATGTGATTCCGCCTAACAAGGATTTATCGATTATCGATGGTCATTTACGCCTATTGAGTCCCATTGCAGAGCGGGGCTTTCGCTTACCTATTGATGATTTTTTGATTGCACTTGCTAAAGATCAAACGCAACATGCAGTGGGTATTATTCTATCGGGGATGGGTTCAGACGGTAGCCTAGGTTTATCGACTATCAAACAAAATGGCGGTTTAACGGTCGTTCAAAGCCCTGATTCAGCAAAATTTGATTCTATGCCTCATAACGCCATTAATATGGGATGCGTCGACATCATTGCTGAACCACAATTAATGTGGAAACAAATTGTTAATTTCTTAAACCAACGGTTATTTGGGATGCCCAGTAAGATTGATCCAGAACTAACACTTAAATCTCAAAGTGCGTTAGAACAAATTATCATTTTGCTTCGTGAACGTACTGGCAATAACTTCTCTTTATACAAAAAAAATACCATTTATCGTCGTATTGAAAGACGAATGGCATTACATAAAATTGCATCAATAAATGACTATGTCATTTATTTAAGAGATAATCATCAAGAATTAGATTTATTATTCAAAGAACTATTAATTGGTGTCACCCAATTCTTCCGCGACCCAACGGTTTGGGAGGTTTTAAAAACCGATGTACTGACATCATTGTTAATCAACTACAACGGCGAGGCACCGGTCCGCGCTTGGGTTGCCGCCTGTTCAACTGGCGAAGAGGCTTACTCGTTAGCGATAGTGTTCAAAGAAGCTCTATCTAGTTTAGAGCAAGCCAAAGCGGTCAAATTACAAATTTTCGCTACCGACCTTGATCAAGATGCGATTGAAATAGCTCGTCGCGGTTTATATCCTCAGACCATAAAAGGCGATATATCAGCTGATCGCTTGGCAAAATTCTTTTCAGCCGATGGTAATGGCTATCGAATCAATAAAGAAATTCGAGAGATGGTGATTTTTGCACCACAAAATATCGCAATGGACCCGCCTTTCACCAAGCTCGATATATTATGCTGCAGGAATTTACTTATATACTTAAACCAAGAACTGCAAAATAAATTAATTCCATTATTTTATTACACGTTGAATAACAATGGATTTTTACTATTAGGCAATGCCGAAACCATTAGCGGTTTCAATCATTTATTTTCAGTCGTTGATAATAAATCACGTATTTATCGTCAAATCCCACACACTATACCAATTGGCGTTGATTTTCCGACTAAATACTCACAAGTATTGCCACTTAACCAAACAGGAGAACTAAAGTTGGCTGGCGTAGGTAACTTTCAAACGTTAGCAGAACAATTACTATTGCAACGCTACACACCGGCGGCGGTAATTGTTAATAACGTCGGCGACATTTTGTTCATTAGTGGCCGTACCGGTAAATATTTAGAACCAGCAGCGGGTAAAGCGAATTGGAATGTTCACGCCATGGCCCGCGAAGGTTTGCGATTTGAGTTATCAGCAGCGATTAAACAAGCACAACATCAAACCGAGGCTGTCAAGGTCAACGGCATCAAAATCGAATCCCATAGCGATAGCCAATTAGCCAATTTAACCGTCGAGTTAATTAACAAACCCGAAGCCTTAAGCGGGATGTTAATTGTCATTTTCACCGACACGCCTAAACCGAGCCACAAGAAATTGTCAGGCCCAGTGGATAAAGTCGAGTATGAAAGTTTGCAGAATGAATTACAGCGAACCCGCGAGCAACTGCAATCCACTTACGAAGAAATGCAATCTTCACAAGAAGAACTGCGCTCAACCAATGAAGAACTACAATCGACTAACGAAGAATTACAATCGTCTAATGAAGAACTGGTGACCTCTAAAGAGGAAATGCAGTCTTTAAATGAAGAATTACAAACCGTTAACGCACAATTACAAACTAAATTAGACGACTTATCTCGCGCCAGCAACGATTTGAACAACTTGCTAAACAGCATGGAAATCGCGACGGTATTTTTAGACAACGCCCTGAATATCCGTCGATTTACCAGCAATTGCACCAATATTTTCAAATTAATTAACAGCGATTTAGGCCGCCCGTTATCCGATATTGCTAATGAATTGGAATACCCCGATTTACAACAAGACGCTGAAGAAGTCCTGCGCACCTTGATATTTAGAGAGCAACAAATTAAGGCAAGCAATCAGCGTTGGTTTAAAGTCCGTATCATGCCCTATCGTACCCACGACAATATTATTGATGGCGTGGTGATTACCTTTATTGATATTTCTGAAACCAAACTCTTAGAAGCGCAATTGAGAGAACACTATGAATGAAGAGGTCAATAACGATGTACTTAGACAACGTGCCGAAAAAAAATTGGCACAAAATCCCGATACTTATTTGGGTACCTTAATCGATCAAAAACGTTTGGTGCATGAGTTACAAGTTCATCAAATAGAACTTGAAATGCAAAACGAAGCGTTGATAGACGCTCGAGGACAAGCTGAAATTGCCTTAGAACATTTCTCAGAATTATTCGATTTCGCCCCAGTCGCCTATTTCATTCTCAATCCAGACAGTAGCATCCGCCAAACTAATTTTCGCGGCGAAACCTTAATGGGCAAACCCCGCACCGCGCTACTCGGCAAGAAATTGATTTTATCGGTCTCGATCAAACACAGACCCGATTTCCAACTGTTTTTAGGCCACAGCTTCGTTCATAGCGGTGTGCAGAGCTGTGAATTAAGCTTAGACATTAATAGCAAGACTATTTGGGTCAGCATACAAGCCAGTGCCAATATCAATCGCACCACTTGTTTATTAGCGGTTATCGATATAACCGAGCGTAAAAAAGCTGAAGAAACCATCTTCAATCAAGCTCATATCGACTTATTAACCGGTCTACCCAATCGTCGATTGTTCAAAGATCGCTTACAACAAGCCTTAGTCAACGCCCATCGCCAACAACAGCAATTGGCTTTAATGTTTTTTGATCTTGATCATTTTAAATACATCAACGACACCTTAGGCCATGATGCCGGCGATGAGTTGTTGATAGAAGCTACCCAACGTATCCAAATGTGTATCCGAGAATCGGATACCTTAGCAAGGCCGGGTGGCGATGAATTTACGCTGATTATGGCTGATATACATGATCCGAACGGCGTTGATCGGGTGGCGCAATCGATACTGGAAGTGATGGCGAAACCGTTTTTGCTGAAAAATGAAAGCTGCTATATCTCAGTCAGTATTGGCATCGCCATGTATCCAGACGATTCAGAGAATGCCGATGAATTGCTCAACAAAGCCGACCAAGCCATGTATGCCGCTAAAAAACTAGGTCGTAGCCTGTTTTGCTACTTTACCCCCGCCATGCAGACCTTGGCCGAGAACCGTTTACGGCTATCGAATGATTTGCGTACCGCGATTAACGAAAAACAATTTAGTATTGTTTACCAACCCATCGTCGAATTAAGCAGCGGCAAAGTTGAAAAAGCCGAAGCCTTAATCCGTTGGCAACATCCCAGTAAAGGCTCGGTGAATCCTATCGACTTTATTCCAATCGCCGAAGATTCTGGGGCGATAAAAGCAATTGGCGAATGGGTGTTTCTACAAGTCGCCGACCAAGCGGCTATTTGGCGAAAAACCATCAGCCCGCAATTCCAAATCAGCGTTAATAAATCACCGATACAGTTTCAAACCCACAGCCTAGGCTATCGCGATTGGGTGGAACATTTGCAAGCCTTAAATTTGCCCGGTAACGCGATTACAGTCGAAATTACTGAGAATTTATTACTGAACGCCACGCAAGCAATTACTGATAAGTTAATAGCAATTAGAGCCGCTGGTATGCAAATCTCCATCGACGATTTTGGCACCGGCTATTCGTCGCTGTCGTATCTCAAAAAATACCAAATTGATTATTTAAAAATTGATCGTAGCTTTGTCAGCAACATCAATATTAATTCAACCGATATGGCGATTTGTGAAGCGATGATTTTAATGGCTCACAAGCTAGGCATGAAAGTGATAGCCGAAGGCATTGAAACCGAGGAACAGCTGCTGTTGTTAAAACAAGCCGGTTGCGATTACGGCCAAGGCTTTTGGTTTTCAAAGCCACTACCGGCCGTCGCTTTTGAACGTGTATTTAAAGTGAAAGATTAAGCCTATCTTCGCTGTGATTGATAAGGCAACAAGCGTTGAAATTCATTACAAACCTGTTGATAACATTCACAAACCCTGGCCTCCAAACCCGGTCTATCGAGAATATTAATTCGGCCACGACTGTAGGCAATTAAGCCTGCTTGCTGTAACTTGCCCGCCGCCTCGGTCACCCCTTCACGACGCACACCCAGCATATTGGCGATTAACTCCTGAGTCATGGTAATTTGATTTGAAGCCAAGCGATCTAAAGTCAGCAATAACCAACGGCATAATTGTTGATCGATTGAATGGTGACGATTACAAACCGCAGTCTGTGCCATTTGGGTAATCAAGGCTTGGCTGTAACGTAACAATAAATCCTGCAACGCTTGGCTACGACGCCCCCCCGAACGAGCAATTTCTTTAGCCAAATAATCAGCCCGCATCCGATAAGCATAACCGGCGCTTCTGACCACTGCCCGATTCGCCATCGAACCACCGCCCATAAACAAAGCCAACCCTACAATGCCGTCATTACCGACAACAGCAATTTCCGCAGAACCCCCGTTTTTCATCACATACAACATTGAAACAATGCTGGTGGTTGGAAAATACGCGTAACGGGATTTAACACCGGACTCATAAAGCGCATCACCCAGCGGCAGCTCGACTCGTTCAAGATAGGCTGCAATACGCTGATAATCGGTTTCAGGCAAAGCCGCTAATAAACGGTTTTGAATCGGTGAATCTAAAAATGACATAGGGCATCTCACTGTGGCTAAGAAAGCGCGACCAAAGTAAAAAGCTAAACCAACACGGCTTACCTTAATGGTGCTTGATTGTAACCTTAAACAATCAACAAGCAACTCATCTGTTCGTCAGCGAACATAACAAAAAGCTTAATTACTCAAGCTTACAAAACCACACCGATCAACCCCGCGCTGGTTTGTTATGTGGTCTAAAACACAGACAGAGCCAGTTTCTAGCCATAGACTAAATCGTCAATTTCAAAGTCTTTTAGGAGTCGCAACATGACCTTTTCCATAGCCACTATCATCTTCACTATCTTATTTTTAATGCTACTTGGCGTACTGCCGGTTTGGTCACATAGCCGCCAATGGGGTTATGTACCCACACAAGTGGTCGGTTTTGCTTTGATTGTTTTGTTAGCGTTGGCGCTTTTGGGGGTTATTTAACTGAGATTACCCAGAAATTTCAGTCATTTTCCGATGTAGCTGCCAATAGAAATAAGCAAGTCTAAGAAAGTCAATGATGTTGAAGATAAGCCTGTGGCTTTATACATGACTATTTTGGTTTAGCACCGTGAAAAACCATAGCACTTTATAAAACCACCTCTTTGTTTAATTGCTTTAACTTTGCGTTTTGTCATTCCGTTAGGAATCGCTTGAACTCTAAGTGATTCAATACCTTTAAAATTAAGGGATCCCTAACGGGATGACAAACAAAAGTTAATCAGCAAATTCCAAGGACACTTTTCCAGAGGTAATCAGATCAACTGATTATCAAAAACTACAGATTAAAACCTTGAAGATGATTTATCACTGCCAATAAACTTTGATCAACAACTTGCTCATCCGCCATCAAATAGCGCATCAATACCACATCTTCCAAGCCTAACAATTGCTGAAACGCTCGTTGTTCAGCCTGATCAGCAGTCAGATAGCGATGATCCAAATAACTCAATAAGATTAAATCCAACTCCAAACTACCACGCCGACAACGCCAGCGTAATTGCTTAATCTCGTTCATGTTTCAGTAATTGCTGTTTGATTTCGGCAATCGCTTTGGCGGGATTCAAACCCTTTGGGCAAGTATCGGTGCAATTCATAATCGTGTGACAGCGATACAGCTTAAAGGCATCGTTTAATTGCTCAAGCCGCTGTTGGTCGGCATCATCTCGGCTATCAGCTAACCAGCGATACGCTTGCAACAACACCGCCGGTCCTAAATAGCGTTCGCTATTCCACCAATAACTTGGGCAACTGGTCGAGCAACACGCGCATAACACGCATTCATACAAACCATCGAGTTTGGCACGTTGTTCTGGGCTTTGTAAGCGTTCGCCATCGCTTGGCGCTGGGGTTTGATTAGTTAGCCAAGGTTGAATCGAAGCGTATTGTTCAAAAAAATGGCTCATGTCGGCGACCAAATCTTTGACCACCGCCATGTGTGGCAAAGGAAAAATTTTAATCGTGTCGGCATAATCAGCAATCGCTTGCGTACAAGCCAAAGTGTTTTTACCGTTAATATTCATCGCACAAGAGCCGCAAACCCCTTCGCGGCAGGAACGACGAAACGCCAAACTGCTATCGATTTGATTTTTAATTTTTAAAATCGCATCCAGCACCATCGGCCCGCAATCGTCCAAATCGATCTCATAGCTATCAATGCGCGGATTTTCGTCACTATCGGGATTCCAGCGATAAACTTCAACGCGGCGAACCCGCTTGGCACTTGGCGCCGGATAATGCTTACCGGTTTTAGGTTGTGAGTTTTTCGGCAAACTGAATTCGACCATTAGTAAGTCCTCTCTTTCAAAGCCACTACATCCACTTCATCGGTTAAGGTAAACAGATGTACCGGACGGTAATCAATCTGCACCTGATTATTGTCCCGCCAAGTTAAGCTGTGTTTGAGCCAGTTTTGGTCATCGCGATTGGGGAAATCTTCGCGAGCATGAGCACCGCGACTTTCTTGGCGATTCGCAGCCGCGTTGATTGTCACTTGCGCTTGGCCCAGCAAATTATCCAGCTCCAAGGTTTCGACTAAATCGGTGTTCCAGATTAAGGATTTATCGCTAACATTCACATCAGCAAATGACTCGGCAATCTCGGCAATTTGCTCAACACCTTCTTGCAAAGTGCTGGCAGTTCTAAACACAGCCGCTTTGGCTTGCATAGTCATTTGCATATCGAGGCGAATCTCGGCGGTCTTGCGACTGCCATTGCCATGACGAATCCGATCAAAACGCGCTAAAGCCGCATCACAGGCATCGGCAGCTAAGGGTTTAAATGGCTGATTGGGTTTAATCAATTCCGCACAACGAATCGCCGCCGCACGACCAAACACCACTAAATCGAGCAAAGAATTAGAACCTAAGCGATTAGCGCCATGCACCGACACACAAGCGGTTTCGCCGATCGCCATCAAACCCGGTACCACGTAATCGGGGTTGCCATCTTTTAAGGTCACCACTTCGGCTTTGTAATTAGTCGGAATCCCACCCATGTTGTAATGCACGGTCGGTAACACGGGAATCGGTTGTTTAGTGACATCAATGCCACCAAAAATCCGCGCGGTTTCCGAAATCCCCGGCAAACGCTGATGAATCAATGCCGGATCGAGATGTTCTAAATGCAAATGCACATAATCTTTGTTAGGGCCAATACCGCGACCAGCGTTAATTTCCATGGTAATCGCCCGACTAACCACATCGCGGGAAGCTAAATCTTTGGCGTGTGGCGCGTAACGCGGCATAAAGCGTTCGCCTTCCGAGTTGGTCAAATAACCACCCTCGCCTCTTGCCCCTTCCGACATTAAGCAGCCAGAGCCGTAAATCCCCGTCGGATGAAATTGCACAAACTCCATATCTTGTAACGGCAAGCCAGCCCGTAACACCATGCCATTGCCATCGCCAGTGACGGTATGCGCCGAAGTACAGGAAAAATAACTGCGGCCATAACCGCCAGTGGCTAAGATGATTTGATGACCGCGAAACAGATGGATCGAGCCATCATCCAAACACCAAGCCAACACGCCTCGGCATTCGCCGTCTTGCATAATCAAATCCAGCGCGATGTATTCAACGAAAAACTCGGCTTTATGCTTTAAGGCTTGTTGATACAAGGTATGCAAAATCGCATGACCGGTGACATCGGCAGCGGCGCAAGTGCGTTGAGCTTGGCCTTTGCCATAATGGGTAGACATACCGCCAAAGGCGCGTTGATAGATTTTGCCTTCGGGAGTTCGCGAAAACGGTACGCCGTAATGCTCCAGCTCGATAATTGCTGGAATCGCTTCGCGGCACATATATTCAATGGCGTCTTGATCCCCCAGCCAATCCGAGCCTTTGACGGTGTCATACATATGAAACCGCCAATCGTCTTCGCCCATATTGCCCAGCGCCGCGCTAATCCCGCCTTGCGCGGCAACCGTATGACTGCGAGTCGGAAACACTTTGCTGATACAAGCGGTTTTTAAACCTTTTTCCACCATGCCAAAAGTCGCACGCAAGCCAGCACCACCAGCCCCCACCACCACCACATCGTGTTGATGCTCAATAATCGAATATGCAGCCGCCATGTTTATTGTCCTGAAACGATGAAAATCAATGCCGCTATGCCGATGCAGCCGATAACCAAAAATAGCCCGCGACTGATCCAAATCAGTCGATGGCGTAAAGTCAGTGTCGAAACATAATCTTCCAACACCACCTGAATCCCCAATGCCGCATGGTACAAAACCAATACTAACCAGCCCGCAATTGCTAGGCTGTTACTGGCTGAGGCTAACCACTCACGGCTTTCGGCATAAGGCATGTGCAAAGCCTTGTTAAGGAAAACAAGCAACCAAAAAGTCAGCGGAATTAAAGCCAAGGCGGTTATTCGCTGATGCCACCATTCCCGAACCGGCGAAGTCATAAGTTCACTCCTAAACAATACAGCGTGGTTAAAACCGCTGTGGCCACTAATTCATAAATCGCTAATCGATGCAAAGTCGCGCGATCAAAGCCTGTTCCAGCATCCCAAAACAAATGCCTAACGCCATGACAAAGATGAAAAAACAAAGCCAACACAAAACCCCAATAAGCCAACTTTGCCAACCAAAACCCCATCACAGCTTGCATAGCCTGATAAGCCGCTTCACCTGCTGCGATGCTGATTAATAAATACAGCACACCGATCAAACCGAGCGATAAACAAACGCCGGTGATGCGATGGCTGATGGAAATTAAGCCGGTTAACGGCAATCGGTAGATTTGTAAATGTGGGGAAAGCGGACGCCTAGCCATAAACAGCCTCAGAAAATAGATTAAAAATCGATGCAACGACCTTGGTTTTCCCAATCACCATAGCGAGTGGGGTCTAGGCCATTTCGACCGTTTATTTCGGGAATTTGGATAGATTCAATAGCAACCGACTCAGGTTCGGGTTTGGCAGGTAAAACAGCGGGAATATCGACTAAGGGCTGGGAATCAATGTTCATAATAGCGAGAATGCAGTTAGCTGTAGCTGCAATCTACCACAGCAAAGACAACTTAGTCCAAATCGCTAAACATATTGCCCAGCACACCACCCCGATGCCCAAGCCCATTGAAAGTTATAGCCCCCCAACCAGCCCGACACATCCAACACTTCACCAACAAAATACAAGCCAAACACTTGCAAACTTTCCATGGTTTTCGAGGAAACCGCATCACAATCAACGCCACCTAAAGTCACCTCGGCAGTGCGATAACCTTCGCTGCCATTGGGTTTAATCGTCCAATTTTGCAGATTGTCGCTAATGGTTTGCAGTTGTTTATCACTGCAATCGGCTAGGGTCATATTGAGTTGGGTTTCAGTGAGCAAAGTTTGTAACAAACGCTTGGGCAA
>CAMCSF010000031.1 GCA_945877625.1 Methylomonas koyamae | reverse complement strand
CTGATGCTATCATCGAAGCCGGCGCCACCCGATTGAACCCGATTTTTTTAACCGCTGCGTCTGCGGTATTGGGTTCGATGATGATTGTGTTAGACCCGATTTTTTCGGGATTGGCATGGAGTTTTATCTTTGGCATTATCGCCTCGACGTTGTTTTCGTTGGTGGTGATTCCGGTGGTTTATTTCTTGCTGAATCGGAATATGTCGAAACAAATTTTGCGTGACGAATAATTTAATAGCTAACCTTTTTGGAAACTTTATCAATGAAAAAATTAATTAATACTGTAATTTGCCTTAGCGCTTTTAGCTTATTGCCTGCGATTGCCTTGGCTGGCAATGACGACCATGCCAGCGCATCAATTCCACGCCAATTATTATTGAAAAAACGCGTGACACTGACATCCAACAGCGTTGATTCAAAAGTGATTCGCGTGCAGTTTCCCAAAGGTTACAAAACCCCAGCCCATACCCACGAAGGCCCTGGCCCTCGTTATGTAGTTAAAGGTAAATTGCGAGTTGAAGATAATGGCGAAAGTAATGTATTTAGTGCCGGTGAAATTTTCTGGGAAACCGGTGGGCTGATGACGGTTGAGAATATTGGTGACGATCAAGCGGAAATTATTATTTTTGAGATGGTGGCGGTGAAGTAAGTAGTTAAATAAAAGTAAATAGGAATGCCAACTGATAAATCTTGCTTGCCACTTAAGCCGTTCGTGCTGAGCCTGTCGAAGCGTGAGCGGCGATGGCTGGCGATGCCTCGGCTTTCCCGTTCATCCTTCGACAGGCTCAGGACGAACGGGAATGCCTTAACTTGCTTGCCAAACGAGCAAGGTTTTAATTGCACAATTGCCGATTCACTTTTGTTGTAGTGCTTAACAGAGGTTAAACAGTTTGATGAGATGACGTAAGGAAGCGCATCAATCGCGAGCGGTGCGCTTTACGTTATTCAGCGCACCCTATAAACGCTAATTTGTTAAATAACATAATTATATTTATATAAATGTAATTGTAATTGTAATTGTAATTGTAATTGTAATTGTAATTGTAATTGTAATTGTAATTGAAACCATTATCGGTGAAGAGTCTTCGACAAGTATATTGTCTATTAATCCTGCCAAAGGATATTAGCCAATACTTTCCGCCCAGCGAGGATTACCACCATGTCATCTGAACAACTTTTCGACCCCATACTGGCCGCCACCGAAGAACTGGAACGTAGCGCCACTAACATCAGACAAATTCACAGCGCACTGAAAAGTTTAACCGCCGAAAACCTGAAAAGCCTCGAAGCCAACTCCCAGCGAATTCAACAAGCAACGGCACAACTCAAGCTATCTCACGAACAAAAAACCGCTGATTTTCTGGCCTATGAAGCAGCCATGCGTGAAATCGATACCGGCAAGCAATTACTGGATAAAAACAAGCAATTATTAGGCATCGCGGAAGAAAAATTAAAAACCTCAGCAGAGAGCTTATATCAAAGCGGACTGTTGTTGGCGGTTGCTAATTCTCAAGCCCTGCTTGATCACCTGACTAAATTACCTAACCGCCGTTTGTTTATTGATCGATTTAATCAAACCATCCTGGCTGGGCATCGGAATAAAACCTATTCCTCACTATTATTTCTCGACTTGGATAATTTTAAGCTGATCAACGACCGATATGGACATGATGTTGGCGATTTGTTGCTGATTGAAGTGGCGGAGCGTTTGACAAGCGCTGTTCGAGATACTGATACCGTGGCTCGATACGGTGGCGATGAGTTTGTGATTATTATCAGCAATCTCAACATTGACCAAAAAGCTGCCGTAGCTAGAACTGAGCTGATTGTCGAAAAAGTACTGAAAAGTATTGCCACGCCTTTCACTATGGGTGTCGGTGATGAGGCGTTTGTGCTGGAACCTCAATGTACTGCCAGCATTGGCGTGACTGTATTTTTATATGAAGCGGGGGATCCAAAATCGGTCTTGGATAACATTATCAGTCTTGCCGATAAAGCGATGTATCAGGCTAAACAGGCCGGTGGGAACCAGAGTCGCTTTGATGTGGTAACACGCATCAATCGCGAACGCTGCGCTTCACCTTGTCCAACGCAGCAAAAAACTAAGCTTCCAACCTGATTTTGCCAGTAGCGTACTGAGGATAGCTGTCTTGATCTGGACGCTCAAATACATCGAGAATTTTCCCAGCATTGATTGCGGAAATAATATCTTCAAATCCATTTTTAGCGTTTGTTTTTTCCACCACTTCCCCAGACAATAACGCCATTCTCGATTAACGATTAACACGCTTGTATGACTAACACTGAAGATGTTCGTATTGATAAATGGCTTTGGGCTGCTCGGTTTTTTAAAACCCGTAATTTAGCTGCCGATGCGGTGAATGGCGGTAAGGTGCATGTCAATGGTCAACGCTGCAAACCCAGTCGGGATTTGAAGCTCGGCGATGTGGTCACCATTACTAAAGATCAAAACCAGTGGGAAATTCGGGTTACCGATTTGAATAAACAACGCCGCCCAGCCAAAGAAGCGGCAACCTTGTATAGCGAAGATGAAGCCAGCGTTAATAAACGGCTTGAGCAAATCGAGTTACGTAAACAGCAACAAGCCTTGATGCCGGCTTCAGAGCGTGAACGGCGGCCTAATAAAAAACAACGTCGGCAAATTCACCGTTTTAAACAAGACAGCGTGTAAACTGTCCCATAAAACAATAGCCACAATACTGGCTTCAATTTATCATTCTTAAAATTCTATTCCGATGGGGCTAAACGTTAACGGTTTAGCCTGATTTTGCGTTATTTAAAGGACACTTCATGTTGATACGCCCTGTTTTAGCGATTCCTTTTGCTTTGCTTGCCGCTGGCTTGTTGCCAGCTTGCTCTACTAACCGTCAAATTGCAGTCGATTATCCTAAAACCGACACCACAACGTTAAAACCACTGAAATCACAAACCACGATAACTGGCGATGATTACTATGTGCAATTGGTTTCGCAATTTGAGTTTAAAGGTGACAATGCCTTGAAAGCGGGTTGTAGCGATATTGGCAGCCAGTACGAAAACAGCGATTTATCGGCAGCCTTGGTCTTCAACGTTCAAAACGATCCACTGAAATTTAAACGCGAAACCAGTGGTTTTTTGTATCAAGCCGGCAATGGCAGATGTAATTTCAAATTGGAAACCAAAAAAGCCTATTTAACCCCTTGGTTACGTTTGGATTCGGCAAGAGATACCTCAGTTGATTACAATTTTTTAACCAGCCACAGCCGCGAGACCAATTTATCGCAAGTCATCGGTGATATTAACTCGGCCAGCAATTTGTTAGCCATTACTGGCGTTGGCACAGGGGTGGCAATGCTGGGAAAAGTAGCCACCAATTGGGTCGAAAAAACCCCGCCAACGATTGCCAAAGCCGCACCATCGGCTAAATACAGCTCGGAAACCCACTCTTTACCGTCAGTCGTCAGCTTAAATGGCGAAGGTGGTAATCTAAATCACAGTCGTTTAGGCGTGTTTGAAGTGATTGATGCGGGATTGAAAGCTTGGGCTTCGGAAACCAAGTTATTGGGTGAATTGCATGTGTATCCAGAAATCACCAGTTCCTTATTACTAAAAACTGGCGCTGATGGTTTGCCGGATGCCCATGACTTATCGCTAGAAGAACTGTGGCGTTCGCCAATGCAAGGCGCTAATGGCGAACTGTCGCTGAAACAATTCATTGAACAAACCAACAAAGTTAATCTGCAAGCCAATCTGCAAAACTACAGCGAACTTGAAGGCCAATGCCGGCAATTGAAATTGGTGATGAAAGATTTAGGCTTTAATAAATTCGACCGTAACGCGGTACTGTATTACTTCTTAAGTAAATCGCCCGACTGGAAAAACTTTAATATTTCCGCGCAACATGCGATGACCGACAGCATTCGCCCGAAAGTCTTAGAAGAGTTTCATAGCAAAGATTTTGCGGGCTGTTTAGCTGATGAAGATTATTTGGCGATGAAAGCTATGCACTTAGCGGTTAATAGCCAACAGGATTGGGAAGCGCTCACTAATTCACGTCAAAAGAAAGAAGGCGCTATTAGCCCGGTTCAATCAGCAGCTCGTCAATTATTAGCGGCGATTAAGAATCCTGATAAAGACCAAATGACCCACCAGCTTTACCCGTTGTTAATTAACGATAAAGCCGGTAATGGCAGCACCTTGGTGCAAAATCACCTCAGTAATTTTGGCTTGGAAACCTTGCTACAAGTGCCGAGCATTCCTGATGAAGGCGTAGTGGTTAATGCTTCGCAATTGGCGGCTATGTTTAGTGGTTTAGGTGTGGAAGCGTACAGCTGCGCTCGCCCTGCACAAGAACAAGGCCAACCTTTATCAACTATCGGCATTTTCCTGTTCAATACCAAACCAGACAGCCCTAAAGAAAAAGGTGGCGCGCTGGAGTTTGAATTGGTGCAAGGCAAAATCAGCCGCTTAACCTTTCAACATCCTGCATTTAGAGATTTTGAACAAAATCTAAGCGATTACCCTGATTTGGGCGGTTGCCGGATTGATGCGGAATTTTTGAACAAACTGCATTAAATCTGAGGAGTCGGCGGGTGTTTGCCAGTCAATCGCAAAAAATCAGCGCTGCGTTATCGGCAGCGCTAGGTTTATATGCCATCAGCGGTTTTTATTTATTACCCAGCATTGTCACGGCTAAATTGCCGGCTTTGGTAGCGGAACAAACTGGCCACTCGGCTCAATTAAAAAACCTAAATTTCAATCCATTTAGTTTTGAATTAAGCATCGACGAGTTGACGCTTAATAACCGCGAACCAAAAACCTTGCTGGCTTTTGAAAATTTGACCATTGATTTGGCGGTGTGGGGTTCAATTTTTCAGCAAAGTTTAGTATTTGACCGGATTGATTTACGTAAGCCCATTGCAAATATCGAACATTACCGCAATGGTCGCTTTAATTTCAGTGATTTGGCGAGTAAAGATAAACCTGCCGAGCAAACTGAAGCCTCTGCACCATTAAAACTAACCATTCATCAATTAGCGATTGAGGAAGGTCATTTAAGTTGGCAGGAAACTTTAGCTAACGGTGCACAAAGCGAAACCTTATTACCGGTCAATTTTTCTTTAACTGATTTCAATAGCCAATCCGCAGATAACAGTCATTTTGATTTAAGTTTTAACCCGACTTCCGGCGGCCATGTCAATTGGCATGGCGATTTCAGCCTAATGCCGATGGCTTCAAGTGGAAAATTGGATTTAGACGATATTGCCCTGAATAAAATCTGGCAGTTGTTTTTGCAAGAATTATTGCCGGTCACATTTAGCGATGGTCGCTTGTCATTACAAACCGATTATCAAGCCAATGATCATCAAGGCAAATTCAGTTTCTCTAGCGACAATGGCAATATCGAAATCAAGCAACTCCGTGTTAACCAATCTGATAATCAGCGCGAATTACTGACTATTCCTGAGCTAAAAATCAACAACATCAAATTCAACAGCGATCAACAACAAGTCAATATTAAAAGCATCAACAGCAACAACGGCGAGCTTAAAACTTGGTTAGACGCTGATGGCCAAATCAACTATCAACAACTGTTTAAATCTGAGCCGCCGGTTAATTCACCCGCTACGCCATCTGCGCCAGAAAAGCCTTGGCAAATTCAACTCGGACAATTAACACTCAACAACTATCGCTTACTGCTAAGCGAACAGGCACAGAACAAACCAATTGCCGATTTAAGCAAGCTTAATTTAAATATCAATAAACTGAGTAATCAAGCCGGACAAAGTTTTCCACTGCAATTAAGCACCTTGCTTAACCAATCAGCAACCATCGCCATCAACGGCAATATCAGTGCATCGCCATTTAAAGCCAGCTTGAGCACCGATATTAAAGAGCTAAAACTTCATAGTTTTCAAACCTATCTGGATCGCTACATTAATCTGGAATTAGTCGATGGTGAATTCAATGGCCGAGGTAATCTTGAAATTAATTCAGGAGAAACTTTACAGCTTAATTTTAACGGTGATGCAAATTTAGCCAATTTAATCACCCGAGACAAAATCAAAAATAAAGATTTATTGAAATGGTCTGATTTGCAGTTACAGAAAATTAATTTTGATTTAGAAAAACAAACACTTAATCTCGACAAAGTCATCTTTGATCAGCCTTACCTGAGATTAACCATTAAAAAAGATCACAAGACCAACATCAGCGAACTGATTATTCCACAAGCCAACAACATCGATAACACCGAATCGGCGCCAATGTTGGTTAATATTGGCCAAATAGAATTAAAACAAGGTCATTCTGATTTTGCTGACTATTCATTATTATTACCTTTTGTCACTGAAATTAAAGCTTTAAATGGCTCAATCGACGGTATTTCTTCTAACCAACAAAAACCAGCAAAATTAGTTTTACAAGGCAAGGTGTTTGATTTGGCTTTGGTGAATATTAAAGGTGATTATCAGCTTAACAATGGCGATTCGGATATTACCCTAAGCTTTACCCATATGCCTTTGCCATTAATTACACCGTATATGGCTGAGTTTGCTGGCTACACTATTGAAAAAGGCCAAATGGCTTTAGATTTAAAATACACGATTAAAAAAGGCGAATTACAAGCACAAAATAAAATTTATATCGACCAATTGGCTTTAGGCGATCACGTTGCCAATCCTCAGGCCAGCTCTTTACCGATTCATTTAGCGATTGCGTTATTAAAAGATAGTAGCGGCAAAATCAATTTGGATTTTCCGGTTTCCGGCAGCTTGAATGATCCGCACTTTAGTTTTGAATCGTTTATTGCCGATGCCTTTAGCAATCTGATTACCAAAGTCGCCGCCTCACCTTTCACTGCCTTAGGCTCGCTGCTGGAACAAGATCGTGATTACAGCTCGGTTAAATTTTTAGCCGGTAGCAGTGAATTAAACGCTGAGGAAATCAGCAAACTTGAGCAACTGGGTAAAGCCTTGAATACCAAAGCCGAGTTAAACATCGAAATAAAAGGCGTGGCTTTTCAAGACCAAGATTGGTCGGCAATTCGTTTTGATTCGATTTTGGAGATTTTTCGCAAAATGAAATCCGGTGAATTGCGCGATCAAGGTCAAAAAATTCGCTCGGAATACATTGAATTATCAGAATCCGAATACAAACGCTTAATGGTTAAATTCTTTAAAGAAGTGTTTCCTTTAGAACCCGTCGAAGTGTCTTTATTCGGAACCCCAAAACTCAAAAGCCAACCGACTGCCGATTTTTATGTGCTTGCCCGCCAAAAGCTGGAATCAGCAATGCCGCCGGAGCCACAGCGTCTAAACGATTTAGCCGTCAGCCGAGCCAACAACATCGCTAAGTATTTGATTGAAAAATGCCAAGTGAATCGGGATAACATTTATATTTTAGCTACCGAACTGAACACAGCTGAAAATCATCTCGGTGTTGTCGCTAAATGCAAGCCCTTAATCGGTTTGTACTATAATCGTGACTAAATCAAATCTCAGCAGTTAAACTGTTTAGCATTATCGAATTTGTCATCAGGGAGAAAACAATGAACCGCCAGTTTTTCCGTTATTTATCAATTGTTAGCTTAGCGATTGTCAGCTGGTTCGCGCCACAATCGGCTTCAGCTGAATCGCTAACCAGCTGCACGATGACCTATAACTTGAGCGGCTTTTCGTTTATCTATAAACAGTATGACGGTATCGGCAACATTAGCTGTAGCAATGGCGAACGCGCTCAAGTGGCTTTAGCGTCAAAAAGCGTGGGTTTTACACTGGGCAAATCAGAAATTCAGGGCACCGGCGTATTTTCTGAAGTTAGAAACCTTAACGAAATTTATGGCAGTTACGCTGCGTTTGAGGGCCACGCTGGTGCGACTAAATCAGTCGACGCACAGGTTTTAACCCGAGGCGAAATTTCTTTGGCCTTATCCGGTAACGGTCGAGGTGTTGATATTGGCGTCACGATTGGGGCGCTAACCATTTCACGTCGATAACTTATTAAACCTACCTTTAGATGAACAACATGGCGTTTAATCAAATCCCTAAACGCCATACTCACTTCCTATCATTCTTATTGCTGTTGGATGTTAATCATCCTGACGCAGCCAAAACTTTAAAAAATCATCAATGACATCAAACAACGATCAGGAAACTGATTTCAAAACCCTCGAAGATCCTCACGCTCAGCGCGAAGCTGAAAAATATGAAAACCCAATTCCTAGCCGCGAATTGATTTTGCAATTAATTCAAGAAAGCGGCAAACCCTTAAGACGGCAACAAATCGCCCAACAATTTGCCTTGGAATCTGCCGACGATTTAGAAGCGCTACGCCGCCGCTTGCGGGCGATGGAACGCGATGGACAAGTATTGTTTAACCGTCGTCAAAAATATTGCTTATCCGAAAACCATAACAGTATTAGCGGTCGAGTTTTAGGCCACCCTGAAGGCTTTGGCTTTCTAAAACCCGATGACGGCAGCGAAGATTTATTCATCTCGCCACGCGAAATGAAAGCCTTAATGCACAACGACCGCGCCAAAGTGCGAGTTTCTGGCATCGACCGTAAAGGCCGCCGCGAAGCCACAGTAGTCGAAATTCTCGAACGCAACACCCATCAAGTGGTAGGCCGCTTTTTTGTCGAAGGCAAAGTCGCTTATGTGATGCCCGACAATAAAAAAATGGCTAAGGAAGTCTTAATCGCTTCTGAAGACACCGGCGGCGCGAAAAAAGGTCAAATTGTGGTGGTTGAAATTGTTCAGCAACCGACCCAACATTGCCAACCGCTAGGCCGCGTGACCGAAGTTTTGGGCATGCACATGGCACCCGGCATGGAAATCGAAATGGCGATTCGTTCTTACGAACTGCCGAATGTTTGGCCGGCGACATTGCTGAATGAAATCAAATCATTAACACCAGAAGTACCGGAAGCCGCTAAACAAGGTCGTGAAGACATTCGCCATTTACCGTTGGTGACTATCGATGGCGAAGATGCTCGCGATTTTGATGATGCGGTCTACGCGCAAAAAACCGCGAAAGGCTGGAAGCTATTGGTAGCGATTGCCGATGTGTCTCACTACGTGCATGTCGATACTGCTTTAGATACCGAAGCGCAAAGCCGTAGTACCTCGGTTTACTTTCCTGAAAAAGTGATTCCGATGTTGCCAGAGATTTTGTCGAACGGTTTATGTTCGCTAAATCCACACGTTGACCGTTTATGTATGGTCTGCGAGCTATTGGTCAACGATGAAGGCCTTGTCACTCGCTCGCGATTCTTTGAAGCGGTGATGCGTTCTCATGCCCGTTTAACTTACACCCAAGTGGCAAAAATGCTGGTGGACGGTGATCAAACACTGATCAATCAATATGCCGAATTGATGCCGCATTTAACCACCATGTATCGTTTGTATCAGACCATGCGTCGCCAACGTGAAGTGCGTGGGGCAATGGATTTTGATACTCAAGAAACCAAGATTGTATTTGGCGAAAATCGGAAAATTGAGCAGATTGTGCCGGTAGTGCGTAACGACGCCCACAAGCTGATTGAAGAATTTATGATCACCGCCAACAATGCGGCGGCTAAGTTTTTAAATCGCAAAAAAATTCCGCGTTTACTGCGTATCCATGACGGCCCGGGGATTGAAAAACTGTTAACCCTAAGAACCTTTTTAGGTGAATTAGGCTTACATTTGGGCGGTGGCGACCAGCCGCATCCGCTGGATTACATGCATTTATTGGAATCGGTCAAAGATCGCCCCGATGCCCATTTAATCCAAACCGTATTGTTACGCTCGATGTCGCAAGCGGTGTATAGCCCCGATACTAAAGGCCATTTTGGTTTAGCGCTTGAAGCCTATGCCCACTTTACCTCGCCGATTCGCCGCTATCCTGATTTGCTGGTGCATCGGGCGATTCGTCATAGCTTGCGCGGTGGCAATGCCAGTTCCTTCCGTTACTCGCCTAATGACATGGTCACGCTGGGTGAACATTGCTCGGCCAACGAACGTCGTGCTGATGAAGCAACCCGCGATGTCACTAGCTGGCTGAAATGCGAATACATGATGGATAAAATCGGTGAAGAATTTACCGGCATTATTTCCGCTGTTACCAGCTTTGGCTTTTTCGTCGAATTGCAGTCGATTTATGTTGAAGGCTTGGTGCATATCGCGTCTTTGCGTCAGGATTACTTCCTGTTTGATGCGGCCAGCCATCGTTTATATGGTGAACGCACTGGGGTTCGTTATCGCTTGGGCGATAGTGTCAAAATCAAAGTGGTGCGGGTCAATTTAGACGATAAGAAAATCGATTTTGAATTACTTGAATCGGCTAAAAAAGCCACTAAACCAGTCGCAAAAGCCAAGCCACGCGCTAAAAAAGCCGACGAGCCTAAAGCGAAAAGCAAAGCTAAACCAAAATCCAAAAAACCGGCTAAAAAAGCCAAAGCCAAAAAACCACGTAAATCATGAGCACCACACAATTATTTGGAATCCACGCCGTTCAAGCGGCGTTGGACTATTCCGCACAAAAAATCCAAAAAGCTTGGATTGATGGCCAACGCCAAGATGCACGCTTAAGCCAAGTGATTAATGACTTAATCGCGATTGGCATTAAGCCTGAAAAAGTTGATCGCAAAAAGCTGGATAAAATGGCCGATGGCAAAAACCATCAAGGCATTGTCGCCGCCGTTGAATTACCAGCAATGCGGAGCGAAGACCAGTTAAAACACGATGTCGAAAATTTAGAAACAACCGCGTTTTATCTAATCTTGGATCAAGTACAAGACCCGCATAATCTCGGTGCCTGTTTGCGTACCGCTGATGCGGTGGGCGCACATGGCATTATTGTCACCAAAGACAATGCCGCTAGCATTACGCCGACAGTTTGCAAAGTTGCTAGTGGCGCTGCGGAAACGGTGCCGGTTTATCAAGTGACTAATTTAGCGCGGGTTTTGCGTTGGCTAAAAGAGCAAAACATCTGGATTATGGGCGCAGCCGGTGAAGCCGAACAAACCGTGTTTGATATGAAACTCGATATGCCGTTGGCGATTGTAATGGGCGCTGAAGGTAGCGGGATGCGTCATTTAACCCGTCAACATTGCGACTTTTTAGTGAAAATCCCGATGGCGGGACAAGTTGAAAGCTTGAATGTCTCGGTGGCAGCCGGCGTGTTGATGTACGAAACTTTCCGGCAGAAATTACAGTTAGCGGCAAAATGAAACGCCGGTTGTTGCTGATTTTAGGCTTAGTGAGTGTCAACAGTCATGCTGAACTGAGTGGGCAAAGCATTGCCCTTAATTGCTTCAATTGTCACAACCGTAAACCAGCCGCTAATTCAGCGATTCCCTCGTTAAGCGACTACAGCCAACAGCGCTTACAACAAGCGATGTTGGATTTTAAATACGACAAAACCAATGCCACCTTGATGCCACGCATCGCCAAAGCTTATAGCGATGCGGAAATTAGTGCGGTAGCGGCTTATTTAAGTCAGCAGTAGTCATGGCAAGCTTTTCAAGACGCGATTTTTTAAAAACCAGTGCGACTTCCAGTTTAGCTTTGCTCAACGGTTGCCAGCCGCTGTTAGGCAAGGCAGCCAGCAAAGCGCATGTCGTGGTGGTTGGAGGCGGTTTCGGCGGTGCAACAGCGGCAAAATACATTCGTTATTTTGATCCGAACATTCGCGTCACCTTAATCGAACCTAAAGCCAAATACATCACCTGCCCTGCCAGTAATTGGCTATTTGCCGGATTAACCACGCTGGAACAATTAAGCGTTGATTACAAACAATTAAAAAATCACGGAATTGAGGTGGTGTGTGACAGGGTTGTTCAAATCAACTCAGAACAACGCAGCGTCAAGCTCTCTAGCCAACAATCAATCAGCTATGATCGCTTGGTGTTATCGCCCGGCATCGATTTTGGTTGGGATACCCTGCCCGGTTTCAATCAAGAATTAAGTCAACGCTTTCCACACGCTTGGCAAGCGGGTCCACAAACTGAATTATTAAATCAGCAACTGCAAGCAATGCCGGACAACGGTACGGTGTTGATTTGCCCGCCACTTGACCCGTATCGCTGCCCGCCGGGGCCTTATGAACGCGCCAGCATGATGGCTTATTGGCTAAAACAGCATAAACCACGCGCAAAAATCATTATTCTCGATCCTAAACGCAGTTTTTCTAAACAGGCTTTGTTTGAAGCAGGTTGGAAACAGCATTATGGCTATGGCAGTGCGAATAGCCTGATTGAATGGATTAGCTTGGCCGATAACCCGCTGCTGAATTTGGATGCAAAAACCCAAACCTTGACGACTGAATTTGGTGATCGCTTTCGAGGTGATGTGTTGAACATCATTCCCCCGCAAACTGCTGGCAAAATTGCGCTTGAAAGCGGTTTAGGAAATAACAGCGCTTGGTGTCCAGTTCAGCCAATCAGTGCTGAATCCAGCCTTGTGCCGTTTATTCATGTTATCGGCGATGCCGGACATTATGCGCCAATACCTAAATCAGCTTTTGCGGCCAATTCAGAAGCCAAAGTCTGTGCCTTGGCAATTGTGAGCTTATTGAATCAACAAAGCATTTCGCCAGCCAATTGGTTGAATACTTGTTATAGCTTGATAAGCCCTAATCATGGGATTTCAATTGCAAATGGCTATCAGATTAATGCTGAAAACAGCATTACTGCAGTTAAATCCGCTGGCGGTGTCAGTCAAAAAACCGATGCCAGTTCATTAGCACTTGAGGCGATTTATACTCAATCGGCTTACTATAATTTGCGTTCAGATTGCTTCGATTGATAACAAAAACAACTGAAAGTGATGAATTGTCTATCCAATTATCTTGAAATCACCTCGCCCGTGATACAATCGCGGCGTTAATTTTCCTTGGTTGAGTCAGTGAAGAAGAAACCGCTTTTTCAAATATTATTGATGGGTATGCTGGCAAGTAGATTTGCCCAAGCCAGCAGCTTTATCGTCGAAGACATTCAAGTTAGAGGCCTACAGCGTATCTCCGCTGGTACCGTCTACAACTACCTTCCTGTTAACATTGGCGAACGCTTCGCAGAAGAAAAACAAGCCGAAGCGGTAAGAGCTTTATTTAACACCGGCTTTTTTAAAGACATTACCTTAGAACGCGAAGGCGGTGTTTTAGTGATTAATGTCGTCGAACGACCTTCGGTTGCCAAGGTGGTTATTGAAGGCAATAAAGACATCAAAAAAGAAGATCTCACTGAAGCATTAAAGAAAATCGGCCTTGCCGAAGGTAAAGTTTATAACAAACAAGTGCTTGATAAAGTGGAGCAAGAATTGCGCCGCCAATACTTCAGTCACGGTAAATACGGCCTAAAAATCAAAACCGAAGTGTCGGAGTTAACCCGTAATCGGGTTGGGATTAATATCCAGATTTCCGAAGGTAAAGTCGCCAAAATCAAACAAATCAATATTGTCGGCAACACAGCATTTGAAGCCGACAAAATTAAAAAAGAGTTTGAATTAAGCACCACCAATTTCTTATCGTTTTATTCCAAAGACGATCAATACTCCAAACAAAAGCTACAAGCTGACCTTGAAAAACTACGCTCGTATTATCTTGATCGTGGTTACATCAATTTCTCAATCGAATCGACTCAGGTTGATATCACTGCGGATAAAAAAGAAATTTACATCACCATCAATGTCAAAGAAGGCGATGTTTATAACTTGGAAAAGGTTAAGCTAACCGGCGAATTAATTGTGCCACCCGAAGACTTGGTGAAATTAGTTAAAGTCGGTCCCGGCGAAATTTTCTCGCGCAAAAATGCCACTGAAACCTCAAAAGCCATTTCTGACCGCCTTGGCGATGAAGGTTACACCTTCGCCAATGTCAACATGGTGCCTGAGATTAATGAAGCCAATAAAACGGTTGCGATGACTTTCTTTGTCGATCCAGGCAAACGAGTTTATGTGCGCAGAATTAATGTGAAAGGCAATACCAAAACCCGTGACGAAGTGATTCGTCGTGAAATGCGACAAATGGAATCCAGTTGGGCAGCCAGCAGTAAAATCGAGCGCTCAAAAGTGCGTCTTGATCGTTTAGGCTATTTTGAAGAAGTCGGCGTTGAAACACCGCCGGTTGTTGGCACTGCTGATCAGATTGACGTTAACTACACCATCAAAGAAAAAGCCTCGGGTAATTTACAGGCGGGTGTCGGTTATTCTCAGGTACAAGGGATCATTTTTAACGCCAACGTTTCACAAGATAATATTTTCGGTACTGGTAAACGCTTGGATTTTGCGTTTAACAACAGCCAAATCTTAACCCGTTACAACTTGGGCTTTACTGATCCTTATTACACTTTGGACGGCGTCGCCTTGGGTTACAACTTGGGTTATACCAAGCGTAATGCCTATGCTGCGAACTTAGCCAGTTACAACACCAATGTCGCTAATGCCGGGATTAACTTTGGTATTCCGTTGAATGAATTTGATCGAATTGGTTTTGATATTGATTTGAAATCAACAGGCGTTGAGTCGACCACGATTTCGTCGAATAGAGTGAAGAACAAAATTCTTTTCTACAACGGTCAAGATTACAATTCGACCTTTGATGGCACAGCACCAAGCGATGGAGCGAGTGCAACTTTCACAACATTATCCACTTCAGCAGGCTGGACTCACGACACGCTTGACCGAGCCACATTCTCTACTAAAGGCGGCCAACAGCGTCTATCCGGTTTAATCACGGTGCCATTTGGCGATTTGCAATACTACAAAGTCGGTTATAAACACCAACATTTCTTCCCACTTTCCAATGACTTTACTTTCCGCTTATTAGGCGAAGTGGCGCATGGCGGTGGCTATGGCAGCACATCCGAATTACCATTCTTCGAAAACTATTACGCGGGTGGTACAGGCGACGTGCGTGGCTTCATGCAAAACACCCTTGGCCCAAGAGATGACACCACTGGTAGCAACACTTACGGTAACAATTACTACCGACCATTTGGCGGCTCAACTAAAGCTATCGCCAAAGCTGAATTATTTTTCCCTGTACCATTCTTAAGCGAAATGAAATCGGTTAGGGTGGGTACTTTCCTTGACGCGGGTACTTTAGCAACCGGTCTAAGCAGCAGCGATTTACGTGAATATTTCCGCTATTCAGCTGGCTTATCCGGTGAATGGTTATCACCTTTCGGCGCACTCGCCGTCAGTGTTGCTCAACCTTTAAACTCGGAAAGCACCGACAGAACTCAAGCCTTCCAATTTACCTTTGGTTCTGGATTTTAGTT
>CAMCSF010000030.1 GCA_945877625.1 Methylomonas koyamae | reverse complement strand
ATGCGGATGTTAATGGTCTGTCCTTTACCGCGTTGGTTTTTGCTGTGCAGTAAATTAATTGCTGGCACTGCAGTATCGGTTTTACAAGCCTATGCATTTTTGGGGATTGCTTGGTTGTATGACATTCAAGCACCGTTGATGGGCTATGTGTGGATTTTGCCGGCTTTGCTATTGTCTGGCATGATGCTGGGTGCTTTGGGATTGCTTTTATCGTCATTTATCAAGCAGTTAGAGAATTTTGCTGGGGTAATGAATTTTGTGATTTTCCCGTTATTTTTCATGTCTACCGCCTTGTATCCGTTATGGAAAATTAAAGAATCCAGTGAAATGTTATTCACATTGGCGCAGTACAACCCATTTTCGCAAGCAGTCGAATTGATTCGCTTTGCACTATATGAACAACTGAATTTACAAGCGTTGCTGTTTACCGCAGTGGCATTCTTGATTTTCATGAGTGCAGCGATTGTTGGCTACAACCCATCACGGGGAATGATGGTCAAAAAAGGCGGTGGTGGCTGATTTTGTTTCACGGGGAACTCTTAATAAATTGCTTTAATCAACATTAACAATGTTCTGCAAGCTACTTTAAGTAAGTCTTATAAGATAATGATTTAATTTATATTTCATGGAGATTTTATTTTGAAAACTGTTTTGATTACCGGCGCAAATCGTGGCTTAGGTTTAGAGTTTGCTCGTCAATATGCGGTAGCGAATTGGCAGGTGATTGCCGCTTGTCGCCAACCTGATTCAGCTTCTGAATTGAAAGATTTGGCTAAGCAATATCCGCAGATTCAAGTTGAAGCCTTGGATGTTGCAGATTTCGCTCAGATTGATGCCTTATCCAAACAATTAGCTGGCCAAACGATTGATGTGTTAATCAATAACGCTGGGGTTTATGGTGATGCAGCTGGCAAAGGTTTTGGCCATTTGGATTATCAAACTTGGCAACAAACCTTAACCGTCAACACCATGGCGCCAGTGAAAGTCACTGAAGCTTTTTTGAGCCAGCTAGAGCAGGGTGCTGATAAGTTAGTGGTCGTGATTAGTAGTTTGATGGGCAGCATTAGCGATAATGGCAGCGGCGGCAGTTTGCTTTATCGCAGTAGTAAAGCCGGTTTAAATGCGGTGATGAAGAGCTTGTCGATAGATGTTAAACCGCGTCAACTGGGCGTGTTAATTTTGCATCCAGGTTGGGTTAGAACGGATATGGGTGGTAAAAACGGTTTGATTGATGTCGAAGAAAGTGTGAGCGGAATGCGTCAGCAAATTGAAGCTTTTCAATTTGAGCAGTCGGGCAGTTTTGTAAAGTATGACGGCAGTTTATTGCCTTGGTGATGGTGAGCTTGATAGCCTTTGAAGGCTATCAAGCATCATTTTAAGCTAAGCGAAACAGCTTATTTGTCGCATTTGTGTTCTGAACCACAGCAATCTGACATTGAACCGCCGTGTTTTTCACAATGAGCGGCGCCACATTCGTGAGCAGCTGCGCCTTTGTGATGGGCACAATGTGATTTGTCGCAGCTTTTAGCAGCAGCGGCTTCGTGGTGAGCGCAATGCTCTGTACCGCATTCATGGGCTTTGGCATCAGCATGTTGTGAGCAATGTTGAGCACAGGCTTGGTCTTTAGCGCCTGGGTGTTCTGCACAATGTTTGCTGCAATCGTGATTGGCAGCAGGGGCTTTGCAATGTTCGATGCAAGCTTTGTCTTTTTTGCCTTTGTGTTTAGCGCAATGTTTTATGCAATCGTGGGCTGCAGCTTCGGCTTTATGTTTATCACAATGTTCGGGGCTAACTGGGGCAACCGGTGTGGCGACAGGGGCAACATTAGCTACTGGGGCTGCTGCAGGCGCGACAACCGCTGGTTCAGCAGCGACTGCGGTGGTTGGCGTAGTTTCGCAACCGGTTAATGCCAAAACCGCTGGCAATGTTAAAGTAAGTAATAAGTGTTGAATTTTCATAGGGCACCTCTTAGCCAGATTGATAATGACTTCATTCTATAAGCTTATCTAATTTCCGCAAATTAAACTGTGTTAAATAACACAGTTTAATTTTTGCGATTTTGTAATTGATTGATTATCAATGCTTTTGATGATTCCATGAATATTGTTATTAGCAAGAAGCTTGCACCCAATCAGCTGCTACTAAGTTAGGCTTTATTCTGACAGCGTAGGGTAAAGGTTATTGGCCCATCGTTAATCAATGCCACTTGCATATCAGCGCCGAATTGACCAAATTGACAGCCGGGATAGATTTTAAGCGCTTGTTGTTGAACATAATTAAATAGCGCTAAGCCTTGTTCAGGGGGAGCGGAAGGGCCAAAACTGGGACGATTGCCTTTTTCGGTATCGGCGGCCAAAGTAAATTGCGGGACAATCAGTAAGCCACCTTGAATATCACGCAAACTCAAATTCATTTTGTCATTGTCGTCAGCAAAGATACGGTAGTTCAATATCCGCTCTAACAAACGGTCGGCTTGTTGTTCGGTGTCATTTCGTTCGACGGCTAACAAGGCCATGATGCCTTGATTGATAATGCCAATATCAACGCCATCGACAGTGACTTTGGCTTGGCTGACTCGTTGAATAATACTAATCATGTTTGTTTTTCAATATTTTATGTCAACAATGTAATAACGCAATTCACGTTCTGCTTGGCGAAATACCACTTCGTCATCGAGATTTTTCTTTAACAAAGCCCGCGCTAACGGCGAATCCAAGCTAATCAAACCACCGCTAGTATCAATTTCATCGGCACCGACGATGCGATAAGTGACTTCCTTGCCATCCATGTCTTCTAAAGTAACCCAAGCGCCAAAAAATACTTGGCTTTGATTGCTGGGCTTTTCAGAAACAACCGTCAAGCTAGGTAGACGCTTTTGCAAATAATGGATTCGTCTATCAATTTCGCGCAGTTCTTTTTTGCGGTAAATATACTCAGCGTTTTCCGAGCGATCGCCTTCAGCAGCTGCAGCAGACAATGCCGCAGTCACATGCTTACGGCGTTCCCAAAGCTGTTTTAACTCGGCTTCCAAAACTTGATAGCCTTGAGCTGTCACATAAGGTGATGATTTAGGACGCGGCGGTCTCCAGCGCGACATGTTTTTTCTCGGCGGGTATAATGGGGTTTCTAAAATTTAACTGATAAGGCGTTTATGCAAATCACCGACAACACAGCTGTTTCATTTCATTATACCTTAACCAACAACAGCGGCGAGGAACTGGATAGTTCGATTGGTTCAGAGCCATTGCTGTATTTACACGGTGCTGGCAACATTATTCCTGGCTTAGAAGCGGCTTTGGTCGGCAAAAAAGCGGGCGATAAACTGAATGTCTCGATCGAGCCAGAACACGCTTATGGTTTGCTAGACGAAAACATGGTGCAAGTGGTTTCTAAAAAAATGTTTGAAGGCATGGATGTTGAAATTGGTATGCAATTTCACGCTGATGTTAGCTATGGCTCAGGTGTTATCACTATTACTGCGATTGATGGCGACGATGTTACTATCGACGGTAACCACCCATTAGCGGGTGAACATTTGAATTTTGACGTTGAAGTGGTTGATGTTAGACCGGCAACTGCTGACGAAATCGCTCATGGCCATATTCATGGCACAGGCTGCCACCATTAAAAGCAGCTTTATAATTCGGCCAAATTGATTGAATTTGGCCGTTTTTTTTGCCTTTCAAACCCAGCGTAAATATGGATACATTTAATCAAGACGAACCCATTTGCCGCTGTAGCGGTACCACCAGCGAACAAATTGTTAGCCTTATTCATCAAGGCATTCAAGATTTAGACAGTATTTCCCGCAATACCGGCGCTTGTTCTGGCTGTGGTGGTTGTGAGTTTGATGTTGAACAATTAATTGCTAACTCAATTGGATAAAATCGGCGATTGCATATCAACCAAGCGACATAAAGCATTGCAAACTCGCCAAATACTGACAGTGCTCATATAAAACTGTCGCTGATTGCCAGTCTCTTCAATGGTTAAGATATAACCATTAGTCGCCATAGTGATAGAAATCCGCGCAGAATCCGTAATCACGTTTTGGGTTTGCGCGCGGTAAACGGCATCAATTAAGCGCATACACAACGATTTTGCATCTTCAAATTGCAATAAGATTGATACCGGTGCTAATCGACTTACATTGTGCGCAAACACGAACTCAAGCAAGATTGTGCTGTGAGATTGCGCAGAAAACCTGAGTTGCGCAATATTTCGAGTTTCAGGAAATAGGAATGCTCGATCATCCAAATCGACAGAAATTACTGTGGTTGCTTGATTTTCTTTCTGGTTATCCAATGCCATTTTGTTTTTTAACCGATTTTAAAAGTGGTGACCATTATTAAGGTAATTTTCTATTTGTCAAAAAGCAATTGCGCCTATCAACGCTTGATCAATGGCAACAGCCTCAGTGAATTGTACTAACCATATAATCAAAGAATTCGACAATCATCACCAACACAAACATTAATTTCGATTGTTAGATGATCAATATCAACTAAACCGGTTAATAAGCCTTTGTAATAACTCGGTGATTTTGGCGTTTGACTGACCAGACTGATAATCGCCGCACAATGACTGGCGGTTAATCGCCAAACATGTAAATCAACGATTTTAGCTTCACCATCTTGCTCTATCACTTGGCGAATCACTTGTTGAAAATCGTCGCCAACACTCTGGTCTAACAAAATCGGGCTGGTTTCTTTAATCAATCCCCAAGCCCAAATCAAAATCACCACCGCCCCCACAAATCCCATCACGGTATCCAGCCAATCCCAGCCATAATATTTACCCGCCAATAAAGCAACAATCGCCAAAACTGAAGTCATCGCATCGGCTATCACATGCAGATAGGCGGCACGTAAATTATGGTCGTGATGGTGATGATGTTCATGGTGATCGTGATGGTCATGTCCATGTCCATGTCCATGATGATTATGGTGATGGCTGTGGTCATGATGATCCCTCAGCAATAAAGCACTCAATAAATTAATCACCAAACCGGCAACCGCTACGATAGTCGCTTCGTCAAAACTAATGATTTGTGGAAACAGGATACGCTCAGCGGACTGCGCCACCATCATCAACGCAACCATTGCCAAAGCAATCGAACTGGCAAAGCCACCCAAAATGCCCACTTTGGCCGGACTAAAAGCAAACGTTTGATCTTGCTGATGCACGCGGCTATAGCGATAAGCAAAAATCGCAATCATAAACGCCATCACATGGGTTGCCATGTGCCAGCCATCGGCTAATAACGCCATCGAATGAAACTGCATCCCGGCAGCAATTTCTACCAGCATCGTGGTTAAAGTTAAAAACAACACCCATTTAGTTCGCGTTTCACCACGACGGTTAATCCGCGCAAAATCGTGTGAATGTTGCCAATTTTCTAATTGATGCTGATGCATGAGGCTTCCTTTATCTAAGCGTTTTACAAAAAATTAATTTAAACCAGTACGAACATAAGGCAATAAATCACTGGCTAACAAGCCGCGTTCGCCATCGGCTAACACCGCCTTATCAGCCGCTTCACCATGAACATAAACGGCAATTTTAGCGGCTTCTATTAACGAAAAACCTTGCCCTAACAAAGCCCCCGTAATTCCTGATAAGACATCGCCCATACCGCCGCTGGCCATACCGGGATTGCCTGTCGTTGACACAAAAACCTGTTGCCCATCGCTGATTAAACTTCCCGCGCCTTTTAAAACACAAACCCCGCCAAACCGATTGTGTAACTCAGTGACTGCGGTAAACCGGTCACGAGCAATAGCGCTATTGGCACAACCCAACAAGCGCCCAGCCTCGCCCGGATGCGGGGTTAAAATCCAGTTATCTTTTCGACTAGCTTGTTGGGCTAATAAATTTAACCCATCGGCATCGACCACGCAGGGTTTATCACTCGCCAAAACTGCCTCAAACAACATCCGCGCCCATTGGTCTTGACCTAAACCTGGACCAATCACAATCACACTGGCTTTTTCTAATAAAGGTTGAAGCTGGGATAAATCTTCAACCCCGTGACACATTAACTCAGGTCGACCGATATTCAGCAAGCCGCTATGCGACTGTCGAGTAGCGATAGACACTAATCCAGCCCCGCTGCGTAACGCCGCTTCAGCTGCCAAACGAATCGCACCGCTATAACCGTGATTGCCACCCATCAATAACAAATGGCCAAACTCCCCTTTGTGAGCACAGCGCTGTCGCTTCGCCAATTTAGGTTTTGCTAATAAGTGAGCGGCAATCGGTAATTGCTCAAAAATGCTGATCGGTAAATCCAAATCTGCTGCAACTATCTCGCCACAATAATCCGCTGCTTGTCCGGTAAACAAGCCTGCTTTTAAACCAACAAAAGTCACGGTGACATCAGCTTTGATAGCAGTTCCCAACACATAGCCAGTATCAGCTTGTAAACCCGATGGCACATCAATCGACAACACCGGCAATTCCGCAGCATTGATAGCATTAATTACTTCTGCATAATCTTGATCAACTTGACGATTAAGCCCCGTTCCTAATAAGGCATCTACCACCACACCAGCCATTATTAAATTATCAGCCGTCGATGATTTAACCACGCCACCGCTTTGCAGAAAGGCTTGTGCACAAAACAACGCATCGCCTTTTAAATTGTCTATCGGCCCAATTGCAAACACCTCCACTGAATAAGCTGCTTGCAAGGCTAATCGGGCTAATACATAACCATCACCGCCATTATTTCCACCGCCACACAACACACTAATTTGCTTTTGCTGCGGCCAACGCTGCTGCAAGACTTCAAATGCCGCCAGCCCAGCACTTTCCATCAATTGCAAACTGGGAATCTGCAGGTTTTGAATCGCGAATTGTTCGGCTTGGCGTATTTGTGCAACGCGATACAGCGGCTTGGCTAAATCAGACATGGCTTGTTGTGTAAAATGTGACAATTCCGCGATTATAGTCCAAGCCGCCATGCCATCTAAGCCAGCTATCGATTTTCAACAACTTAGCCTTGAGATTAAACAATGGGGCTTAGAACTGGGGTTTCAGCAAGTGGGCATTAGTGATACTGATTTAAGTAATGCCGAGCAACATTTACACCAGTGGCTGCAAAAAGATTACCACGGTGAAATGCAATACATGGCAGCACATGGTTTGAAACGCAGTCGTCCGGCTTTGTTGCAAGAACACACCCGTAGCGTGATTAGTGTGCGGATGGATTATTTGTATCAAAACCCTAGCGATAGCCAAGCGATTCTCGATACACCAAGCGCTGCTTTTATTTCTCGCTATGCTTTAGGTCGTGATTATCACAAGGTACTTCGCAATCGTTTACAAAAATTGGCGGAAAAAATCAGCGACAACATCGGCGAATTTGGTTATCGAGCCTTTGTTGATAGCGCACCAGTTTTAGAAAAAGCGATTGCCGAAAAAGCCGGTTTAGGTTGGATTGGCAAACACAGCAATCTCATCAATCGCCAAGCGGGTTCTTGGTTTTTCCTCGGTGAAATTTATACCGACCTGCCTTTACCCACTGACAATGCAACCAGCAATCATTGCGGCCAATGCCAAGCCTGTTTAAGCGTTTGTCCAACCCAAGCCATTGTTGCGCCTTATCAAGTCGATGCTCGCCGTTGTGTGTCTTATTTAACCATCGAATTACACGGCAGCATTCCCGAAGCTTTGCGGCCATTAATCGGCAATCGGATTTACGGCTGCGATGATTGCCAATTGATTTGCCCTTGGAATCGCTTCGCTAAACTCAGTGCCGAAAGCGACTTTAAACCCAGACATAAACTCGATACCGCTACGCTATTGGCATTGTTTGCTTGGAGCGAAGCTGAGTTTCTGCAAAAAACCGAAGGTTCAGCGATTCGGCGTATTGGTCATGAGCGTTGGCTACGCAATATCGCCGTTGCCTTGGGCAATGGCAAACACCAACCGGAAGTGGTTGAGGCGCTAAAAGCCATGCAAAACCATTCCTCTGAATTAGTCAAAGAGCATGTTGACTGGGCTTTACGACAACTAAATGATAAATAAATCGCACCGATTTGGTTAGGCTGTCTATTTATTGGATAATGCCTGACTATCTATAGACCCGCCGAGCAATCGGCCGCGCAAATCACATCCTGAATTGAATGGCCAGAAAACCTAATAGCACCAATACCCCTAATCGCCGGACTCGCACTAAAAAAACCAAATCACGTTCTTTTTGGTGGCTGAAAGCATTAATTCCCTTCGCCTTAGTGGGCGGTTTTTTTCTGTTTTCTTACGTTGGTTACTTAGACTACAACGTTCGCGAACAATTTGAAGGTAAGCGTTGGACGATTCCTGCCCGAGTTTATGCCAGTCCAGTTGAGTTATATGCCGGTGCGCCGATCAACAGCAAAGACTTAGAAGACTTGCTACAACAATTACATTACCGATTAGACCCGCAATTAAGCGGCGAAGGTGCTTATGTGATGAAAGGCGGCCAAGTCATTATTAAAACTCGTGCCTTTAATTTTGGCGATACCGCACAAGAAACGCAGCAAATCAAAATTGGCTTTAACGCTGGCGGCATTGGCAGCTTAATTGATAGCGCTAACAATAGCGAATTAGCTATTGTCCGACTTGATCCAGTGCAAATTGGTAGCTTTTACCCCAAATTAAAAGAAGATCGCATCTTAATTAAATTAGAAGAAACTCCGTCGCAATTATTGCAAGGTTTGTTTGCAACTGAAGACCGGGATTTTTATTCGCATTTTGGTCTGTCGCCCAAAGGCATTGCTCGGGCAATGTGGGCTAATGTCAAAGCCGGTGGCATGGTGCAAGGCGGCAGTACTATTACTCAACAGTTGGTGAAAAACTTTTTCCTCACCTCAGAGCGTAGCTTGGTGCGTAAGGTCAACGAAGCGTTAATGGCTTTGATTTTGGAATATCGCTACAGCAAAAATGAGATTCTCGAAGCTTATTTAAATGAGATTTTTCTCGGTCAAGATGGTGCTAGTGCGGTGCATGGCTTTGGTTTGGCGAGTGAGTTTTACTTTGGCCAATCGTTGAAAAACCTAAACTTGCCACAAACAGCCAGCTTAGTTTCATTAGTCCGCGGCCCTTCATATTACGACCCACGCCGCAATCCCGAGCGCTCGTTAGAACGCCGAAATTTGGTGCTGGATTCGATGCAAGAAGAGGGCTATATCACCGCCCAACAAGCCGCTGATGCTAAAAAAACGCCACTCACCGTCGCCTCAGTGACCCATCGTTCTGCGAACCGTTACCCCGACTTTATTGATTTAGTTAAACGTCAATTAAAACAAGAATACAAAGAGGAAGATTTAACCTCGGAAGGCTTGCGGATTGTTACCACCTTAGATACCCGTATCCAAGATAAGCTTCAAGCATCAATCACCAGCAAACTCAATCAATTAGAAAAAAGCCCGAAAAGCACTGAATTAGAAAGTGCGATTATTGTTACCCGTCGTGATAGTGGTGAAATCGTCGCTTTAGCTGGAGGTCGCGAAGCCTCTTCGACTGGCTTTAATCGCGCCTTGGACGCCGTAAGACCGATTGGTTCTTTAATTAAACCCTTCGTTTATCTCACTGCTTTAGAACATCCAGATCGCTACACGATTAACACCCCAATCAGCGATACCGAATTGGAAATTGAAGCTGAAAAAGACAAAATGTGGTCGCCGAAAAACTACGACAACCGCGAACACGGCATCGTGCCACTGCATACCGCCTTAGCCCATTCTTACAATATGGCAACGGTGAGAATCGGTATGGATGTTGGCTTGGCGAGAATTGCTAACAATCTTAAAAACATGGGCGTTAGCCGACCAGTGGATTTATTCCCTTCATTTTTACTCGGTGCATCACCGCTCACGCCATTAGAAGTCACTCAGCTCTACCAAACCTTAGCCGGTGATGGTTATGCCACGCCTTTACGCTCAATCCGCGCGGTTAATGCCAGTGATGGCAAAGCGCTACAAAGCTATCCATTCACTGTGCGTCAGGCCGTCGATCCTGCCGCAACCTTTATTACCAATACCATCATGCAAGAAGTGATGCGCGGCGGTACCGGTAAATCGGCGTATAGCTATATGCCGGCCGAAATGGCGCTAGTCGGCAAAACCGGCACCACCAACCAACTGCGTGATAGTTGGTTTGCTGGATTTAGTGGCGACTTTTTATCGGTGGTTTGGGTTGGTCGCGATGACAACAAACCCACCGGCTTAACTGGCGCGACCGGTGCTTTACAGATCTGGTCAGAATTAATGCGCCAAATCAGCAAACAGCCGGTGAAACTGATTCCGCCAGACAACGTCCAAATGCAATGGATAGATGGCGTAACTGGTCAATTAAGTGCTGAAAATTGCATGAATGCACAATTAATGCCTTTTATTGATGGCTCTGGACCCACTGAACTTTCCGAATGCGCGGCCAGTATTAACGGATCATCAACTTGGATTAACAACCTAAACCCTTTTTAAACAGATGCCCTATAAAATTCTTAGCACTTTATTGATTTCCCTATGTTTCAGCACCACCGCCGTTGCCGAGTCTGCGCCGATTGTGCAATTAAAAGCGTTTTTACACGCCAGCGCCGCTTTAAGTGCTGATTTTAAACAAGTTAGTTTTGATAAAGCCGGTCGTGCTGGTCAAACCAGCACCGGTAAATTTTATTTAAGTCGCCCCGGTAAATTTCGCTGGAATTATCAAAAACCATTCACCCAAGAAATCGTTTCTAACGGCGGTAAAGTCTGGTTTTACGATGCTGATTTAGAACAAGTCACGGTCAAAAAACTCGACGACTCATTAGGCTCAACTCCCGCATTATTGCTAACCGGCCAAGTCGATATTGAAGAAAAATTTAAACTGGATGAACAAGGTCAAGATGATGGCATGAATTGGGTCAGACTCTCGCCTAAAAATGAAGAAAGCGGATTCAAATATGTCTTAATTGGCATGGAAAACGGTCAGCTTGGCGGCATGGAGCTGAGCGACAACTTTGGTCAATTAACCCGCATTTATTTTACAAACATTCAGGTTAATCCGAGTTTAAATGGCGATTTGTTTAACTTCAAAGCACCGAAAGGGGCGGATGTTTTCGAAAATTAAATCTCAAATTACACCCAATTCTATTTAACGGGTTTATTCCAGTCATCACGTTCACTGTCATTCAATCAAGATTTGCCGTTGGTTAATCAACCAACGGCTTAACGTCATCGCACTAACTCATCAGTTAATCCCAATCAGACAGCCTAAAAAAATAGCGCTCAAAATTCGTCTAGCGATTGCAAATGGCGGTCCAGTCGCTTTGATCCTAAGCGGTTTATCGAACAGATAAGCGATTAATGTTGCCTTTAATCTATATGTGCGTTCGCAAACGGTTTGGTTTTGTAAAACCAAAGCTCGGTTGCAAACCATCGTTTAAAGAACTCAATTAATCAGCTGTTTAAGGATTCTCCACTATGAATCAATACCAAATTCATCCGCTTATACAAGGTCGAAAACCCACTTATCATTTGAAATCTATTGGCGTGACTTTATTCATCATTTCCGCCGCTTTTGGGGTGAGTCAGCCCACATTAGCAGAAGCCCGTCCTCGTTTAGGATTAAGTTTAATCGGGCCCAAAAATGCGCCATCCGGTTATCCGGTTGAAGGGATTAATGTCAAATTGGTTAATCAAGATTCACTAGAAGCGCCTGCTTCGCGTCTGCGGCTGGTTATTCACAATGATCAATCAAGCGATTTGCGAGTAGCTGATGTAAAACTGGAGGTTCAGGAAGGTAATGAGTGGAAGCTTTTACCGTTGGAACAGGTGGATGGCGGTGTGATGGCGGCGATTAGTTCCGCCGGTTTGCCTCATACCGAACACCACAAACGCGGCGGTTTTCCAATTAATAAAAAAACCATTAAAGAATGGCGATTGCGAGCAACTTTGGCGCAAGCCGGCCATTATTCGTTAGTGGTGGCGGTTTCGCCGAATAATGGCGGCACTCACTTAGCACAACCGGCTAGTTTGAAATTGGAGGCATTATGATCCGTTATGGTTTTAAGCTAATCCTATTCGTCCTTTCAATCATCGCGGCCTTTAATCAGCCTACACAAGCCGCCGATGTCCGTTGGCAAACCTTGGTGTCGTTGACTTTTGATGATGGTTTAACCCAATCGCCGGCGCGTGCGATTTTGGCTAAACACGGTATGCACGGCACTTTTTACATCAATTCCAACAAAGTCGATTCTGGTGGCGGTTATTTAACCAAAGCAGAAGTCGATGGTTTATTAGCCGATGGCAACGAAATTGCTAGTCACACGATTAACCATGTCGATTTAGCCACCTTGTCGGATAGCGATCAACATAATGCTATTTGTGACGATATGCGCAATTTGGTGGATTGGTATGGACTGGATCAAATCCACAGCTTTGCTTATCCGTTTGGTTCGACAGGGCCAAGCAGTCAGAGCGTGGTAGCTGCTGGTTGTGATGGCCTTGGCACTTATGAAAGTGCCCGTGCGGTGGGAGGTTTGATTAGTGGACAGTATTGCCAAGATTGTCCTTGGGCAGAAAGCATTCCACCCGGTAACCGTTTTTTTGTAGCAAGTAACGCTTCGGTAGCAACCACAACCACATTGGCTGATATGCAAGGCTATGTGATACAAGCAGAACAGCATGGTGGGGGCTGGGTGCCATTGGTGTTTCATCGGGTTTGTGATGGCTGTAGCACTTTGGCTGTGAAACCAGATGATTTAGATGCATTATTGACATGGTTGGAAACCAGAGCCGCTAATCATACCTATGTCAGAACTGTGCATCAGGTGATGTCCGGTGATTACCCCGCACCGCCACCGCCACCGCAATTAGGCCCGAACCTAATTATTAATCCATCTTTGGAAGTGGATAAAAACAATCAAGCCCAATGTTGGTATCGCTCTAATTATGGTTCTAATAATGGTAATTGGAATCACCGTAACGATGCATCGAAAGCGCACAGCGGTAGTTATAGTCAGCAGTTAGTGATTAGCGATTTTAATAGTGGCGATCGAAAGTTATTGCCGGAGTTAGATGCGGGGCAAGCGGCTGGGGGATGTGCACCGAATGTGGTTGCGGGTGAATTGTACGAATTAAGTGCTTGGTATAAATCAACCGTACCAGCCACCTTGGTGTTGTTCTATTTAGATGCGAATGGCAACTGGCAATATTGGCGTGATGGGCCAGTTTACACTGCGGTTGATAACTGGACTCAGTTCAAATATTACGCCAGAGATTTACCGGCGGGCGCTCAAGCTTTAAGTTTTGGGCTTTCACTGAATAGTTCCGGTGAATTAAGTACCGACGATTATTCAATGGCAGCGGTGACAGGTAATCTATCGGCAACTGATAGTAATCCACCGCTAATCTCTGGTTTTTCACCCAATGATGGCAGTTCGGTGACCGGTACTGTATCGCTTAGCGCCAACGTTAGTGATGAATCGGTCGTTCAACGAGTAGAGTTTTTAATCAATGACGCGGTGGTGGCTATTGACCAAAGCAAACCGTATTCTGTGACTTGGAATTCCAGTTCAGTGCCCAATGGTGTCGCCACTTATACGGTGCGAGCGAGCGATGATAGCGGTAATCAAACCGTGTCAGCGGTTAATAATCTGACTGTGCAAAATGATTTATTACCGCCAACCATCAGCTTTATCCAACCCCCCACCCCTAACGAAGCTGATAATGTTTCAAAGCAAGTGACTTTGTCGGCGGTTGCTGAGGATGATGTCGCGATTTCAAAAGTCACATTTTTAGTCAATGGCGCGGTACTGGGTGTCACCAATAGCAGTCCTTATACAATGAATTGGAATACCTTGTTAAATGCTGACGGCCCGGCAAGCTTGACCGCCAAAGCCTACGATACCGCTGGCAATATCACCACTACGCCAGCGATTAATGTCGTGGTGAATAACTACGACGGTAATCCTGTCACTAATGCGTCTTTGGAGATTGACGCCAATAAAGACAGCGTTCCCGATTGTTGGCAATTAGGCGGGCAGGGCAATAACAGCTTTGTTTGGACGCGGATTAAAGATCCTGCTCTGAGCCATAGCGGAAATTTCGCCGAATCCTTACAAATCAACAGCCGTAATTCTGGCGACCGAAAACTGGTGCAAAAACAAGATAGCAGCAGCTGTGCGCCCAAGGTGACTCCCGGGGCTCGCTATACTTTGAACGCTTGGTATAAATCGACAGTGCCGACCGGCTTTGTGGTCTATTACCGCAATAGCGCCGGTGTTTGGACTTACTGGCTCACCAGCCCGAATTACGTCAGCACCAATAACTGGACTCAAGCCAGCTACACCATTCCCGCTGTCCCAGTGGGCGCTACCGCCTTATCGTTTGGCTTGTATATCAATCAGGTGGGGACGTTAGTGACCGATGACTATGGGTTGGTGAATTTGCCGTAGTTTGATTTAAGTCTTTGCTCTTTTACAGGGCGGTATATTGATTCCGTCCTGTCAAGATTGAATCTAACAAGCTGCTCTTGTATAGTGTTTCATGTAACTAATCAGGAGAGCGAATATGGCAACAACACATGTGAATATGCGGGTTCAAAAACACCGTGAAGCATTACGAATGGCAGGACTTCGCCCTGTACAAATATGGGTGCCCGATACAAGACGAGCCGGTTTTGCTGAGGAATGTCGTCGCCAATCGCGTTTGGCAGCACAAGCTGATGCGATTGATCACGATATGCAGCAGTTTATGGACCAAGCCTTAGCGGATTTGGATGGATGGACTGAATAATGCGTGGCGATTTCGTAACTATCGCCATGCAAGGTGATTTTGGCAAACCTAGGCCCGCTTTGATTATTCAAGCCGATCCGTTCAGCGAACTTGAGAGCGTGACTGTTTTGCCGGTAACAAGTAGCTTGGTCGAAGCCCCGCTGTTTCGCATCACAGTGCAACCTACTTCAGCAAACGGCTTACAGAAGCCTTCACAGGTAATGGTAGATAAAGCCATGACCGTGAGGCGTGACAAGATAGGACCCGCTTTTGGGCGGATTGATACTAATGCGCTGATCGAGGTCGAGCGTGGTTTGGCTGTGTTGTTAGGAATTGCAAAATAACAGTGACCACAAGAGCTCTTGTTTGATTTTATAGAAAGCACCGCTAACTCCTTGATTTTGGCAGTTATCCACAAAATCTGTGGATAACTCTGTGGATTAAAGTTGATTAAGCTCCCTAACTGCTTAATTTTTCACGGATTGACTTAGATTGCTTAGCTTTTAGACACTTGATTTAGATTAATATAAATCAATAACTTAGCTTATTTTTGCTT
>CAMCSF010000029.1 GCA_945877625.1 Methylomonas koyamae | reverse complement strand
GCCGCTATCGAATGGCTAAGCAAACTCGGTAACCCTTACACCGTCAGCTTGATGGATAGCGAAGGCAGAACGGGGATTGATTATGGTGTTTATGGCGTGCCGGAAACTTTTGTTATCGATAAGCGCGGGGTGATTCGCTACAAACATACCGGCGCAGTGACCGCAGATGATCTTGAAAAAGTCTTTATGCCTTTAATTAACCAATTAGAAGCCGAAGTGCTATGAAAATTTTAGTCATTCTGTGCTTGAGTTTGTTGACTTCACTCAGCTATGCCGAGATTGAACATCATGACTTTCAAAGCCTTGAGCAAGAACAAAGCTATCAAACTTTGATTTCCGAATTGCGTTGCCTAGTTTGTCAAAATCAAACCATCGCCGATTCCAACGCTGATTTAGCCAAAGACTTACGTCGTCAAGTTTACGAAATGCTGCAACAAGGTCAAAGCCAACAGCAAATCGCCGATTTTATGACTGAACGCTATGGCGATTTTGTTTTGTACAACCCCAATTTCAATCTAAAAACCGGCTTGTTATGGCTAGGGCCAGCGCTGTTTTTATTGATTGGTTTGATTGCTGTTTTGTTATTTGCGCTTAAAAAAACCAATAGCGAAAGCGGATTAACTGACGAACAAAAAACCCAGTTAGCAAAAATTTTAGATGAAGGTGAAAAACCGTGAATATCCTGTTTTGGTTAATCATCGCGGCGCTGGTTTTATTAGCATTAGGCTTGTTGATTTTGCCGATTTGGCGACAAAAAACCGAGTTAAGCGTCAGCCATTCGCAAGACAATATTGCCATTGCCCGCCAACGCTTGGCCGAATTGAAACAGCAATTAGTCGATGCTGAAATTAGCCAATCGCAATACGACCAATATTATTTGGAATTACAGCAAAGCCTAAACGACGATTTAAGCAGTGCTAGTGACATGCCAGCACAACAAGGCAAAGGTCGTTGGGTTGTTTGGCTATTATTGCTGTTAGTTCCGGCTGTGAGTGTGCCGTTATATTTGAATTTGGGTGACAGCTTAGCTTTAGAAAAAGCCCAGTTGCAACAAAACGCCACCGAAATTCACGACAAAATTCCTGGCTTAATCGCTCATTTGCAACAAAACCCCAGCGATTTACAAGGCTGGTTAATGCTGGGCAAGTCCTATGTGTTTTTGCAAGATTACCCAAAAGCTGCGCAAGTTTTTGCCAAGTTGTATCAGTTACAACCCGATAATTTAGAAGTCATTTTAAATTATGCCGATAATCTGGCGATGAGTCGTGATGGTCAACTCGCTGGCGAACCTGCGGCTTTAATCGAAAAAGCCCTGACACTTGAGCCGAATAATAACGAAGCTTTATGGTTAGCGGGCATGGCAAAAATGGAAGCGGGGGATTATCAACAAGCGCTGAACTATTGGCAAAAACTAGCCAACCAGTTGCCGGCAGATGCCGAAGGCTTGGTGCAAGTGCAAGCGATGATTGCCGAAGCCACCGCGCAAGCCAATACCCCTAAAACCGAAATTGCGGTCAAAGTCACTCTGGATACGACCCTCAAAGCCCAAGCTAATCAAACCTTGTTTGTTTATGCTCAAGCCGTTACCGGCCCGAAAATGCCGTTGGCGATAGTTCGTAAACAAGTCAGTGATTTACCATTAAGTATTAATCTAAACGACAGCATGGCGATGCAGCCTAATTTGCATTTAGCCGATTTTAAACAGCTAAAAATCATTGCCCGTATTTCCAAAACCGGTGACGCCTCAACTCAAAAGGGTGATTTGATCGGCAGCACCGAGATCAGTTTGCCGATAAGCCAAGCGGTCAGCATTACAATTAACCAAGCAGTAGACTGATGGATCAATCAATCAAATTCGATTTAGACCTGATTAACCGCTACAACAAATCAGGTCCACGTTACACCTCTTACCCAACTGCGTTGGAATTACACGAAGGCTTTGGCGATGCCGAATATCGCAACCAAATTGCCAAATCCAATGCTGTTGGCGGGCCGTTGTCGCTGTATTTCCATATTCCATTTTGCGACACGGTGTGTTTTTACTGCGCTTGTAACAAAATCATCACCAAAAACCGTGCTCATGCAGTGCCGTATTTGAATAGTTTGGTCAGCGAAATTGCCATGCAAGGTGATTTGTTCGACAAAAATCGCGTGGTTAATCAATTGCATTGGGGTGGCGGCACACCAACCTTTTTGAACTTTGAACAAATGAAACGCTTGATGGAAGCCACCCGTCAGCATTTTAGTTTGCGTGATGATGACCAAGGCGAATACTCGATTGAAGTTGATCCGCGCGAAACCAACGATCAAACCATCGCCCAATTACGTCAATTAGGCTTCAACCGCATCAGCTTAGGCCTGCAAGATTTTGATCCAGCGGTACAAAAAGCCGTCAATCGTCTACAAAGCAAACAACAAACTTTTGCGGTGTTGGAAGCGGCTAGAAAAGAAGGCTTTCGTTCTACCAACGTCGATTTAATCTACGGCTTGCCGCTGCAAACCGAACAAACCTTCGCCAGCACTTTGGATCAAGTGTTGGACTATTCGCCAGATCGGTTCTCGATTTTTAACTACGCACACATGCCGAGCAAGTTTAAAACCCAGCGCCAAATCAACGATAACGAGCTACCAACACCCGCTTTGCGTTTGGAAATTCTGCAAATGGTCGGTAAAAAACTCACGGATGCCGGTTATGTTTATATCGGTATGGATCATTTCGCTAAACCTGATGACGAACTAGCCATTGCTCAACGCGAAGGCAAGCTGTACCGCAATTTCCAAGGCTATTCGACTCATTCAGATTGCGATTTAGTGGGCATGGGCGTGACGTCTATTGGCCGAGTAGGGGATGCTTATCTGCAGAATTACAAAGAACTTGATGAATACAATCAAGCGATTGCAGAAGGTAAATTAGCGGTATTTCGTGGCGTTGCCTTAGATGAAGACGACAAACTACGCCGTGCGGTAATTACTGATTTAATCTGCCATTTTGAATTGAGTTTTAAAACCATTGAAACTGAATTTAATATTAGCTTTTCTGAGTATTTCGCGCCTGAATTAGACAATTTAGCAGTGATGCAAAATGATGGTTTATTGCGATTAGATCAAAACGGCATTCAAGTCGAAGCGGCTGGTCGATTGTTGATTAGAAATATTTGTATGGTGTTTGATAAATATTTAGCGTTGAAACAGCAGCAGTTTTCTCGAGTAATTTAAGCGGATATTGATACCTCTAATAGTTTAGAAAAACTCCATTAACTCATGTAGGGTACGCACCGCGTACCATGAAAGCCTTGATTAATTCAAAAGCCTACAGGGTACGCGGTGCGTACCCTACGGTTCTTTAAATTGGTTAAGCGTTGTTAAAAAATTAAAGTCTCACTGGAAAAACTCAATGTTTTCATTAAATCGTCTGATTCTGATCGACTCGTATAAACCGGGGTCGGTTCAAGAAATTCGTCTCGATGGTCATACTAATTTAAATGGCGTTAACGGTGCCGGTAAAACCACGCTGTTGCGTTTAATTCCTTTGTTTTTTGGCGAACGACCAGGGCGTCTAGTGCCTAAAAGTCGGGTTACCGAAAGCTTTGCTAAACATTATTTACCTAACGAATCGTCGTACATCATTTTTGAATATCAACGCCGCCAGCAAACTTGCTTATCGGTGATTTACGCATCACCGAATGAAGAAGGTTTGTGCTATCGGTTTGTTGATAAAGGCTTTGAGCCAGATGATTTTTTGGAAACCCACAGTGATGGTCATTTGTACCCAATTTCCTGCCGTAATTTGAATCGGCATTTGGCTAATCGACGGGTTAATTGCAGTAATCAGCTCACTTCAGGCAGCGATTATCGAACCATTATTCAAAACTTGCCGCATAAAAAAGGTCAGGAATTTAGAAATCTGATTGCTCGTTATGGTTTTTGTGATGGTAGCTCTGGACGGCGCTTAAAAAATATCGAAAAAATTGTTTCAGGTATGTTGCTGCGTTCAACCAGTTTTGCCGATTTACGGGAAATGTTGGTCAACTGTATTGAAGAAAATCGAGAATCGATTGATCTCAATTTACACCTAGAAACCTTGGATGATTGGCATCAGGAATATCGGGCGTTTCATTTGGTTGAAGCGGAGCGCGCTAAAGTATCGACTTTGCGACAACTGGGCGATGATTTAACTCAAACTGAACAAGATTTCGGCGAACTGCAACAGCGTTTGCTGCGTTTATCGGATCAGCAAACGCAGGAAAAACACAGTCAGGAACAGTCGCGATTAGTCGCAAGCGAACAATTGCAGCAGGTTAAGCAACACTGGGATGCCTTGGAAACCGAGCTAAAGTCGGCATTGGCCGGCGCGAAAGCCGACTTTGATCAAGCGGATCGACAAATTCAAACCTTGGATCAAGAACACCAGAATTGGCAGCAACAAGACATTCAAGCTAAACAAACGTTGTTTGCGCGTTTGGCGGTGATCGAGCAAAGTTTGCAACAAGAAAAAGATAATCACCTGCAGCTTTTGCAGAATGTTCAGGATATTGATGCGGAATTTAAGCGTTTACGGGCTGAGCAAGAACAAGGATTTGCCGAGCGAAAACACGTTTTGGAATTGCAAATAGCCAGCTTACGGCAAAATTTGAACGAACAAAAAATCGCCGCGACTCAAGTTATTCAGCAACAAAAAGACCAGCTCAGAGACAGTTTGCAAGCCGAATTAGATCAATTGGCACAGGAAAGCGCGTTACTGCAAGGTGAGTGCGGCGAATTGCGCGGCAAACTGCACAATATTCAACCCGATCCGGCATTACTAGAAAGCCGCGATCAAAAATTGGCGCAACAAGAACACATTCGCCAACAGAAAAGTCAGACTGATAGTGAAGTCGCCGAACTCAATCAGCAAATTCAACAATCACGCCAGAAAATTGATGGCTTGTTAGCGGAAAAACAAAGCCGCGAGCTGGAAAAACAGCGGCTTGAACAAGCTATCAATCGTTTACAGCAACAATTAGCCACTGATTCCAGTTCCTTACTGGGATTTCTGCGAGAGCAACAGCCAGAATGGACCTCGCATATTGCCAAAGTCATCAATCCTGAATTGTTGCTAAGAGAGGATTTAGAGCCGGTTTTAATGGAAGTTACGCCTAGTTTTTATGGGATTAACCTTAATTTGGCGGTATTAAATGCTGATTTAGCAGCGGATGAAAACCAAATCCGTCAGTTATTACAGGATTATGAGCATCAAATTCAGCAGTTAAAGCTCGACGACCAAAACAGCGAAACACAGTTGAACGAGCATCAACAGAACATCAAAAAAATCAGACTTAAGCAGCAGGAAACAGAATTATTAAGCTCACAACTGCAAAATAAATTGGGGCAATTGGCCAGTGAATTACAGTCATTGAAACAGCAAATGCTGACTAGCCAACAAGCGCGGCAAGCGGAGCTGGTCAAACAAACTCAAGCGATGGAAGCCAAACTGAAGCAGCAAGCCGAGTATGCGCAAACGCTAAGACAAAAACGCGAAACCGACATTTCGGGTTTGGAAAACAACTTGCGACAGCAAATTGCTGATTTGGAACAAACTGCGGCCGATGAAATTGGCAAGGTTCAGGTTAATCAAAACCAGCTGGCAGAACAAAAGGCTGAGGTTTTGGGGCAATTAGAGCATCAGCGTTTGCAAAGTTTGCAAGAGCGCAAAATTGATACCAAAACTTTGACCGCGTTGGAAGCGCGGATTAAGCAATTAGCCAATGAATTGGATGCCGCGCAAAAAGCCGGACAAATCGTCAAAGATCATCAGCGCTGGTTGGAACATGAATGGTGTCGCCATTTGCCATTGCAACAACAACGTTCAACAGCGGCAAGCCAACAAACCGCTTTGCAACATCAATTAACTACCGAGAAACAGCGTGCTGAACAGCAACGCAAAAGCTTGGAAAGCGAAATTGAGCAACAAACCAAGACGATTAATAAACTGGCTAATGAGCTGAATGTGATGAGTGGCTTACAGGAGAATTTGCAAAATTATCCGTGCCGTTTAGTCGAATCGGTCAGTTTTGATAGCTCGCATAATTTGGCGTTATTGCAAACCGGTTTTCGTCATTTAAGCGAGTTGCACAAGGGCTTACGCAAACAGTTGTCACAACTCATCAGCCATTACAAACGGGTATTGGGCAAATCACCGAATACGCAACCAGCGCGTTATTTTGCCAGCATGGCCGATCAGTTGGGCTTGGAAGCCGAAGACAGGGCATGGGCGAAAATGATTATTGATTGGTATGAATCACGCCATGAAGAAAGTCGGCATTGGTTGATTATGCAAGCGCAAATGTTTGGCAGCATGATTCGGGATTATCAACAGGCTTTGGATCGTTTTGATCGCGGCATTGATTCCTTGTCGCGGAGTTTGGCGGCCCATATCGACAGTAATATCCGCTTTGAAAAGATTGAAAGCATTGAGGGACGTCTGTTGTCTAAAGTCAAAAAACTGGGCTATTGGGAGCAGTTGGCCGAGTTTACTGGCCATTACGAAGATTGGCGGCGGGTTGGTGAAAGCCGAGTGCCGGATCAAAATTTTGCCGATGTGGTTAAGCAGATTGCCGAGCAATTGAGCGGTAAAAATCGCACTGAAACCAAGCTGGTGGATTTGTTGGAGCTGGAAATTATTGTTCATGAAAATGGCCGCAGTAAACGCGCGACACATGCCGATGAGTTAAAACAAGTTTCCAGTCATGGTTTGTCGTATTTAATTTTGTGTGTGTTCTTTATTGCCTTGATTAATATGATTCGCAAGGATCAAAAATTGATGGTGATTTGGCCAATGGATGAATTGAAAGAATTGCATCAAATGAACATTGAGCTATTGGTGGAGATTTTGAACAAAAACGATATTACCTTGTTATCGGCGTTTCCCGACCCCGATCCCGAGGTGCTGAGTTTATTTAAAAATCGCTATCAAATTATCGGTAATCGCGATTTATTGGAAATGGCGATTGATGATGAGTATTTGCAAACCTTGGCGCCATTAGAGGATTTGGAACGTGTTTGAGTATGTGATTAAACAATTGTTACAGGGTGTGTTTATTTGCGAAGTCAGTCATGACGAGGCGTTTCACTATCTTAAAAACCCCGATAAGCTGCAAGCAGTTGAGGCATTTTTGGCACAAATCGGTTACAGACTGGCCACCACGCAAAATCAATTAGCGTTTTATGCCGCTTATCAGCAGATTGATTCGACTAATCAAGGCGATATTAAGCGGATTTTTCAGCAATTTCGCTTGGAACTGCATCCAGTGTTGGAGTGGCTGGATATGATGATGTCTTGTTTGCATCAAGATTCGGCATTAGCGCCCGGTGATACTTTGAGTTTTTCCAGTTTATTGCAGGTGATTGAACAAAATCAGGCTTTAGCCGACCGTTTGTTGTCGTTTACCAAATTCAAGGATTTTGCCGGTAACGATGATTCGATTAAGGCGCGATTGGAAAAGTTGTTGGGTACTTTGCATAAGTGGGGATATTTAAAACAGGCGAACCGTGACTTATTGATTTATCAAGTGACCGGTAAGCTGGATTATTTTTATCAGGCTTTGCAATTTATTCAGGAGCATGAACAAATCCCGATTGATCAAGCTGAGGAAGATTCGATACAGGAGCATCTGTTTTGAGCCAGTCAGCCGCCTTGGAGCGTTTGTTTAAAGTGCTGGCCAATCACGTTGAGATTATCGATGAGGCGTATTCGAAAGGCGTGGTCTATCCCAGCGCCCAAAACCAGCGTAGCTTAAATCAACTGCGACAACTGAAAATTCTGGCTAAACACGGTGAAGATGGTTACCGGATTGCGGTACGTTTGAACCAGTTTTTAGATCATGCTTTAAGTAGCGACCGAGTGCGCCGGCTCGATACCGATTTGGCGAGTTGGATTGAAACCTTGGAACAACAGATCAGTTTGTATCGCGATGCTTGGAGCGAAAATCGTTTAGATGATGCCGACAATTATTTGCTGGAAATCGAGCGTTTGGTGTTCGATTTAGCGGATACGCTGGAAGATAATACCCATTATTTGTTGATGTTAGTTAATAGTCGCTTTGCTAATGTGCGCACCTTGGCTGAAAAGCAAAAACAGAATATGTTTTATATCGCCCGACTCGAAAAATTAGTTAATGCGATCAGTGCCTTACAGCCAGAATATTTATTAGAAATGGTTGAAGAGTTACCGATTATTTATCAATTGATTGAACGGCAATTAATCCGTTTATTACCGATTTATCAGCAACGTTTGCAAGATATATTGGATAAATTTAAGGTATTTTTGTTCGAGTTACGACAAATCGAAGCCCAAGCCAAATTAGTGCAAGGCTTTATGTTTTTCTTGCGGCAAAACCCGGGCTATCAACTGCGTGACTGGAGTGAAGCCGATACGATTCCGGAGTTCTGGAATCAAATTCAGCCTTTGCAATTACAAGCCTATGCCGATCCGCTGGATCATGCGGTTGAAGATAAGTTGATTGATGTGGTGCAGAAAATCAAAGTCGATACCGAAGTGCTGTTGACTAAACAAAAAAAGCGTCGCATCAATGCGGTAGCGCCACCCACCAGCGCCAAACAAGCGATGGAAATTCCATTTTATCGCCAACAATTACAGGGATTTTTGCAGCGGGTTGGCGAAAAACCTATCTCAGCATTGGCTTTTAGACAGGCTTTTGTTAGTGATATAGAACCGAGTATTTGGCTGGCTTGTGTGATGAATGAATGTTTACGACAGCGCTATAAACATTTACAAATCGAGTTTCGACAAGCCGGTGGGGAAGGGGGCTATTTTAGCGGTAATAAGAAAGTGACTGATATTCTGTTAAGCCAGCATTCTCAACCTTGATGAATAAACAACATATTAAAATGATTGAGCGGGCGCTGGATACCGAGCAAAGCCAGTTTGCGCTTAATCAGGGTTGGCGTCAGTTACATGAGCAATACAATATTGGTTGGCTGCGCGCTAAGCATATTGATTTAACAGCCGATGATAAGCGGCAATTGGCTGAATTGGTGCGCGCCAAAACTGAGTTGGATTTATCACAGATTAAGCTTGATGATTTAAAACCATTGCATCGTGAGCAGGCTTTGGCGCTGGTTAGCGATGAAAAAATGGCGGGGCAATCGGTTAAGCAACAGCGGTTAGCGCTTAAATCATTACCCGGTTATCGGTTAAAACTCAATCAGCAAGATTATCATTTGCCGGATTTTGGCTATTTGGATATGGGTTTAGCCGATATTGCGTCTTGTCAGCATCAAAGCGTTTTAATCGTTGAAAATTATCGTTGTTTTGATCAGTTACAAAAGCATCAATTCAAGGCTGTGGTTGGGCAATATGATCCACTGGTAATTTTTCGCGGTGATAAGGTGTTTAGTGAAAAAACCGTGCGGCAATTATTGCAGCAACTGGATTTGCCAGTGTTGGTGATGGCGGATCTTGATCCTAAAGGCTTATTGATTGCTCAATCATTTCCTAACTTGATTGGACTGGTTGCACCGGAATTAGCGATGCTTGAGGTGTTGTTTAAACAGCAAGACGTTATCAATTCTGATTTATACACCAAGCAACATGCTGGCAGTCAAAAACAACTCGCAACCACATCTTATTCATTGATACAGCAAATTTGGCTGCTGATACAAAATGCACAAGCAGGCATTGCTCAAGAACATTGGCTGGAAATGCCGCTGGAATTAAGTGTGTTGGCTATCAACGGCTAAAAAGATAGCTTAAGAATGCATGTAATTTAACATAATATTGATTATGCGAAGTTATGGATGACGCCTGAAACAAAGCCCTGTAAACTTACATCTACGATTACTTTTATTCCTAAAAGCACGATGCAAATCTTCAATTACAAAATTTTGGCGCTAAGTTTTATTGTGTTATTAAACGGTTGTTCGAGCATAGGCAAAGGCATTGCTGAAGCCGTGTTAGAAAAACAAGATCAAGTCGATAATCGCGTTTGCGAAATCTGGGGTGAAAAATTTACCGGCTTAAAACCGCAACTTGAGCATGACGATCGCAAAATGAAATTGATGATGGTGCATGGTGTTGGTCATCATCTACCGGGCTATTCCACCCAGTTTCTGGAAAAACTGACTAAAGAACTGGATTTGAATGTCACCGCAAAAAGTCATAAAAACATCTCTTTGACTGATCCTAAAGATACCTCCAAACATCTCGGTAATCTCCGTATCAGTCGTTATATGAACAAATCCCAACAGCAAGAATTATTGTTTTATGAATTAACTTGGTCGGAAATTACCGCTAAAGATAAAGAATTCTTGGCTTATGATAATTCAGGCGATCAATCGTTTAGACGCGCTGAAGTGAATGATTTACTTAAGAAGTTTTCCAATGACACTAGCCCAGATCCGATTATTTATTTAGGTGAAAAACGCGAAGACATTTTAGTGTCGTTTGCCCAATCGTTCTGCTGGATGATTAGCGGCGGCTGGGATAGTCTGCCGGATGATGTTCATCAAGTTTGTTCATCAAAAGATATAACCCCGTTTTATAACGATAGTTATGGCTTTGTTTCCCACAGTTTAGGCAGTCGCATCACCATAGACGGCTTACAACGCATCGCGTCTATTCTCAGCAACGGCGAAACAGCCCCCTACTACACCGCCATTGCTAACGTATTGAAAAATAAAGAAGTGCCTATTTATATGATGTCTAATCAATTGCCGATGCTGCAATTAGGTAGAGCAATGCCAGAAATCAGCAATCAAGCGGATGCTTATTGCCAGGTAAATGGCAGCAAATATACCGATAGGATGTTAGCTAAAACCTCGATTATTGCTTTCAGTGATCCCAATGATTTATTGAGTTATTCGATTCCGACTAATTTTGTAAACAAATACTTGGACTCACGTTTATGTATCAATGTCACCAATATCAATATCAATGTCGCTAAAATTTATGATGCGTTTGGACTTGGCAAACTGGCTAATCCAATGGATGCCCATGTTGGCTACGATACCGATGACCGTGTGATTGCCTTAATTGCCAAAGGCATTGCCAATGATAAAACCGCACCGATTGTCCATGAACGATGCAGTTGGACTGAAACGATTAATTAAGCACTGTAAATTTATCTCAATCAGCAAATCATGTGCTATATTGCGAGTTAATGAGAACGATTATTAATTGACTCGCAATTGTCTATGTCCACTTCACTTAAAACCTTAGCTGCTGGTGATTCTGGCCGTATTATTGGCTTTGACCAATCGGGCGGTGTTTATCGCAAAAAATTGCTGGCAATGGGTTTAACCCCTGGCACCGAATTTACCATTACTCGCTTTGCACCGATGGGCGATCCTGTCGAAATTAAAATTCGCGGCTTTTCTTTGTCTTTGCGTAAAAACGAAGCTTCTGTCCTGTTAATCGAGAAACTATGAGTGTCGATTTTACTGTCGGCGTAGTCGGCAATCCTAATTGTGGCAAAACTACCCTCTTCAATGTTTTAACGGGTTCCAAACAGCAAGTCGGCAATTGGCCGGGCGTCACCGTTGAAAAGAAAACCGGCGAATATCAATTCAATCAACGCCGAATCGCCTTAGTCGATTTACCGGGTACTTATTCGTTAGAAGCTGACGATGATAACGTGTCATTAGATGAAAAAGTTGCCCGTGATTATGTGGCTTCCAGACGCGCGGATTTAGTTATCAACATCATCGACGGATCCAATATCGAACGCAATCTCTATTTAACTTCGCAATTAATCGAAATGCGAGTGCCGATGATTGTGGTACTGAATATGATGGATGCGGTCAAAAAACGCGGGATAAAAATCGATATTGCTTTATTGTCTGAAAAATTAGCGTGTCCTGTGGTTGCGGTCACCGCCTCAACCGGTGCTGGGATTAAAAACCTCCGCGAAGCTATCAACCAAGCCTGTGTGGATGCGCCAACTCCCAGCCTAAATGTCGAATATGCGCCGGCGATTGAAGCGGCGGTGCAACAATTACAAAGCCAATTAATCGGCTTTAACTGCGATAGCCGCTGGCTGGCATTAAGACTGTTAGAAAACGACACCCTCGCCAAACAAATCGCCCCGCCCATCGTTGAAAAATTTGCCACTGAATTACGCAACCAAATTGAAATCGAAACCGACGACGAAATTGATATTTTGGCGGCCGATGCTCGCTATGGTTTGGTTAATCAATTAGTCCAAGCCACCGTCTGCAAAATCAACGAAGTGTCTCGTAACACCACCGATAAAATCGACAGCATCGTCCTGAATCGATTTTTAGGGATTCCAGTGTTTTTAATGGTGATGTACGCGATGTTTATGTTTACCATCAACATTGGCAGCGCTTTCATCGATTTTTTCGACCAAGCGGTTGGCGCCTTATTAGTTGATGGCCTGAGCGCCCTCCTCACTTCTTATGGCTGGCCAGACTGGTTAATCGTGTTAATCACCAACGGCATTGGCGGTGGTATTCAAGTAGTTGCCACTTTTATTCCGATTGTCGGCTTTTTGTTTATCTTTTTATCGGTTCTGGAAGATTCCGGTTATATGTCGCGCGCAGCGTTTGTGATGGACCGATTTATGTGTGTGATTGGTTTGCCAGGCAAATCGTTTGTACCGATGATTGTCGGTTTTGGTTGCAATGTGCCAGCAATTATTGCCACTCGCACCTTGGATAATCGCCGTGACCGGATTTTGACCAATTTAATGAATCCGTTTATGTCGTGCGGTGCGCGTTTGCCAGTTTATGCCTTATTTGCGGCGGCGTTTTTTCCGGTCGGCGGTCAAAATCTGGTGTTTGGTTTGTATTTGTTCGGCATTTTGGTCGCTGTGTTAACCGGCTTGATTATGCGTCACACCTTGCTGAGAGGTGAACCTTCGCCGTTTTTGATGGAACTACCGGCTTATCATTTGCCAACTTTACAAGGCGTTTACACCAAAACTTGGGACCGTCTCAAAACCTTTATTTTCAATGCTGGTAAGTTGATTGTGCCGATGGTTTTAGTCTTGAACCTGCTCAATTCGTGGGGAATCGATGGCAGTTTTGGCAAAGAAAACAGCGAACAATCGGTATTAAGCGAAATTGGCCGCACCTTGACACCTTTATTCCAGCCACTCGGCATTGCTCACGACAACTGGCCAGCCACCGTCGGTATTTTCACCGGTGTATTAGCCAAAGAAGCGGTAGTCGGCACATTAGACGCTTTGTATAGCCAGATGGCCGTCAACCATGCCGACAGCGAAGAAAGCGTAGCGTTTGATTTAAAACAAGCCTTGCTGGATGCTTGCCAAACGGTGCCAGATAATTTACTGGCAATTGCCGATAAGCTGCTAGACCCACTCGGCTTAGGAATTGGCGATTTATCCGATCAGGCTGCGGTTGCCGAACAACAAAAAGTCACTGTCGATACTTTTACTGTGATGCAGGCGAATTTTGACGGCCAAGTCGGCGCATTTGCTTACCTGTTATTTATTTTGCTGTATGCGCCTTGTGTGGCCGCCACTGCCGCTATTTATAAAGAAACCAGCGGCAGTTGGGCTTTGTTTGTAGCTGGTTGGACAACTTTCCTAGCATATTTGACCGCTACCGTGTTTTATCAAACCATGACTTATGCCCAACATCCAGACAGCAGTCTGGCTTGGAATGGTGGCTTAATCGGTGCTTTTGCTTTGATTTTATTGGCTTTGCGGGTTTACGGTAGCCGACAACACTTAGGAGCGGGTCGATGATTTTGTCAGATTTACGTCAGTATTTACAAAGCCATCAACGGGTTAGCTTGAATGACTTAGTTTTACATTTTCAGATAGATGCTGACGCTTTGCGCGGCATGTTGGCGAAATGGATCACTAAAGGCAAAGTCAGACGGGAAATGTCGGGTGGTGAGGCTTGTGGTGGCAGTTGTTGCAAGTGCGATCCGTTATTAACGGAAATTTATCAGTGGGTCGATCACAGCCTTGAACAAGGCGAGTCACAGTAATCTGCCCTCGCCTTTGCTATTTATTCAGCTAACCAACCTTGTAAGGCATCAATAATCTCTTGCGCTTGTTTCTCGCTAGAGATATTGAATTTCGATTTTTGCTGATATTCACCATTACGTTTTTGATAACGACGAATCGTAAAACGATCAGCACTGTATTGTTCTTTGCTCGGCTCCCAATCTTGGTAACGATAAATCACGGTCGCCCAAGCACCTTTGCTCAATACTTTTTTATCCAGTTCTTTAACGGTTTCAATACCGCCATCTTCGTAACGGACGGTTAATTCTTCAACGGTTTCAGCCATAATTCCAAATAATCAATTTATAAAAAACGCCGCGAGTCTATCATATAAATCCCGCGTTAAAAGTGTACGATCTTACAGATCAACAAACTGCATCAATTCTTGCAATTCTTTCGCTTCTAATTCGTAGTAAGCATGAGCTCTAATTCGATCCGGCAAGACCACCGCGCCATAACGAACCCGAATCAAACGACTGACCTTAACTTCTTGTGATTCCCACAAGCGTCTAACCAAACGATTACGACCTTGCTTAACCGTCACATAGAACCATTTATTAGCGCCCTCGCCAGCATAAAAACGCAATTCATCAAAACGCGCTGGGCCATCTTCTAATTCGACACCGGTTTTCAGACGCTCAATCATCGCATCATCGACTTCGCCCAAAATCCGTACCGCGTATTCCCGCTCTACTTCGCGAGATGGATGCATTAAACGATTGGCTAACTCACCGTTGTTAGTGACTAATAACAAACCTGAGGTATTAATATCCAAACGACCGACAGCAATCCAACGCCCAACTTGCAAACGTGGCAATTGGGTAAAAATCACTGGACGCCCTTCAGGATCGCGACGGGTAACTAATTCGCCCACCGGTTTGTTATAGACCAAAACTCGGGTCGGTTGATCGGCGTATTTTTCCCATTTCACCACACGGCCATTAATCTGCAAATAATCACCGGCTTTTAAATGGTAACCCAATTGCACTGGCTGACTGTTAACGGTTAATCGGCCCTCTTCTATCCAGCGCTCAATTTCGCGGCGTGAACCTAAACCCGCACGCGCTAACAGCTTTTGAATCCGCTCGCCGCCTTCCGTAATCGGTTTAGTGGAGAGTGTCACCTTTGGTGGGGTAAACGGACGCGGTTTGCTGATCTTGTTGTTCGGGCGCTGCTTCGGATTGCTCGGCTTGGCTTGGTTGGATTTGTTCGGTGTGCTTGGATTCGAGGTTCTCGAATGATTCGGTTTGCGATCTTTCACGTGTTTCCTGCTCAGGTTGCGGTTGAGTTGCGTCGCCGAAATCTAAGTCGGCAATTTCCATTAAGGCTGGCAACTCACTTAATGAAGTTAAATTGAAATAGTCTAAAAATTGTTTAGTGGTGCCGTACAAAGCCGGACGACCGGGGACTTCTTTATGGGCGATTACCCGTACCCATTCACGCTCCAACAAAGTTTGTACAATGCTAGTACTGACGCTGACGCCGCGAATTTCTTCAATTTCGCCACGCGTTACCGGTTGTCGATAAGCAATAATCGCTACCGTTTCCAATAAAGCTCTTGAATAGCGGGCTGGCTTTTCCTCAAACAAGCGAGTAACCCAGTGCGCCATGCCTTCTTTCACTTGAAAGCGATAACCACTAGCGAGTTGTTTTAAACCGACGGGCCGGTCTTGATAATCTTCGGCAATTGAGCGCAAAGCATCTTGAATGTCAGCACTATTCGGCTGCTGCCATTCGGGAAAGGTTTCTTGAATCTGCTTGATGCTCATCGGTCTATTGGCAGCAAACAGCATGGCTTCTACGATGCGTTTAATGTTCACGTCGCACTCAGTGGCTGGTTGGTTTAAAGTCGTTGGTGATGGCGTTACTGGCTG
>CAMCSF010000028.1 GCA_945877625.1 Methylomonas koyamae | reverse complement strand
AAACACGATATTACCGCTGGTAATCAAGCCAATATGAAAACCTTGGCGGCTTTGTACGGTTATCTGAAACAAGGTGACCAGCCAGAAACCTGGGGCGCTGATGGTTTAATTCGTCAGCCACAGCATTTATTGCAATGGATAGAATCTTCCCTATGTCATTAAAAAATCAAGTCATTCTCGTCACCGGAGCCGGTGGTGGATTGGGCGGTACTGCTGCAGTGGCTTTGGCTAAACTGGGCGCACATATTATTTTGCTGGATAAAAGCATTCCCAAATTGGAAAAAACTTACGATGCAATTGTCGCGGCTGGTGGTTGCGAGCCGATGTTGTATCCGTTTGATTTGGCCGGTGCTAACGAGCTGCAATATCAAGAATTAGCCGATGCCATTGAACAGCATTACGGCAGTTTGCAGGGTTTGTTGCATTCTGCGGTTGAATTTGCGGCGTTTACCCCGCTGGCAGTGCATAAAACCCAAGATTGGGGGCACACTTTAAATGTCAATCTCAATGCGCCATTTTTGCTGACACGGGTGTTATTGCCGGTGCTGCAAAAAAGTGACAAGGCTTCGATTGTGTTTACCTCCGATTCCAGTGCGCGTCATGGCATGGCTTATAGCGGTGCTTATGGGGTGTCGAAAATGGCATTAGAAGGCTTGGCCAAGATTTTGGCGGAAGAATTAGAGTCTGGGCAAAAAATCCGAGTCAATACTTTAGTGCCCGGTGTAGTGGATTCGCCGTTGCGGAAAAAAGCCTATCCAGCGGAAGACAAGACTTTGATACCGACCATGGATAGCTTGGATGGTGTTTATGGTTATTTATTCGGTGAAGCCAGTGTTGGTGTCACCGGTCAGATTATTGATGCAACTCATTTCAAACTTTAAAGCGCTATGGCAGAAAGAGAAGTTATTTTTTTAACCCGTGATGTCAACATCGTCACTATTCCAGACGGTCATCATGGCGTCCTAAATATGGGCCAAGAGGTGACTATCCATCAGGCTTTGGGCAATAACTACACAGTGGTGACTGATTACGGTCATATGGTGCGGATTGCTGGGATTGATGCTGATGCTTTGGGTAAAGAAGTTAAGCAAGTCCAGACTTTGGTTGATGAAACCGATAGTCAGGCGGTGGAAAAAAATTGCTGGGAAGTGATGAAAACCGTCTATGACCCCGAAATTCCGGTCAATATCGTTGAATTGGGTTTGGTTTATCTCTGTAGCGCAACACCCAATTCTGAAGGCGGTAATGATGTGCACATTCAAATGACCTTGACTGCACCGGGTTGCGGTATGGGGCCGGTGATTCAAAGTGATGTCGAAAAATGTGTACGCGCTTTGCCTGGCGTGGCTTCGGTCAATGTTGAAGTAGTGTTAGATCCACCTTGGTCGCGGGAAATGATGTCGGAAGTGGCGCAGGTGCAATTGGGACTATTCTAGAAAATTGATGTTATAGGCAGTTAGAGGGGTATTCTCCCGTCTGCCGCGCCGAGCACCGAAGCGTTTACTGGGAATAGCCCGTAGGGTCGCCGCAGGGACGCGGCGAGTTGGCAAAGGGACAGGAAGTCCCTTTTGCCAACCCCCCAGTAAACGCTTCGGAGCGCAGGATACAAGCGGCGGTCGGGTGGCCTTTTCTTTGGTTACTTTCTTTTGGCCACGCAAAAGAAAGTAACTCGCCTGTCGGTGCGAGAACCGACATTAAAATAGTCTCGCAAAGCGAAACCTTACATAGGTTATTGATGATCAATAATGTAACCAACACCACGAATAGTCCGAATTAAGTTGCTATCAATTTTCTTACGCAAATGGTGAATATGCACCTCAACCGCATTGCTTTCTACTTCGGAACCCCAAGCGTATAGACTTTCTTCCAACTTGGCGCGGGAGATAACTTGACCAATGTGGTTCATTAAATAATTTAAAACGTCAAATTCTTTCTGGGCGAGATCTACTAACTGGTCTTGGTAGAACACCTGATGGGCAGCAGGATCAATTTTGACGCCTTTATGCTCCAGCAATGGCGTTGCTCGACCTTCATGACGGCGAGCTAAAGCCCGTAATCGGGCGCAGATTTCCGCTAAATCAAACGGCTTGGAAACATAATCATCAGCACCGCTATCCAAACCAGCAACCCGATCAGTCACACCATCTCTGGCGGTCAACAACAGCACGGGCGTGGTATCTTTACGCTTGCGTAAGGCTTTTAACACGCTAAGGCCGTCCATGCGTGGTAGATTGATGTCCAACACAATTAAATCGTAATGATTTAAACGCAAAGCCTCGTCAGCTTGAACCCCATCGGTTAGCCAATCCACCGCATAACCGTCCATGCTCAAGCCGGCTTTAAGGCCGTCGCCTAAAATTGTGTCATCTTCTACCAGTAATAAACGCATTGCGAATCGTCCGTTTTTTGTTGTAATTAGCGGTGGTTATAAGTTTTGCGTGGCTGTCGCTGTCTTGCAAGGCTGCGCCCAGCTCATAATAATGTAACACTCTTCAACTTTAAGGTAACAGGAGCCGAGTGATGAATACCATGATTTACTATAGTTTTAGCCTGCTTTTTTTGTCTGTTTTAGTGCTAGTGCTTGGCATGATAAAACCAAAATGGATTTTGATTTGGGTCGATAACCCAGGCCGTTTGCCGATCACTATGATTAGCATGGTGTTGTTTATGATTTTTGCAGTGATGTTTGGCGAAGGTAATAAACAATTAAAACAAGAAAAAGAAAAGCAGCAAGCAACCCAACAAGTGACTAATCCCGTTAATGAAGTACCAGACTTGCATTAAAGTTGGCTTCAGCTTCGCTCAGCCAACGCCACTATTGAGTTACAACCAGTAGTCCTCGCGTTGACAAGCCTCGAAAATCTTTATTGCACCTAAATGGGCAATTGGTATTCAATGCCATTTCGAGGCTTGTTTAAAGCCTAATAGCGGAGATGACCATGAATCAATATCAACAAGTGCGTAGTAATCTAATCGAGATGCTGGAAGAGCTTGATGACAGGCTGACTAAAATTACCAGCGATGTTAAACACGAAGATCACCCCTTGGAACAAGATTTTGCAGAACAAGCGACTGAAACCGAAAATGACCAAGTGTTGGATGCTTTAGGTAATTCAGCGCGGGTTGAAGTCGAAAAAATCAAACAAGCCATTTCGCGAATCGATGCCGGGACTTATGGGGTTTGTGCTGCCTGTGGCGAATCAATTAATCCCGAACGATTAGCAGCAATTCCCTACGCTAATCTGTGTATTGCTTGCGCCCAGCAGCAAGCTTAGTCGCTGGCTATTCAAAACCGTCCTGCTTAACTATCTTTGCCGAACTGTTATTTCACTTTTGGCAGGGTATTTAAGCAATGGACATCTTAGCGTTATTAAATTTCGCAGTTAAACATCAGGCATCAGACTTACATTTATCGGCTGGCTTACCGCCAATGATGCGAGTTGATGGCGAGATTCAAACCATCAATCAAGTGGTGTTGGATCACCAAACCCTGCAAGCATGGCTTGAGCAAATCACCACCGAACAACAACGCCGCGATTATCAGCAACAGCTAGAGATCGATTTTTCGTTTGCCTTGCCCGATGTCGCTCGATTTCGAGTCAATCTGTTTAATCAGAATCGCGGCCCAGCGGCGGTGTTTAGAGTGATTCCATCAGCAATACAAAGTTTAACCTCGCTAAATGCGCCGCCATTATTTGCAAGCCTATGCGAAAAACCGCGCGGCCTGATTTTGGTGACTGGCGCGACCGGTTCGGGAAAATCCACCACCTTAGCGGCAATGATTGATCATATTAATTGCCAGCAATCAGCTCATATTCTGACCGTTGAAGATCCGATTGAATTTGTTCATCACAGTCAAAAATCCTTAATCAACCAACGTGAAGTCCATCGCGATACGCAAAGTTTTAGCCAAGCCCTGCGCTCGGCTTTGCGAGAAGACCCTGACATTATTTTGGTCGGCGAAATGCGCGATTTAGAAACGATTCGATTAGCTTTAACTGCTGCCGAAACTGGCCATTTAGTATTGGCTACCCTACATACTTCATCGGCTGCAAAAACCATTGATCGGATTATTGACGTATTTCCGGCGGCTGAAAAAGATTTGATTAGAGCTATGCTGTCAGAGTCTTTGCAAGCAGTGATTTCACAAACTTTATTGAAAAAAGTCGGCGGCGGCCGAATTGCCGCCCATGAAATTATGCTTGCTACGCCAGCGATTCGTAATTTGATTAGAGAAGGCAAAGTCGCGCAAATGTATTCGGCAATCCAAACTGGACGCCAATACGGAATGCAAACTTTGGATCAAAGTTTGAAAAGCTTGCTGGATCAAGGCTTGATTGAACCCGCAACCGCATTCGCCAAGGCGGTTAATCCTGATAGCTTCGGTTAAACTATAAGCTTTCGTCCAACTCAGTCGGCTTTTATTCTGTATGTTCAAATTGGTTTCAAGCAAACACCGTTTATTACTATTCATTTTATTGTTGTGCGGTTGCGCGAATCAGCCCGAAAAAGCCGATCAAAATCCCAATCGCGTAAAACTTAATCCGCCGCCCGCTACGCCAGCGGTTATCGATTCTCGGGTGTTTGTCAGCGTTGGCGGCTACAGCGCCAATCAAGTCAGTGGCGATTACGCCAACTATCCGGCCTTGAATCAATTTATTGACAGCATGGTGCAAAAACACGGCTTTAACCGTGACTATTTAAACGGCCTATTTTCCAACGCCAAACGTAAACAATGGACGCTAGATTATTTAGCCAAATCAGACCAACATCTAAAAGGCAAACCCGCACAAGGCGGTTGGAGCAAGTATCGCGCTCAATTTTTAGATGATAAACACATCAACAGCGGCGTCAGTTTCTGGCAGAAATACCAAACCACCTTACAACGCGCCAGCCAACAATACGGGGTACCGGCTGAATACATTTTGGGGATTATGGCGGTGGAAACGACCTTTGGTGGTTTTGTCGGCAATCACCGCGTTGTTGATGCCTTAACCACTTTAGGCTTTGACTATCAGCGCCGAGGCGAGTTTTTCCGCAGCGAATTAGAAAACTTTTTGATCATGACCCGCAGTGAAGGCATCGATCCTGGTAAACCCGTCGGTTCGTTTGCTGGCGCGATGGGCTTGGGGCAATTTATGCCGGGCAGCTTTTTGAAATGGGCGGTGGATTTTAACGGTGATGGCCGCCGCGATTTATGGAATCCTGAAGACGCGATCGGCAGCGTCGCCAATTATTTTTCCCAACACGGCTGGCAAGCTAATCAACCGGTGGTTTCGACAACGCGCGGTAATTTGAGTGGTGTGGAAAATCTGGAAGCCGGTATCGAGCCACAATACCCATTGCCCACCTTAACTCAAGCTGGTATCGAACCGGTTGATCCGTGTCGGTGTGATTATCCGTTGCGTTTATTGCTGTTAAGACATTACAACCGTGACCAATATTTATTAGGCCATCCGAATTTCTACGTCATCACGCGTTATAACCACAGCACCCATTATGCGATGGCAGTGCATGAATTGGCGCAGGCGATTAAGAGTGGTTATCTAAATAAAACAAAGAGTTAATTTAGCACAGTGGCGGCAGGCATAATTATTTACCGCGATAAACTCTAATAATAGGGAACCTAAATGAATTGGAACGAATATGTGCAATTGCTGGCCGGCTTGGTTTCAGTGGTCAACCCTATCGGCGCAATGCCGATCTTTCTGTCGTTGACCGCAAGAAAGCAACCAGCGGAACGTCGACAAACGGCGATCACGACCACATTTGCGATGGCGATGGTTTTGTTCACCTCGTTATTGGCCGGAGAGCCTATCCTAAATTTCTTTGGGATCGGGTTGCCGGCATTCCGAGTTGCCGGTGGTCTATTATTGCTATTGATGGGCATCTCGATGCTGCAGGTCAGCGGCGATCGCTCACGACATACACCGGAAGAAGAAGCGGAATCGCAGGAAAAATCCTCAGTCGCAGTAGTGCCGTTAGCTATTCCCTTGTTGGCTGGACCAGGTGCGATCAGCACCACCATCGTCTATGCCCATCGCGACTTGTCCTTGGCACATTATCTGTTGTTCAGCAGCGTGATCGTAACCGTCAGTATGATCGTGCTACTAATACTGCTACTGGCACCACGGATTATCGCCATCATGGGGCAAACTGGCATGAACGTAGTCACGCGAGTTATGGGATTGTTGTTGACCTCAACGGCTGTGGAATTTATCGCAGGCGGCATCTCCGAGCTATTTCCGATTTTAGCCGGAGGCTGAGTGATGCAAGCCTCTGATTGTTTCGCGAGCCTTAATCATAATCTAACCCTTATTAGCGGGTAGAATGCGGCAAACAACGAGCTCCGCATCAATGGCGAACTGATGCGCATCCAAAACTCAACAAACCCTTGTATTTACAGATTAATTACTCAAATCAGGTGTTCTCGACATGACCAATCAGTATCCTACTGAAAACCTTTGTGTTTTAGGTTCTATTGTTCGTGGCGAAGAAAATCAAGCGTTGTAACGCGGCAAGATCACTCTATTTTTATTGTCGTAGCTAAGAGCTTATTAATTTTTTAATGATTTTTTACACCAAATTTAGGACTATCCGCTAAAAATGTTACTCGATTTTTCCCTTAATCAAGCCTTGCTGATAGGTATCTTGTTTATTTGGGCTGGCTTTGTGCGAACGGGGTTGGGCTTTGGTGGCGCGGCATTGGGTTTGCCGTTGATGCTGTTCATTCACAACGACCCCCGTTTATGGCTGCCTATTATTAGCACCCATCTGCTGTTTTTTTCCGGTTTAACCCTGCGAACCCGTTTGCATAATGTTGATTGGCGCTATCTTCGCCAGTCGTCAATTTACATTATCCCGCCAGCAATCTTGGGCGTATTTGGCTTGGTGAATTTGCCGATACTGTGGCTGAATTTGTTTATCTATGGCGTGACTTTGTTTTATGGCTTGGTGTGGTTGTTCAATAAAGCCATTGAAAGTCGTCAAGATTGGGTTGATAAGTTTCTGCTGATTTTAGGTGGTTATGTCGCCGGTACATCGTTGACTGGTGCGCCATTGATGGTGGCTGTTTATATGCGCCATGTCAGTAAAGAGCGATTGCGCGATACGCTGTTTGTTTTATGGTTTGTGTTAGTCAGTATCAAAATGACCACCTTTGTGGTGCTGTCGGTTGATTTACATTTTATTCAAGCGCTGATGTTGTTGCCGATTGCCGCGATTGGTCATGTGATGGGCTTAAAAGCGCATCAGGCCATTACTCGTAATGAGCTGTTGTTTAAACGCTGGGTTGGCGGTGGCTTAGTGATTGTATCGGCTTTGGGTTTGTGGAATTTGCTTGCTGAGATTGCTGTTTAAACCAAAATTAATGGCATATTGTTTGCATCTAAAATCGACTTTGTTTACAATAAGCAAATGGAATCGGGTGCTTAGCTCAGCTGGGAGAGCATCGCCCTTACAAGGCGAGGGTCGGGGGTTCGAACCCCTCAGCACCCACCAGATTCCACTATCAAATCTTCATACTTAAAGTCGATTACTTAATCGCACTTCCACTGTTTTTCTTCCGACAAACCCAGTTTTTCCGCTCTCTGTTTGATGCTGCACCTAATGTGACGCCATACGCATCTATCATGACAAACTGTCGGCTTTAACCGCAAACAACGGCAAAATTGGAAAAGGTAATGACGAAAAAACAGTCCAGTTGGTTGAATAAAGCTTTGATACTATTCTGGCTCAGCCTATTTTTACCCACCGTCTCAGCAGAATCCTCCGCCTACACCCTGCCAGTTATTAGCAAAGCCGGCAATGGTGAAATCCTCAATGCCGACCATCAATCCAAGCCGCTTTACGATTTAATGGGCGATAAAATCGTCCTATTGAGTTTTATCTACGCCACTTGCAGCGATGTCAACGGTTGTCCATTAGCGACACAAGTGCTGCATAAAATCAGTCGTGAACTACAAAAACAACCGGCGATTGCCAGCAAATTACGCTTGCTGACTTTAAGTTTTAATCCCGATCACGACACGCCGGAAAAAATGCAGTTATATGGACAAGGTTTAAATCATGCCAATTTGGATTGGCAGTTTTTAACCACTGCGTCAGAACAACAATTGCAGCCGATTTTGCAGGCTTATCAGCAAAATGTGCAGAAAATTTACGATGAAAAAGGTCAATTTACTGGCACTTTTTCGCATTTGTTGCGGGTATATTTGATTGATACCAACAAGCAGATTCGTAACATTTACAGCGTCGATTTTCTAAATCCACAGACGTTAATCAGCGACATTAAAACCTTATTGGCCGGTGATTTACCGACCGTCAAATTAGCCAGCAATCCCGAAATTCTCTATCGCGCTGGCGATTACAAACAAACTTACCAACAAGCCGATTATCAAACCCGCTCGATAGCTTTAAGCCAGCGCCAAGGCCAAGCCGCCAATTTACTCAACTACGCGCAAAAGCCACCGTTGGGTTTGCCGAAATTAACCACGCCTGCCGATAATCCTATTACTGCCGCCAAAATCGCCTTGGGTCGCAAGCTGTTTTATGACCGCCGTTTGTCGTTGAACAATACCTTTTCCTGCGCCATGTGCCATATTCCCGAACAAGGCTTTAGCAATAATGAAATGGCAACCGCGGTGGGTGTTGAAGGCCGTAGCGTCAGACGCAATAGTCCATCTTTGTATAACGTTGGCTATGCGCGGTTATTGTTCCATGATGGCCGTGAAGACAGTCTGGAACAGCAAGCTTGGGGACCGTTGTTGGCGCAGAATGAAATGGCTAATCCCTCGATTGGCTATGTGATTAATAAAATTAAAGCCAATGCCGATTATCAAGGCTGGTTTGAAAAAGCCTTTCATCAAGCGCCGACGATGTTGAATGTCGGCCAAGCGTTAGCCAGCTATCAGCGCAGTTTAAATTCTGCGGATTCGGCTTTTGACCGCTGGTATTTTGGTAAACAAGCCGAGGCGATGACTCAGCAAGCGCAACGCGGATTTGCATTGTTTAGCGGTAAAGCCGGTTGTGTGGCGTGTCACAGTATTGAACAAAAATCGGCTTTGTTTATCGACCAAAAACGCCACAACACCGGCATTGGTTATCAGCAATCCATGGCCAAAACACCCGCTCAACAGTTATTGCAAGTTGCCCCGGGGGTTGCGATTAATGTCGATAGCCAAGCGCTGAAATCAGTCGCTGAAAATAAAGCCAATGATTTGGGCTTTTATGAAATCAGCCAAAATCCCGCGGATCGTTGGACTTATAAAACCCCTAGCCTACGCAACGTGGCGTTAAGTGCGCCGTATATGCACAATGGCAGCTTGGCGAGTTTGAACGATGTGGTGCGGTTTTATAATCAAGGCGGCGTGGCGAATGAAAATCTGTCACCGCTAATTAAACCGCTGGGGTTATCAGATAACGAAATCGCCGATTTAGTGACTTTTTTGCAAAGCTTAACCGGTAGCAATATCGATAAACTGGTGGCAGATGGCTTTGCCGCGCCGGTTGGCGATAGTCAATAATCCTTGTCTGGCTATACTGAGCGAATCAATGATATTCTGAGCAGCCTGCCAATTGGTACGATTGTGCAGAACCACTGTAAAATACTAATTAATCAAACTTAATTCATTCACCTCATGGCGATTTTAAGCGCATTACTGAGCATTCCAGCGCTCGGCGCCTTACTGTTAGTTTTTATCTCTCGACAGAACCCCAACTTAATTCGATTGATTAGCAATTTAGCGACCAGTTTGGTTTTATTATTGGCTTGCTACATTGCTTGGCAATTTGACCCCAGCAATGCCGCTTTACAATTCAGCGAATATTACCCACTCAATCCCAAACTTGGCAGCGCTTATGCTTTAGGCGTTGATGGCTTGTCGATGCCAATGTTGTTATTAGCCAGCTTATTAAGCAGCGTTGCGTTGTTGGTTTCCTTTTCGATTAGCGAAAACATCAAGGGCTATCACATCTGTCTGTTGCTATTAGAATTCGGCATGTTGGGGGTGTTTATGGCGCAGGATTGGGCGCTGTTTTACATCTTTTGGGAAGTGACGCTGATTCCGCTGTTCTTCCTGATTGACCTTTGGGGCGGCAAACGCCGTCACGCTGCCAGCTTGAATTTTGTGTTGTATACAATGGGTGGCTCGGTGTTCATGTTGCTGAGTTTATTAGCGATTAGCCAATATGACTTAGAACATCAAGGCTCGATGATGGCGGCTATGGGCCAAGCCGCGCAAAGTATGCCGATAACCGAGCAAGTCTTGGTATTACTGGGTTTTTTAATTGGCTTTGGGGTCAAAATGCCGATTTTCCCGCTTCACGGTTGGTTACCGCTGGCCCATGTCGAAGCCCCGAGTCCAGTCAGTATTTTACTGTCGGGGATTTTGTTGAAAATGGGCGCTTATGGCTTGTTACGCACAGTGGTGATGTTGCCGGTAGCGGTGCAATTATTGCAACCGTTGTTAGTGTTTTTAGCTTTGTTCGGGATGATTTACGGTGGCTTGCTGGCTTGGCGACAAATTGATTTAAAAGCGATGGTGGCTTATTCGTCATTAAGTCACATGGGTGTGGTTTTACTGGGGATTGCGGCATTAAATCACGCTGGCTTTAGCGGTGCTATTTTGCAAATGACCGCACATGGCTTGATTGCTGGCGCGATGTTTTTACTGGTCGGCTTGTTGTATCAGCGCACTCACACTCGCGACATTCGTGCTTATAGTGGTTTGTTGTCCACCATGCCTCGCCTTGCCTTCTTAGCGATTATCACTTTATTAGCCGCGATGGGCTTGCCAGGTTCGGTAGGCTTTATCGCCGAACTGCACACCATTATTGGCGGTTTTCAGCAATGGCATTGGTTAATGCTGTTGTTTAGTGTCGGGATTTTAATCAGCGCCGCTTATGCGTTAAGAACCATTAACCGTTTGTTCATGGGCGCGCCAAAAGCCGAATTACAGCAAATGGCTGATTTGAATTATCGGGAACTGTTGGCAGCGGGGATTTTAGTGGTCGGCATTGTTGGTTTTGGTTTGTTTCCTGCTGGTTTGATTGAATTATCGGCGGCGACGGTTGAGAAGATGGTTTTGGCGGTTAAGTGATGATCAAATTCTTCTGACACAACACCCCCATTTACTTTTGTTAATGAACACAGTCTTAAATAGTTAACCATGCACTCATCTACCTCCAATCCTCGCGAGTTGATTCTCGAAGCGATTAGTCATCTCGATCATGTTTTGCCGGGACAAGCCCCGATTCATGATTTTGTGCATCACAACACTTTGCACGGTTTTCAGCATTTGCCGTTTGAACAAGCGTTGGCGGCGTTTACTGAATTAACCAGCATTGATTGTTATTTAAGCGATCAGCAATTTCGCAGTTTTTATCAACAAGGCCGGATTGATGATCAAGATATTGATGCGGCATTAGCGACATTAAAACTAGCGCAAACCTCACTCGGTTTTAGCCAGCAAGCCTTGTATCGCGCGGCTTTATTAAATGATTTATCAGCGATTAGCCCAGCCGCTTTGCGCTGGCAGTTACCGCAATTATCAGCGCAAGCCCAACACTTGTGGCAAGCGATTGTCACTAAGTTGGATTTGCAACTGACTGACCCCGACCTTGAACCGATTGCAAGCAGTGATGTTTTGCCAGAGCAATATCGCCAACAGCTAGACAGCTTATTTGCTCGCGTCGGTGATGAATTAACTTTGCGCGGCTTGTTACTGGCCTTAAGCGGTAAAGACTGTCTGGAACAAGTGCGGCCACAGCTGATTAGGATTTGCGGTTCGGTATTAGATGAAGGCATGGCGGCGTGGCGTTTACCGCAGCGACAAACCTTGGGCTTATATCAAGCTTGGCGACAATCGGCGCTTTACGATGCCCAAGCCATTTTCCAAGAACTCAGCGATTGGCCAAGCATTCGCGCCGAATTGCCTGATGAGCCGGTTGAGGCGATTATTCAACAACTCACTGCCTTGGCGATTCCACAAAACCGCTGGGCGGATTATTTACAACGCCTAGCCTTGGAATTACCGGGCTGGTCGGGATTAATCAACTGGCGACAAACTCATCCCGCCTATCAAGCCGACGACAGCACCCAGCCGCAATTAGCCGATTATCTGGCGTTACGGTTGATTTTAGACCGCTTGTATCTGCAAGCACTTTGCCAGCAATTAGGCTTGGGCGAGGCGCGGTTTGACAAACTGTATAGCTACTTCAATCACCATTTGCCGGAACTGGCGATTAGGCAAGCAGCGTTTAGCGGCCAATTGCCGGAATTTCTACAACAAGCTTGCCACAGTTTATTAGCCGATAAACCAATCAATCGCCAAGCCAGTTCTGAATTAGCGCAGCGGATTAGCATTTGGCAACAGCAACAAGCCAATAGCGGCTTAACCGCTCATCAACACGGCTGGCGCTTTTTGCAACTGTGTTTAGCCTTAAATATCAGCGCGGAAGCCTTGCAAAGCATTGAAGTTGCTAGTTTGCTAGAAGCTTTGGCAATGATTGATCAATTCAGCCCAGCGCAACGCAGCCAAGTTTGGTTGATGGCTTACGAACGCCATTACCAGCAAAACCTGTTACAAGCCTTACACGCCAATCACAACCGAGGCCGTTGGGCGCAACGTCAGCAACGCCCTGAAGCGCAGTTGGTGTTTTGTATGGATGACCGTGAAGAAGGCATCCGCCGCCATTTGGAAGAACTCAATCCCAATCTCGAAACCTTAGGCGCAGCGGGATTTTTTGGCTTGGCGATTAATTATCAGGGCTTGGATAATGTCAAACTGACGCCGTTGTGTCCGGTGGTAGTCACGCCAGCGCATAATGTTGAAGAACATAGCCAAGACCTCCAACTTAAACGCCATCATCAAGGCCGCTTATTAAAACAACGCATCACCGATTTAGTCCATCACGGTTTACGCCGCGATACTTTATTGGCCTATCCGCTGATTAATTTAATCGCGCCGCTAACCTTAGCGGGCTTGCTGGGCAAAAGCTTTTTCCCAAAAGCCCAGCAAAACTTAGTGACTAAATTGGCCGAAACCGTATCGCCAACTGTTGCTACCGAATTGCAGTTTAACGCCGATAACCAAGCGCCCACTGCCAGCCCAGAACAACCACGACTAGGTTTAACCGATCAAGAACAAGCCGACCGCGTGGCGGGATTTTTACGCAATACCGGTTTAACTTATGGCTTTGCCGAGTGGGTGGTGTTGCTCGGTCACGGCTCGATTAGCCAAAACAACCCGCATTTATCGGCTTACGATTGCGGCGCTTGCAGCGGTCGTCACGGTGGGCCCAATGCACGCTTGTTTGCCGCGATTGCCAACCGCCGCGAAGTACGGGCTTTGTTGGCGGAGCGGGGGATTGTGATTCCTGATGACACTTGGTTTATCGGTGCCGAACACAATACGGGTGACGAAACCATCACTTATTACGATTTAGAGCGCTTGCCAGCCGAGCGACTAGCCAGTTTTCAGCAGCTTGACCAGCAACTGCAACACGGTCAACGCATGTCAGCGCACGAACGCTGTCGACGTTTGGCCTCCGCACCACGGCAACCAAGCCCAGATCAAGCATTACGGCATTTTTGGCAGCGCAGCGCCGACTTTTCCCAAGCTCGGCCCGAATTAGGCCACGCCACCAATGCCGCCGCTTTTGTCGGGCGGCGTTCGCAAACTCAAGGCGCGTTTTTTGATCGCCGTTTGTTTTTAATTTCTTACGATCCCACTCAAGACTTGGAAGGCAAAATTTTGGAAGGGATTTTGCTGGCGGTCGGGCCGGTGGGCGCGGGGATTAATCTTGAATATTACTTTTCCACCGTCAACAACGAGCGTTTGGGTTGTGGCTCGAAAGTGCCGCACAACATCACCGGCTTTTTTGCGGTGATGGAAGGCGCGGGTAGTGATTTACGCACTGGCTTACCTAAGCAAATGGTCGAAATTCACGAAGCGATGCGTTTACAAATGATTGTTGAAGCTAAAACTTCGGTGCTGGAACAAATCTATAGCCGCCAGCCTAGCTTGCAAGAATTGATAGGCGGTGGTTGGGTACATTTATCCAGCAAAGACCCAGACACTGGCGAGATTTTTGTGTTTCAGCGCGGTGTCGGTTTTGTCGCTTGGCAAGCCAGTGAGCAAGCTTTGCCGATGCGTGACAATTCGCCGGATTGTTATCGTCAAGACAGTCAGCCGGTGCCGGCGATGTTGATTAAACAAGCGGTTTTCCAAGGAGCTAAAGCCTAATGGCAATCTGGACTTTTTTAATTCCCGCCTTGCCTTTATTGGCGGCATTGAGCATTGGCGGCTTGCATTTTGCTGGCTGGATTAACGGCGAAGCCGGCGAAAAAACCTCATCACGCATTGCCATCACCGCCATCAGTTTGGCGTTGTTGATCAGTTTGGCCTCATTAGCAACAGGCTCTACCGAGGTTTACGACTACGGTAGTTGGCTGCATGTCAGCAAAATCATTATCGGTTTCAAACTGTTTACTGGCGGTTTTAATCTGGCTTTGGCGAGTTTGTTTGCGGTGTTGTTGCTGGTGGTGATGCGTTTTTCGGTCAATTACATGCATCGTGAAGCGGGCTTTCATCGTTGGTTTTTCACTTTAAGTTTATTTGCCGCGGCGATGTTGTTGCTGGTGTTGTCGGCCAATGCGGTGTTTACCTTTATTGGCTGGGAAATTGCCGGTGTCTGTTCCTATTGGTTGATTGCTTATGCTTATGACCGTCCGATTGCCGCCCATAACGCCACCCGAGTGTTTGTGACTAATCGGATTGGTGACGGTGGTTTTCTGTTGGCGATTGGCTTGGCGTTTAGTTGGTTGGAAAGCGCAGATTGGGCGGCGATTAACAGTGGCGCAGTGGATTTGGAACAGTCGGATGCGACTTGCTTGGCGTTGAGTTTTGCCTTGGCAGCGTTTGCGAAATCAGCACAAATCCCGTTTAGCCCTTGGTTGGCGCGAGCGATGGAAGGGCCGACGCCTTCCAGTGCTTTGTTTTACGGCGGGGTGATGATTCATGCTGGGGTGTTTTTGCTGATTCAATTGCAAGGCTTATTCCAGCAAGCGCCGTTAGCAATGATGGTGTTAGTGGCGGTTGGTGCTTTAACTACGTTGTACAGTGTGTTTGTCGGCTTGACGCAAACTGATATTAAAAGCGCCCACAGTTTTGCGATTTCGGCGCAACTGGGCTTGATGTTTGTTGAATGCGGTTTAGGGTTTTGGCAATTAGCCAGCTGGCATTTGGCGGCTCATGCCGTGGTGCGTTGTTATTTGTTATTAACCTCGCCATCGATTTTGTACAACAGCCAAGGCCGCACGGTTAAGCCGGTTGCGCCGATTTTGGCCAATTGCCGTTGGGCGTTTATCGCTTCTTTGCAACGGGCTTGGTTAGAAGTGGTGCTGGATTGGGCGGTGCTAAAACCGGTGCAGCAATTAGCCAAAGATATGAGTTATATCGACGACCATCTGATTGATCCGTGTTTTACCGCCCCAGCGTCGGCGATTAAAACCGCCGCTGAATTAGCGCATTCGGAAGAGCAAAAAATCGGTGCCAATTTGCAAAGCGAGCTAGATCAATTTGCTCAAGGTAGCGGTTTGGCTGGCAAATTAACTCAATGGACCGCGGTGGCGCTGCATTGGTTTGAGCAGCATTTTATTTTGTATGGCATTGGCCGCGACTCGATTCAGCTGGGGCGGCGTTTGGGCCATGCCGCCAATCATTTGGAACAATTGTTATTAAGACCGCGTTACATCACCTTGTTTGTGTTGATTAGTTTGCTGGTGGCTTTGGGAGTTTGATGATGACCGATATTGTTTACTGGCAAGCGGCAGCGTTTTTGCCGATTTTAAGCACTTTAACTTTCCTGCCATTGCTGACCATGGCGCTGGTGTTGTGGGCTAAAAATCACGATGGCATCAAGCTGGCTTTGGTTGGCGCGGGGCTGAATGTTTTGCTCAGCGC
>CAMCSF010000027.1 GCA_945877625.1 Methylomonas koyamae | reverse complement strand
GGTTCTACCTTCGGAGGTTCGAATCCTCCCCCCTCCACCAAATTTCCTAAGATAGGGTTTCGCGGGTGTAGTTCAATGGTAGAACTCCAGCCTTCCAAGCTGATTGCGTGGGTTCGATTCCCATCACCCGCTCCATTCTGGTGCGGAATTGTCGCTCATATAGCTCAGTAGGTAGAGCACTTCCTTGGTAAGGAAGAGGTCACCGGTTCAAATCCGGTTATGAGCTCCAGATACGTTGATAACTTCTGAGTTCGAGTGTTTTTGTCATGGCAAAAGAAAAATTTGAAAGAAAAAAACCACACGTTAACGTAGGTACAATTGGTCATGTTGATCATGGCAAAACTACATTGACTGCGGCATTAACAAAAGTTATGGCTGAATTACAAGGTGGTGAAGTTAAAGCTTTTGACCAAATTGATAACGCACCAGAAGAAAGAGCGCGTGGTATTACAATTTCAACTTCGCATGTTGAATATGAGTCACCAAATCGCCACTATGCCCACGTTGACTGCCCAGGTCACGCTGACTATGTAAAAAACATGATTACTGGTGCTGCACAGATGGATGGCGCTATTTTGGTTTGTTCAGCAGCTGATGGCCCAATGCCTCAGACTCGTGAGCACATCTTGTTGTCAAGACAGGTTGGTGTTCCATACATCGTTGTATTCTTGAATAAAGCGGATATGGTTGACGATGCTGAATTGATCGAATTGGTTGAAATGGAAATTCGTGAATTGTTGAATCAATACGAATTCCCTGGTGATGATACACCGATTGTTGTTGGTTCAGCTTTAAAAGCATTAGAAGGCGAGCAAAGCGAGATTGGCGTTCAATCAGTTGTAAAATTAGTTGAAGCTTTAGATAGCTATATTCCAGAGCCAGAAAGAGCAATCGACGGTAAATTCTTGATGCCAATCGAAGACGTATTCTCGATTTCAGGTCGTGGTACTGTTGTAACTGGTCGTGTAGAGCGTGGTATTGTAAAAGTTGGTGAAGAGGTTGAGATCGTTGGTATTAAAGATACCGTGAAAACAACTTGTACCGGTGTTGAAATGTTCCGTAAATTATTGGATCAAGGTCAAGCTGGTGATAACGTAGGTGTTCTATTGCGTGGTACAAAACGTGATGACGTTGAGCGTGGTCAAGTATTGGCACATGTAAATTCAATTAAGCCTCACTCACACTTCAAAGCAGAAATTTACGTATTATCAAAAGATGAAGGTGGTCGTCACACACCATTCTTTAATGGATACCGTCCACAGTTCTATTTCAGAACGACAGATGTTACCGGTGCGGTTGATTTGCCAGAAGGCGTAGAAATGGTTATGCCTGGTGACAATATTGCAGTAACTGTTAAACTGATTTCTCCAATTGCTATGGAAGATGGTTTACGTTTCGCGATTCGTGAAGGTGGTCGTACTGTTGGTGCTGGTGTTGTTGCTTCAATTATCGAATAGCACGTCAAGTTAAAAGGTTTTTCTGATTAGGTCAGTAGTTCAATTGGTAGAGCAGCGGTCTCCAAAACCGCAAGTTGGGGGTTCGAGTCCCTCCTGGCCTGCCAGTCAGAAAATATTCAAACATTTAAAAAATAATAAGAAATGAATGCTCAGGTAGAAGAAGCGACATCAGTTTCGGATATAGTAAAGCTCCTGTTATCACCTGTTCTAATTGTCTTGGGTGTAGTTGGTTTTTATTATTTTAACGACTTTCAGTTTTTATATCGCGTTGTAGCGCTTTTTGTGATTGTTGCTGTTTCCATTGGGATTCTGTTTACGACGGCAAAAGGTCATTCAGTATGGGGCTTTATTCTCGAATCAAAGCAAGAGTTTAAACGAATTGTATGGCCTACACGTGATGAGGCTGTCAGAACAACATTGCTAGTGTTTGTGATGGTTACAATTGTTGGTTTTATGTTGTGGTTCCTAGACATGCTTTTCTTTTCTGCTGTTCAATTTCTGATGAATCAGGGAGTCGGTTGATGGCATTTCGTTGGTATGTCGTTCATAGTTATTCAAATTTCGAAAATAAAGTTAAGCAAGGTATAGAAGAAAGAATTAAACGTGATGGATTAGAAGAATTTTTCGGCAAAATTCTTGTTCCAACCGAAGAGGTTGTTGAAATGAGAATGGGGCAGCAAAGAAAAAGCGAGCGTAAATTTTTTCCAGGTTATGTTCTAGTTCAGATGGAGTTGAATGATGAAACATGGCATCTTGTGAGAAATGTACCTAGAGTTTTAGGTTTTATTGGTGGTGCTTCAGATAGACCCTCACCAATATCAGAAAAAGAAGCAATGGCAATATTGAATAGGGTTGAGGAAGGTGTTAACAAGCCAAGACCAAAAGTATTGTTTGAAGTAGGTGAAGTAATACGAATCATAGATGGGCCATTTAAAGAATTTAATGGCAGTATTGAAGAAGTAAATTACGAAAAAAGTCGCCTACGAGTATCTGTTTTAATATTTGGTCGCTCAACTCCAGTAGAGTTAGAATTTGGTCAAGTAGAAAAAATTTAATTTATATAGAATTTAATGAAATCCTCGTCATTTCGTGGCGGGGATTTTTGTTTGTAAGGGGAGCAGTAATGCGTTTGAACCCATTCGGAGTATAAGATGGCTAAAAAAATTGACTCATACATTAAGTTGCAAGTGAAGGCGGGTGAAGCAAATCCTAGTCCTCCAGTCGGTCCGGCGCTTGGTCAACGTGGTGTAAATATTATGGAGTTCTGTAAAGCATTTAATGCAAGAACTCAAGAAGTAGAAAAAGGTTTACCACTTCCAGTAGTAATCACCGTTTACAGTGATAAAAGTTTTACTTTTATTACAAAAACCCCACCTGCTTCAATTTTATTGAAAAAAGCAACTGGCATTAAAAGCGGTAGTAGCAAACCAAATACAAATAAAGTTGGGACAGTTACAAGAGCCCAATTAGAAGAAATTGCTAAAACCAAAATGGAAGACTTAAATGCTGCTGATTTAGAAGCTGCGGTTAGAATTATTGCAGGTAGTGCTCGTAGCATGGGCTTGAATGTGGAGGGCGTGTAATGGCAAAGCTAACCAAAAAAGCAAAAGCAATCAAAGAAAAAGTAGTTTCAAACAAACAATATTCAGTTGCAGAAGCTGTTAGTTTATTGAAAGAGTTTGCAAATTCAAAATTTGATGAGTCGATTGATGTGAGTGTAAATCTTGGTGTTGATCCAAGAAAATCAGATCAAAATGTTCGTGGTGCTTCTGTGCTTCCAAATGGCACAGGTAAAACAGTTAGAGTAGCTGTATTTACACAAGGTCCAAATGCTGATGCAGCTAAAGAAGCGGGTGCTGACGTTGTTGGTATGGATGATTTGGCTGATCAAGTCAAAAAAGGTGAAATGAATTTTGATGTGGTAATTGCTTCACCTGACGCAATGCGTGTGGTAGGTCAATTAGGTCAAATCTTGGGTCCACGTGGTTTGATGCCTAACCCAAAAGTTGGCACTGTTACTCCTGATGTTGTTACCGCCGTTAAAAACGCAAAATCAGGTCAGGTCAGATACCGTACTGATAAATCGGGCATTATTCACTGCTCAATTGGTAAAGTCTCTTTTGATGAATTAGCACTAAAACAAAACTTAGAGTTTTTGGTGTCTGATTTGAAAAAAGCCAAACCAACTGCAGCAAAAGGTGTATACCTAAAGAAAATTTCATTGTCATCAACAATGGGTCCAGGTTTGTGGATTGATCAAACTAGCATTGATATTTAAGATTTAAAAAACTTTGGGTTGCCGCTCAGACGGCAACCGTCAAAGACCGTAGGGGCAATTGCTTAATTATCCTACGCAGACGGAAGCTTGAGCCGCAAAGTTGGTGAAAGGGACCGTAAACGGGCATCGAAAGATGCATTCATATATTCCGGTAGAAATCGGAAAATTAATGGAGGTAAATGTGGCACTCAATTTAGATAGCAAAAAAGTTGTCGTAGAGGAAGTTGCTGAATTCGCCGCTAAAGCCTATTCTGCGATTGCAGCTGAATATCGTGGTTTAACTGTTACTGAGTTAACTGAATTACGTAAAACTGCAAGAGAAACGGGTGTTTATTTGCGAGTAGTCAAAAACACCTTGGCTAAACGTGCTGTTGCAGGTACAGAATTTGAATGTATGCAAGATGGATTAGTTGGTCCATTAATTCTTGCATTTTCAATGGAAGATCCTGGTTGTGCAGCTCGTTTAATTAGCGAGTTCTCAAAAGGTCATAATAAACTGATTGCAAAAGTTGTTGCGATAGGTGGACAAGCATACGACGGTTCAGAACTTGAACGTCTAGCAAGATTGCCAACTCGTGACCAAGGTATCAGCATGTTGATGTCGGTAATGAAAGCACCGGTTGAAAAACTTGCTAGAACATTGGCAGCAGTTAGAGACGAAAAACAAGCAGCGTAATTCGCGTCAATCAGTAAACGCAATAAAATTTAGAGGAAAATACAATGGCAATTTCACAACAAGATATCTTGGATGCAGTCTCTAACATGACTGTTATGGAAATCGTTGATTTGATTTCAGCAATGGAAGAAAAATTCGGCGTATCAGCTGCTGCAGCTGTTGCAGTTGCGGCTCCAGTAGCGGCGGCTGCTGTTGAAGAACAAACAGAATTTGATGTTATCTTGACTGGTTTCGGTGACAATAAAGTTGCTGTTATTAAAGCTGTTCGTGGCTTAACAGGCTTAGGCTTGAAAGAAGCTAAAGATGCTGTTGAAGGCGCTCCAACCACCGTGAAAGAAGGTGTGAGCAAAGCAGAAGCTGAAGCAGCTAAAAAAGAGCTTGAAGAAGCTGGCGCAACTGCCGAAATCAAATAAGCAGCTTGACTGCAAATCAGGCATAAGCCTATCAAACTGGGCTGACGGCATTCTGTCGTCGGCCTTTTACTGTTTGTAAAAACAGTAGTAAATAATCTCAAACGACGAAGGTATAGAAGCAATATGGCCTATTCTTTTACCGAAAAAAAGCGCATACGTAATAACTTTGGGAAAGGTTCAGAAGTACTTGAAGTTCCCTATCTCTTAGCGACACAAATCGATTCATATGCAAGTTTCTTGCAGTTAGGTGCAGATCCTGACAAGCGACGTAACCAAGGCTTGCATGCAGCATTTTCAAGTGTATTTCCAGTGGTTAGTCACTCAGGATATGCTGTTTTAGAGTACGTAAAATATCGCTTAGGTGAACCAGCTTTTGATGTAAGAGAATGCCAGCAACGTGGCGCTACTTATTCAGCTCCTTTGAGAGTGTTGGTACGTCTTGTCATCTATGATAAAGATGCGCCGGCAAATACTAAGGTAGTAAAAGATATTCGCGAACAAGAAGTTTACATGGGTGAACTTCCGCTGATGACGGATAACGGTACTTTTGTAATTAATGGTACTGAGCGTGTCATTGTTTCGCAATTACACAGATCGCCAGGTGTGTTCTTTGATCATGACAAAGGTAAAACACATTCTTCAGGAAAATTATTATTTAATGCTCGAGTCATTCCTTATCGTGGATCATGGTTAGACTTTGAATTCGATCATAAAGATGCTGTCTATGTGCGTATAGATAGACGTCGTAAAATTCCAGCGACTATCCTTTTAAGGGCGCTCGGATATGACAACGAAGAAATGGTCAACATTTTCTTCGAAACTAACAAGTTTTCATTGAATGCCGACAAAGTAATGTTCCATGTAATTCCTGAGCGGTTACGTGGTGAAATGGCGGTATTCGATATCAAGCATGACGGCAAAGTCTTAATTGAAGAAGGTCGTAGGATTACTGCTAAACATATACGTCAATTAGAAAAAGCCGGCGTTACTGAAATTGAAGTGCCTAGAGATTATCTCTATGGAAAAATTTTAGGCCATAACATCATTGATAAAACCACTGGCGAGTTATTAGCTAGTGTTAATGATGAATTGACAGAAGTGTTAATACAAAAATTAATTGATGCTGATGTATTAGAAATCAATACCTTATATGTAAACGATCTTGATAGAGGTCCTTACATTTCAAATGCAATGCGTTTAGATACGACAACTAACCGTTTAGAAGCGTTAGTTGAAATATATCGCATGATGCGTCCAGGTGAGCCACCAACAGTCGATTCAGCTGAAAATCTGTTTGAGAATCTATTTTTCACAGATGAGCGCTACGACTTATCTACTGTCGGCAGAATGAAATTCAACCGTCGATTAGGCCGCGAAGAAATTGAAGGGACAGGTACATTAAGCAAAGAAGACATTATTGATGTATTGAAAGAGTTGATTAAAATCAGAAACGGTAATGGTACTGTTGATGATATCGATCACTTAGGTAATAGACGTGTCCGTTCTGTTGGCGAAATGATTGAAAATCAATTCCGCATTGGTTTGGTTCGTGTCGAACGTGCAGTAAGAGAGCGTTTGACCTTGGCCGATTCTGAAGGCTACATGCCGCAAGAAATTATCAATGCAAAACCAGTTTCAGCGGCTGTTAAAGAATTCTTTGGTTCAAGCCAATTGTCGCAGTTTATGGATCAAAACAACCCGCTTTCGCAGGTTACCCATAAACGTCGTGTTTCTGCATTAGGTCCCGGTGGTTTAGCGAGAGAACGTGCGGGCTTCGAGGTTCGTGACGTACATACAACCCACTACGGTCGTGTATGCCCAATTGAGACACCTGAGGGGCCAAACATCGGTTTGATTAACTCATTGTCTGTTTATGCTAGAACCAATGATTATGGTTTCTTAGAAACACCTTATAGAAAAGTGGTTGATGGCAAAGTAACCGATCAAGTTGATTACATTTCAGCGATTGAAGAAGGTGAGTACGTTATTGCTCAGTCTAGTGTTGCTGTTGATGAAACCGGTCGATTAGTTGAAGGCTTAGTATCTTGCCGTTACAAAGACGAATTTACCTTAGCGTCGTCTGAAACTGTGCAATATATGGACGTATCGTCTAAACAGATCGTATCTGTTGCTGCATCTATTATTCCATTCTTAGAACACGATGACGCGAACCGCGCTTTGATGGGTTCTAACATGCAACGTCAAGCTGTGCCAACACTTCGTGCCGAGAAACCTTTAGTGGGTACCGGTATGGAACGAGTTGTTGCGAAAGACTCGGGTGTGACAGTGGTTGCAACCCGTGGCGGTCGTGTAGAAGCGGTAGATGCTGCGCGTATCGTAGTTCGTGCCAATGATGATGAAACAGTCGCGGGTATTCCAGGTGTTGATATTTACAACCTAATTAAATACACCCGTTCAAACCAAAATACCTGTATTAACCAAAAACCATTGGTTAAATTGGGTGACATCGTTAATCGAGGCGATATTTTGGCAGATGGACCTTCAACTGACTTAGGTGAGTTGGCTTTAGGTCAAAACATGCTGATCGCATTTATGCCTTGGAACGGCTATAACTTCGAAGACTCGATTTTGGTGTCGGAGCGTGTTGTAAAAGAAGATCGTTTTACAACTATTCATATCGAAGAAAAAACCTGTGTTGCTAGGGAAACTAAACATAGCCCTGAAGAAATCACTGCAGATATTCCAAACGTAAGTGAAGAGGCTTTATCCAAATTGGATGAGTCAGGCATTGTTTATGTTGGTGCTGAAGTAAAAGGCGGCGATATTCTGGTCGGTAAAGTAACCCCGAAAGGTGAAACCCAATTAACACCAGAAGAGAAGTTATTGCGTGCCATTTTCGGTGAAAAAGCAGCAGATGTAAAAGATACCTCATTAAGAGTGCCAGGTAACGTTCGCGGTACGGTTATTGATGTACAAGTATTTACTCGTGATGGCGTCAAAAAAGATAAACGTGCTTTAGAAATCGAAGAAGCCGAAATCAAACGTTATCGTATGGACTTGGATGATCAGCTGAAAATTGTTGAACATGATATTTTTGCCCGTGTTAAATCAATGTTGGTAGGCACAAAAGCAGAGAAAGGTCCAAACGGATTGAAAAAAGGCGATCAAATCGAGTTAGCTTATCTTGATAGTTTGACCTATTCTGAGTTGTTGAAAATCAGAACCAATGACGAAGATGTTAACTTGAAGTTGGAAGCTGTTTCAGAACAGGTTGAACAACAACGTAAAGAGTTTGACGAACGTTTCGAGCAGAAAAAGAAAAAAATCACCATGGGTGATGATTTGGCACCGGGTGTGTTGAAAATGGTTAAAGTTTACTTGGCCGTGAAAAAACGTATTCAGCCGGGTGACAAAATGGCGGGCCGACATGGTAACAAGGGTGTTATTTCACAAATTGTACCTATCGAAGATATGCCTTATACAGCTGATGGTAACCCAGTTGACATTCTATTAAATCCACTCGGTGTACCTTCGCGGATGAACGTCGGTCAGGTACTGGAAACCCACCTTGGTTGGGCGGCAAAAGGTCTAGGCAAAAAAATTGGCAGAATGTTAGAAGCTCAGGCCAAAGTTCAAGAAATCAGAGGATTTATGGAGAAAATCTATAATTCCAGCGGTAGAAAAGAAGACTTGAACTCATTCTCTGATAAAGAAATTATAGAAATGGCTGTTAATCTTGTTAGTGGTGTGCCAATGGCTACCCCTGTATTTGATGGTGCTTCAGAAGAAGATATTCGTACCATGTTACGTTTAGCTGATTTGCCAGAACACGGCCAAACTGTTTTATATGATGGTTTGACAGGCGAACCGTTTGAACGCGAAGTAACTGTTGGTTACATGTATATGTTGAAATTGAATCACTTGGTTGATGACAAAATGCATGCGCGTTCAACAGGTCCATATAGTCTAGTAACTCAACAGCCATTGGGCGGTAAAGCTCAGTTTGGTGGACAGCGTTTTGGTGAGATGGAGGTCTGGGCACTGGAAGCATATGGTGCAGCCTATACATTACAAGAAATGCTGACCGTTAAGTCTGATGACGTTACAGGCAGAACCCGTATGTATAAAAACATTGTCGATGGCAATCATTCTATGGAAGCCGGTATGCCAGAGTCTTTCAACGTATTAGTCAAAGAAATTCGTTCTCTCGCAGTTAATATCGAGATGGAACAAGATTAATCGTATAAACGACAAGATAGATTCTGAATAACACCAGATTACATTTAAAGAGGATAAACTCTTGAAAGATTTAATGAATTTCCTAAAGCGTCAAGGTCGTACAGACGATTTTGATAACATCCGTATTGGATTAGCATCGCCTGACATGATTCGTTCATGGTCTTATGGTGAAGTGAAAAAGCCAGAGACGATTAACTATCGTACGTTTAAGCCAGAGCGTGACGGTTTGTTTTGCGCCAAGATTTTTGGACCGATTAGCGATTACGAATGTTTATGCGGCAAATATAAACGCTTAAAACATCGCGGCGTTATCTGTGAGAAATGCGGCGTTGAAGTGACTTTGTCTAAAGTACGTCGTGAGCGTATGGGACATATTGACTTAGCAAGTCCTGTTGCTCATATTTGGTTTTTGAAATCATTACCATCGCGTATTGCTTTACTGTTAGATATGACATTGCGTTCAATTGAACGCGTGTTGTATTTCGAAACATTTGTCGTTACTGATCCAGGCATGTCACCTTTGGAAAAAGGTCAGTTGCTAACAGATGATGAATATCTGAATGCGATTGAAGAGCATGGCGACGATTTCGTGGCAAAAATGGGTGCGGAAGCTATTTTCGACCTATTGAAATCGATTGATTTAAAAGAAGAAATCAATACGCTGCGCGAAGAAATTAATGCAACTAATTCAGATACAAAAATCAAAAAGTTTTCAAAGCGTTTGAAAGTCATTGATTCTTTGTTGGCATCAAATAATCGTCCTGAATGGATGATTATGACGGTGTTGCCTGTATTGCCGCCTGAATTACGCCCATTAGTTCCATTGGATGGTGGTCGTTTTGCGACTTCTGATTTGAATGATTTGTATCGCCGCGTTATCAATCGTAATAACCGTTTAACACGTTTATTAGATTTGAATGCGCCAGACATTATCGTTCGTAATGAAAAACGGATGTTGCAGGAATCGGTTGATGCCTTGTTAGATAACGGTCGTCGCGGTCGTGCAATTACCGGCAGCAACAGAAGACCATTGAAATCCTTAGCCGATATGATTAAGGGTAAACAAGGTCGTTTCCGTCAAAACTTATTAGGTAAACGTGTCGACTATTCTGGTCGTTCGGTTATCGTGGTAGGGCCAACACTAAGATTACATCAGTGTGGTCTGCCGAAAAAAATGGCTTTGGAATTATTTAAACCGTTTATTTTTAGTAAATTGCAGTTGCGCGGTTTAGCAACAACAATTAAAGCCGCTAAGAAAATGGTTGAAAGAGAAGGCGCAGAAGTATGGGATATTCTCGAAGAAGTAATTCGTGAGCATCCAGTATTATTGAATAGAGCGCCAACACTTCACAGATTAGGTATTCAAGCATTTGAACCGACTTTAATTGAAGGTAAAGCAATCCAATTGCATCCTTTAGTTTGTAGTGCGTTCAACGCCGACTTTGACGGTGACCAGATGGCGGTACATATTCCGTTATCAATTGAAGCTCAATTAGAAGCGCGTACTTTAATGATGGCGACAAATAATATTTTGTCACCCGCTAATGGCGAACCAGTAATCAATCCATCGCAAGACGTGGTATTGGGTTTGTATTACATCAGTCGTGAAAAAATTAACGCAATTGGTGAAGGTAGTATTTTTACGGATTCATCGGAAATATTAAAAGCCCTGGATAGCAAAACTGTTGAATTACAATCAAGAATTGAAATTCGTATCACAGAAAAAATCAAAAATGCTCAAGGTGGTTTTGATTCAATCACGAGCAGAAAGAAAACTACCGTAGGTCGTGCTTTGATTTGGGATATTGTTCCTGACGGCATGCCTTATGAGCTAGTTAACGTCGATATGACTAAAAAGAACATATCAAGACTAATTAACTATAGCTATCGTTATTTAGGTATTAAAGAAACCGTTATTTTAGCCGACCAAATTATGTATCTAGGTTTCAAATATGCGACTAGATCAGGTGTTTCATTTGGTATTGAGGACATGGAAATCCCAGCTAAAAAAGCCGACATTATTCGTGCAGCGGATTCTGAGGTAACTGAAATTCAAAATCAGTATGCATCAGGTTTGGTAACCGATGGTGAGCGATATAACAAAGTTGTTGATATTTGGTCCCGTGCCAATGATCAAGTTGCGAAAGTGATGATGGAAGGCTTGGGAGAAGATGAAGTAGTTGACTCAACAGGCAATAGCGTTAAGCAAAAATCATTTAACTCTATCTTTATGATGGCTGAATCGGGTGCAAGGGGTTCTGCTGCACAGATTAGACAGTTAGCCGGTATGCGTGGTCTGATGGCTAAGCCAGATGGTTCGATTATTGAAACCCCAATTACAGCTAACTTTAGAGAAGGCTTGGACGTATTACAGTACTTTATTTCGACTCACGGTGCTCGTAAAGGTCTTGCTGATACGGCGTTGAAAACTGCTAACTCTGGTTATTTAACACGTCGACTCGTTGACGTTGCGCAAGATCTTGTCATTGCAGAACAAGATTGCGGAACTCAAAACGGTCTAACAATGACACCTATTATTGAAGGTGGTGACGTGGTCGAGCCTTTGGTTGAGCGAGTATTGGGTCGTGTACCAGCTGTTGATGTGATGGACCCATCTGGCACCAATCTATTGATTGCTGCAGGAACAATGATTGATGAGAATTTAGTAACAGTTCTTGAAGAAAACGGCATTGATAAAATGTTAGTTAGATCTGTTATTACTTGTGATTCGCGTCAAGGTGTTTGTGCTAAATGTTATGGTCGTGATTTAGGTCGTGGTCATTTGGTCAATATCGGTGAAGCCGTTGGTGTTGTTGCTGCGCAGTCGATTGGTGAGCCAGGTACGCAGTTAACAATGCGTACGTTCCACATTGGTGGTGCTGCGTCTCGATCAGCTGCTGTAAGTAATGTTCAAGTCAAATCGTCAGGTACAGTCAAGCTGAATAATCTGAAAACCGTTAAAAACAGAGAAAACAACCTAGTTGCGGTTTCTCGTTCAGGTGAAGTAGGGGTTATGGACGATTATGGAAGAGAGCGTGAGCGCTATAAAATTCCATACGGTGCTGTTTTATCGATTGAAGATGGCAGTGCGATATCGGCTGGTGACATTATTGTTAATTGGGATCCTCATACACATCCAGTTATTACTGAGGTGGAAGGTTTTATTCAGTTAATTGACTTTATTGACGGTATTACGGTTCAGGAACAATCTGACGAAGTAACAGGTTTAACATCACGAGTTGTAACCGATCCTAAGCAACGTAGTTCGGCTGGTAAAGAATTGCGACCAATGGTGCGTCTGATTGACGAGCATGGTGGGCAGATTAATTTGCCTGGAACTGATATTGCTGCCCAATACTTTTTACCAGCCGGCGCTATCGTCGGTGTAAAAGATGGTGGCGAAGTAAAGGTTGGTGACGTACTAGCTCGTATTCCTCAAGAATCTAGTAAAACCCGTGATATTACCGGTGGTTTGCCGCGAGTTGCTGATTTGTTTGAAGCGCGTAAAACAAAAGATCCTGCAATCCTTGCTGAAGCAACTGGTATGGTTTCGTTTGGTAAAGAAACTAAAGGCAAGCAGCGTGTCATTATTACAGACTCAGAAGGTTTGCAATATGAAACTTTGATCCCAAAATGGAGACACATCACTGTTTTCGAGGGTGAGTTTGTAGAAAAAGGTGAGACTATTGCTGAAGGTGAATTGACTCCTCACGATATACTCAGATTGAGAGGTATTGAAGAATTAGCTGATTATTTAGTTAAAGAAATTCAAGATGTATATCGTTTACAAGGGGTAAAAATCAACGACAAACACATTGAAGCGATTATTCGTCAAATGTTACGTAAAGTTGAAATCACTGCATCAGGTGATACTGATTTTGTAAAAGGCGAGCAAATTGAGCGTACTTTATTAAATACAGTAAACGACAAAATAGAAAGAGAAGGCAAAATACCAGCAAGTTATGACTCAATGTTATTAGGTATTACAAAAGCGTCTTTGGCTACAGAGTCATTTATTTCGGCTGCTTCATTCCAAGAAACTACAAGAGTATTAACTGATGCTGCGGTAAGAGGTATTAGTGATGGTTTGAATGGTTTGAAAGAAAACGTAATCGTTGGTCGATTAATTCCAGCTGGTACAGGTTTGGCATATCATGATCAGCGACGTAAAAGACGCGCAGGCCAAATGGTAATAGATGAAAGCGTTCAAAATTCAAATGTGGTAGAAACGGCAGATGTAGAAGAAGCTTTAAAGCAAGCTTTAAATATTGATTAAAATAAAAGGTCTTGACCATGTGGGTCAATAGATGTAATATGCTCTGCTCACATGAGTCATTAGAATTTAATCTAGCGACAGTGCTCAATCAATAAGATTGGGTGTGTAACAAATTGTATATTGGAGTAGTTGAGAATGGCCACGATCAATCAGTTGGTTCGTAAGCCTCGTGCTAAAAAGGTTGAAAAAACCAATGTTCCTGCTTTAGAGGCGTGTCCTCAAAGAAGAGGGGTTTGTACTCGTGTTTATACGACTACCCCTAAAAAACCAAACTCTGCGTTACGTAAAGTAGCAAGGGTTAGATTAACGAATGGGTCAGAAGTAAGTAGCTACATTGGTGGTGAAGGTCACAACTTACAGGAGCACTCGGTTGTTCTGATTCGTGGCGGCAGGGTTAAGGATTTGCCTGGTGTGCGTTATCACGTTGTTCGTGGAAGTCTTGATACCTCTGGTGTTAAAGATAGAAAATGTGGTCGTTCTAAGTATGGCGCAAAAAGGCCTAAAAAATAAAGGTTGGTAAGAAATGTCAAGAAGAAGAGTAGCGGCTAAAAGAGTAGTTAATCCAGATCCACGATTTGGAAGTGATATGCTTTCAAAATTCATGAATATGATCATGGAAGATGGAAAAAAATCTGTAGCTGAAAAAATCGTATATGGTGCTTTAGATGTTATTGAGGCTAAAGGTCATAATGAATCGTTAGATTTGGTAGCAAAAGCGCTTGAAAACGTTCAGCCTAGGGTTGAGGTTAAATCTCGTCGTGTGGGTGGTGCAACATATCAGGTGCCTGTCGAAGTTCGTCCAGCACGCAGATTGGCATTGTCAATGCGTTGGTTGATTGATGCAGCTCGTAAGAGAAATGAGCGTACTATGGCTGCAAAATTGGCTGGAGAGTTATTGGATGCATCTGAAGGTCGTGGTGCTGCAGCGAAAAAACGCGACGATACTCACAGAATGGCTGATGCAAATAAAGCGTTTGCTCATTATAGATGGTAATAAATTTTTGTAGGTTGTAGTTGTGGCTAGAAGAACGCCAATAAGTCATTACCGAAATATCGGTATTATGGCTCATATTGATGCAGGTAAAACAACTACAACCGAAAGAATTTTATATTACACAGGCGTTTCTCATAAGATTGGAGAGGTGCATGATGGTGCTGCAACCATGGATTGGATGGAGCAAGAGCAGGAAAGAGGTATAACAATAACCTCTGCTGCCACTACATGTTTTTGGTCGGGTATGTTGTCTCAATTTGAGCAACATCGAATAAATATAATTGATACGCCAGGACATGTTGATTTTACAATTGAAGTAGAAAGATCGTTGCGTGTGCTAGATGGTGCTTGTGCGGTATTTTGTGCTGTTGGTGGTGTTGAGCCGCAATCTGAGACGGTTTGGCGCCAGGCTAATAAATACAATGTGCCAAGGTTGGCCTTTGTAAATAAAATGGATAGAGTTGGTGCCGATTTTTATTCTGTTGTAAGTCAATTGAAAAAAAGATTGGGCGCAAATGCTGTGCCAATGCAGTTACCAATTGGTAGTGAAGATGAATTTCAAGGTGTAATAGATTTGCTGGAAATGAAAGCAGTTTATTGGGATTCAGTTGATATGGGGGTTAAGTCTAGGATAGATGAAATTCCAAATGAAATGTTAGGTTTGGCTCAAAAGTACAGAGAAAGTTTGATTGAGTTTGCGGTTGAAGGGAGTGATCTTCTAACTGAAAAATATTTAGAAGGCATGGAGATTTCGATTGAGGAATTGAAATCAGCAATAAGGAAGTTGGTTATAACGAATAATTTAGTTCCAGTTTTTTGCGGATCGGCATTTAAAAATAAAGGTGTTCAGTCTCTATTGGATGGTGTCGTCGAGTATTTGCCATCCCCTGAAGATAGGGATGATGTAGTTGGTTTGGGTGGAGATGGTGTTGCTTCCGAATCCAGGGGTGCAACAGATGATGAATCCTTTTCAGCGTTGGCATTTAAGATAGCTGTTGATCCATTTGTTGGTGTTTTGACATTTTTTAGAGTGTATTCTGGGGTGTTGAAATCTGGCGATGTAATTTTAAATGTCGCTAAAAACAAAAAAGAACGAATTGGTCGAATCGTTCAAATGCATGCAAATAGCAGGGAAGAAATAGGTGAAATTAGAGCTGGTGACATCGGGGCTGTAATTGGCCTAAAGGAAGTTGTTACTGGGGATACATTTAGTGCATTAAGTAAGCCTATTCTTCTTGAAAAGATGGATTTTCCAGAGCCTGTGATAGCAATTGCAATTGAACCGAAGACAAAAGCAGATCAAGAAAAATTGTCTGTGGCTCTAGCGAGACTTTCTCAAGAAGATCCTTCGTTTAGAGTTAATACAGATCAGGAATCTGGTCAGATGATAATTTCAGGTATGGGTGAATTGCATCTAGAGATTATCGTTGACAGAATGAAAAGAGAGTTCAATGTTTCTGCAAATGTTGGCTCGCCACAAGTTGCCTATAGAGAGTCAATTTCTAAAGTTGTTGAAGTTGAAGGTAAATTTGTAAGGCAATTAGGTGGAAAAGGTGTTTATGGGCATGTTTGGCTAAAATTGGAGCCAAAAAATCGTGGCGAAGGTTACGAATTTGTTAACGGCTTATCCGAAGGCGTGGTTCCAAAAGAATTTGTACCCGCGATTGATAAAGGCATACAAGAACAAATGGAAAATGGCATAATAGGCGGTTTTCCAGTGGTGGATGTTAAAGTTACATTGTTCGATGGATCTTATCATGATGTTGATTCGAATGAGATGGCCTTTAAAATTGCAGCATCCATGGGGTTTAGAGA
>CAMCSF010000026.1 GCA_945877625.1 Methylomonas koyamae | reverse complement strand
TGGCCGATAGAAACTTCTTTCTTTCCATTCATTACAACAACTGAGTTTGCGGAGCATAACCTCATGAATTTGAAACAAACCTTAGCGATTAAGCCGAGCGCAATTGCATTAATGGCCTTAATGGCGGCGACTCGCTTTGATCATATGGGCACAGCGATTGCCTTGCCTGATGCCTCTTTGGCGGTCTTTTTTCTGGCTGGCTTGTGGTTAGGTGGGCGTTATTGGTTCGCTGCGTTGTTAATCGAAGCCGCTGGCGTTGATTATTGGGCGATTAATCAAATGGCGGTCAGCGATTTTTGTATCTCGCCAGCTTATCTGTTTTTAATCCCTACTTACGGTGCCATGTGGTTGGCGGGTAAATACTGCCGTGCATTACAAAGCGTGTCGATTCGTCATATTGCTCAGCAATTGATGCTGTTAGTGGTGGCTACTTCAGGTGCGTTTGTGATTTCTAATGGCAGTTTTTATTTATTGTCAGACAAAATTACCCAACCGTCTTGGGCGCAATATTCGGCAGATTTCAGTACTTATTACATGGCTTATTTAAGCGCTACTGTGGTCTATGCGGTATTGATTTTAGCTGTGGTTATTATTGTTAAAGGCTTGCTTGCTGATAAAAGTAAACAAGTCGACATCTAAAAATCCTAAAAGGGTGGGCTCGTTGCCCATCCTTGTCATTTGATTTAGTCAATCCCATCGCCTTTTGCTCTATTTAAACCTCAAAGCCGGTTGAGGTTTACAATTCAAATTACCAGTCATTCAAGAGGAGGCGTCATGCCAAAATTCATTATCGAACGTGAGATACCGGGCGCAGGTCAATTAACCGCCGCTGAGTTAAATGCCATTTCGCAAACATCGTGTGGTGTGTTGCGGAATATGGGGCCGCAGATTCAATGGCTGGAAAGTTATGTCACGGCTGATAAAGTGTATTGCATTTATCTGGCCGACAATGAGCAACTGATTCGTGAACATGCAGAGCAGGGTGGGTTTCCGGCGAATCGGATTGAGCAGATTAAAACCATAATTGACCCGACTACCGCTGAATAACTCAAGTAACTGATGTTACGCAGATTAGCAAAACCTTATAATGTCGCCAGACGGGGTTTGTAACCCCGTCTGCACTGTTTATGGTTACTTTGAAGTGATTTGAAACTTTAAGAACGGGATAAATATCCTGTCCTGCATACGCAGATTAGCGAAACCTTATAAAAATTGAGCTCAGTCAATACAAAAGCATAATAAACACTCGGGGGAGAGTAGCATGACCAACAAATTAACTGCCTTCAGCGCAGCCTTTTTACTCAGTTTCAGCAGTTTATCGGCACTGGCAGATGAAACCTGTGCCTCGCCGTATATGGCGAAAATCACCGGCCAAGAAGACTTTGTTTATATCTGGACTTTAGGTGCCGAAGGCGTTGGTGATGAACAAGATAAATTAGTCACCGTTGCCGTTAATCCACAATCAGCCCAATACGGCAAAGTAATTAACAGTTTGTCAGTCGGTGGCCGTAACGAAGCCCACCATTCGGATTTCACCGATGACCGTAAATTTTTATGGGCGGGTGGTTTAGATAGCAGCAAAATTTTTATTTTTGATGTCGCTACTGATCCGGCTAAACCGAAACATACCAAAACTATCACCGATTTCGTCGCCAAAAGCGGTGGCGTGGTTGGGCCGCATAGTATGTATGCTTTGCCTGGTCGAATGTTGATTACCGGCTTATCCAATAATAAAGACCACGGTGGCCGCACCGCGATTGTCGAATACAGCAATGCGGGCGATTACATTGCCACTTATTGGTTGCCGACCGACAGCAATTTACAAGGCGCGATTAAATCCGGTAAATATGCCGATGGTTACAACTACGATGTTCGGGCTTTGCCACGTAAAAACTTGATGCTGACCTCATCGTTTACCGGTTGGTCAAACTACATGATGGATTTCGGCAAAATGTTGGGTGATACTGAGGCGATGAAACGCTTTGGTAGCACTGTAGTGCAATGGGATTTACACACTCGCCAACCGAAAAAAATCTTTGATGTTCCCGGCTCACCGTTAGAAATTCGCTGTGCTTGGGCGGAAGAACATAATTACTGCTTTACCACCACCGCGTTGACTTCAAAAATTTGGCTGATTCACCAAGACCAACAAGGCGAATGGCAAGCTAAAGATGTCGCAGATATTGGCGAGCCAAGCAAAGTGCCGTTGCCAGTCGATATTTCAATTTCCAGCGATGACAAAACCTTGTGGGTTAACACTTTTATGGATGGCAAAACTCGTGCTTTCGATATCAGCGATCCATTGCAACCTAAACAAGTCTTCGAGCAGAAAATTGGCGCTCAAGTGAATATGGTGTCTTCAAGCTGGGATGGTAAACGCTTGTATTACACCTCGTCACTATTGGCGAATTGGGACAAAAAAGGTGCTGATAACGAGCAGTTTTTTAAAGCCTATAGCTGGGATGGCCAACATTTAACCGAGCAATTCTCGATTGATTTCACCAAGGAAAAATTGGGCAGAGCGCATCAAATGCGGTTTGGGGCGTATGCTTTGTATAACAAAGCCCAGTAGTTAAATTGATAGCACAGTGATTGCCTTTTAATCGCTGTGCTCCCGTTTTAACGCTGTTGGATGTGTATTTTGTTTAGGAATCTTTATCCAATTTATTGCGGCAATATTTTCTTGTAAGTGTTCTTGAAAATTTTGATAAATCGCCGGGTCAACATAGTCTTGTTCAAGACATTGTTGGAGTGCTTGGCTGGCTGCATATAAATGATCAGCACCTACTTTTTTCGAAGAGGTTTCTAAGGTATGTAGTTTTTGTTGTGCAGATTCAAAATTATGATTTTTGATAAGCGCCTCAATCTCATTAGCGACTAAGCCTGTCACTTCACGAAATTCTTCCAGAAGTGGAATGTAGGGATTGTAAGCATAGAGACTATTCATATATGCAGTAAATTTGAATGATTATTTCACCAGTATTTTAGCGGTTTCTAGGCTTGTATATGATTACAAATGATTACATTAAATTAATTCAGGTTTAATGATTTAGAAGGCTGTTTGTCTTGAGGGTTGGTTTTTAAAATCAATTGCTTATCTGAGTTTTTTGCTGTTAAACCAGATGGTTTTGATGATTGAATTAGCAGTTTTTTACTAGTAATTAAGTTGATTCTAGTAATTTTTTTAATCGAGTAGTCTGTTTAAAGGGCGTTTTGCCGGATAGCAAAACACCCTGATTTTGGCGTTTTATTTTGCTAAATCAGTCTTAATAACGGTTTTTAATAAAGCAGCGAGCTGTGCAGCGTCGTTAGTACTCATATCTTCTGTACCATCTTGAAGTTTTTCGTTAGTCGCTACTTTGTTAATATGAATGCCGGTAATCTTGCTATCTTTGTCTAAAGTTAGCGTGTATTCAGATTCTTTACCGCCAAATAGTGAGCCGATTGAGCTAATCAAGCCCTTGCCGGTGGCTTCTTGGCCCGCTATATAGTTGACTCGAATTTTGCCTTCATAACGATTTTTATCAATCACTTCAATTTCAGCCAATTGCAAGCCGCGCTCAAGTAAATCCCACGCACGATCGAAGCGGGTTTTTAATTGCAATACCGGTTGTTGATCATCGCCAGTGATATAAATCAATTTATCTAAATCACTTGCTGATTTCGAGTTGGTTTCGCTAGTACTGGCCGTCGTCGTTGTGGAACTGCTACGAGAAGATTTAACCGGTGTGCTGGTGTTGCGTTCAATCGCTAATGTCGGTGGCGTCTCCAAATGCTTAATATCCCGATATTTATCAGGACTATCCGCACAAGCGACGAGTAACAAACTTAAACAAGGTAGAGTCAAGGTTGTGGTTTTACGCATAATGATTACTCGCAAAAATAACGGCGATGCTCAAGCACAGGGAAAGAGGCGCGGGTTTTTTCTAAACGCACTTTATCAATGTCGCCACTAACAAAGCCGGCTCCGGTTTTGTAGCAATCTAAAACCACGCCCCAAGGATCAACAATCATGCTGTGACCAAAGGTTTGACGGCCATTTTTGTGGAAACCACCTTGGTTTGGCGCGATCACGTAGCTCAAATTTTCAATCGCTCGGGCTCTTAATAATACTTCCCAATGCGCGGCACCGGTTTTGGCGGTGAATGCCGAAGGGATAACGATAATATCTAAATCGCGGCGAGTGTTTGGGCGGAAAAACTCAGGAAAACGTAAGTCATAACAAACCGCAACGCCCAATTTGCCAAAGGGTGTATCAACCACGCACGAATCAAGACCTGCTTCGATGGAGTCAGATTCTCGATATTCTTCACCGCTGTCTGGCACGCTAACATCGAATAAATGCACTTTGTCGTAACGAGCAACGCGTTGGCCTTGGTCGTTGATGACTAAGCAAGCGGCGCGAACTTTGTTTGGATTGTCGCCAAAAATCGGAATCGTGCCACCAACCACCCAAACGCCGTATTTTTTAGCGATATTGGATAAAAAGTCTTGGATCGGGCCGGTGCCATCTTGCTCACCGACTTTGACTTTGTCGAATTCATTCATGCCCATGATGGCAAAGTTTTCTGGTAACGCCACCAGTTTAGCGCCCGCTTTGGCCGCTTCGGCGATCAGTTTTTCAGCTTCGAGGAGGTTGGCGCTTACTTGAGGGCCAGAAGCCATTTGAATGGCGGCGCATATCGTCATGGGTATTCTCTATAAATGATAACGGTAAAAAGATTTGTTATTTCAGCCAATTAAAGTCGGTCAAGCCGTGCCAAGTTTTATTCACTAAGCCGTCATTATCTCGCACAGGGACCACATCAAGATCCCCCCATTGCCCCGTGACTTTATATTCGGAGCTAAAGAAGTAACCTTCTTGGTAATTATTGGTAAGCACCTCGGTGACAACCGCCGCAATACCGCCGACGATTGTACCAGCAATGGGCAAAGCGTCGGAACTCTTGGGAATGACCGCAATGCGATTGTCCAAGCTTTTATCGACTAGATTGGCGGTGCCAATTACTTTCATTTTTGCCGACACCGCATCGACCAAAAGATTGTCGGTATAAGCCATGCCATTATTGATTTTAAGGCTACCAGTGATCTCATCAAATGCCAGACCTTGACGGTAAATATCACTGAAATCGAGGCTTAAACGTTTCACCCATTGTTCCATCGCCAACAAACCTAATAAGCGGCCAAAGCCCGGTTCGATACTGGAAATCCGGCCTTCGCTGAGTTTGATTTGTAACAAGCCATTTAGCTTAGCCAACGAAAATTGATGCGGGGCACCAAGCCAGCCGCCATTAAAATTCAGCTCGGCATGGGTTTCTTTAAAGTCGTCGCTAAAGCCGAGATTGCTCAAAAACTGCCCAAAGCCATTCATGCTTAAATTGCCATTGATTTGGGTGCTAGTACCGTTTAATTGCTTAATCCAGTGTGCGGTTAAGTCGATATTTTTACCGGCACCGCTGAGTTTGATTTTTTTGAAGTGAATGCCGTTAGTTAAGCGTTCGGTTTGTAACTTGAGTTTGCCGAGATTGACATTGCGCCACATGACTTGTTGGCTATCGATGTCGATTAACGGTAATTCGCTGATAACTTGTTCAGCGGCATCCAAATCCAGCGAATTCATGGCCGACAGATTGATGTTATCCATTTCCAGTTTAATCCGTTCACTACCGCCGAGTTGATCCGGCAAGCTAATCCGGCCTTTGGCTATTTCGCTGGAAACAATCCCATGCCAAGCTTGATTACTGTGTTGAAAGTGGCATTGCAAGCCGCCCAAGTTTTGGCCATGCCAAATCAATTGATCGGTATCGAGTAAAACTTCTCGTAGCTTAGGCCAGTTGGTTTCACCGTTATTGAAAGCCGATATGGCTTGAGCCAATTTGAAGTTGGGTTGTTTAATTTCAACTTTTAAACCGGCTTGATAAACGCTATTGGCTTGGTTGCCGCCAATCACAATATGGCCGGAATAGAGATTGGTTTTTTGGTTATCGATCAGTAAAGCGGCGTGCAGATTAGTCCCATATTGAACGGCTAGAGGCAGTAAGTTTTGATGATCAAACTGAAAAACTAACTTTAGCGGTTGCTGTTGATCGGCGGTTTTTGCCAACCAATCATTATCGGTAATGCTTAACCCTTGCAGAGGACTATCAATGCTTAAAACACTGGTTTGGTTTTCACCATTGGGAATTAATAAATCAGCTTGGTAATTAAAGTTACCTTTCGCCATTTCGGTTGGTAGGAAGCTGAATTGTTTTTGCAGATTGCCATAGCTGGTGCTGCCATTGATTCGTAAGTGGCTGTTGTTATTGTCACCGCTCATTTCCGCTTGGATTGGATAACCCAAGGTTTGGGCTTTTAGGCCTTTACTGCTGATGCTATCTTCGGTGAAGGTTAACGTGCCGTTGATGTTTTCAATAGCCAAGTTGACCGATTTCAAGGTCATGCGGGCATTGTTTAAATTGGCATCCACTTTGGCATGAACGGGATCATTTACCTCATACGGCAGTTTTAAGTCCAAGCTAATCTGTGCGTTGCCTTCGCTTTTAGCCATTTTTACCAATGAATCAATGTTCTTATGTAACGGGCTTTTCTGCAGGAATAGCAGGGCATGATTGACTTGGCTTTGTAATTCGCCGTTTACTAATACCTCTGAGCTATTGGCAACATCATTAATCCCAACCACCGCGTGTTTTATAGCCACGTTTTCACTGCGACCTTCGTGGATGGCAACTTGGAGATTTTCGGCTAAGAAATCGACAGTGGCGTATAGGTCTTGTAAATGCGGCCAATCTTCGTTGAATTGCATTTCACCATTGCTGATGCTGAATAAGGCTTCAAAGCGACCTTCGCCATGACTAAAAGGAAATTGATCGAGATTGCCATCGACGACGATTTCACCTTGTTCAATTTGTCCGCCAACAAACGCATCATCCAGCCAAGCAACCGCATCGGCACTCATGATTTTGGCGGGTAAATACTGTGGAATCTGACTCATATCGTGAAATTCGCCAAAACGCGTCAGCAGATGCAAATTCGGTGTGCTGTGGTTTTTGGGCAAAGTCAGCTGAAAACGACTATTGGTTTTAAAATCGGCACTGTCGAGCACCAATCTTTCGCTCGTAAATTGCCAATTTTGTTGATCTTGTTGCCAGTGAATTGTGCCGTTGAAAGTCGGTACAAACAGCTTGTTACGGAAAACATCAAGGGCGTTAATTTCAATATTTTCGCTGTTAAAAGTAATTTGGCCTTGGCTTTCAGTGCCGTTAATCTGGCCACTTAAACCCTCAATACTGGCCATGCCATTACTAGGATTAATACCCAAGTTTTCAAATTGGCCTTGTAAGGCGTAATGCTGCCAATCGTGACTGGCAAACAATTTCACCGCTTGCAGTTTACCGCTGGGATTGAGCTTCGAGAGGTCGGCATATTGGCTTTGTTCGTTAATAAACCACGGTGCGATATAGCTTAATGCGTTTAAGTCAAACTGCTTAATCAGTGCCGACCAATCGCCATTGCTATGTTGGGCTAGATAAAACTCGGCATTGGTCCAGTGTCGGTGATGGGCAAAAATATCAAGGTCGTAAGCCCCTAAACGCCAGCTACCGTTTTGATTCAGCCAACTGAGATTGCCGTGGATGGTATCTAAACGCAGGCTTTTGCCTTGTGAGTTATCAAGCTTGATCTGTTGCGCTTGAAAATAACCAGCGATTTGGTCGGGCTCGGCGTTATGTAAATGGCTCCAGATTTTTAAATCCCCAGAGCCGGCGCTAATTGTTAAACCGTGTGGTAAATGCCCTTCAGCCAGCGCGGGTCCTTGTAAATTATTGGCTTCTAAATAAATTTGGCCTTCCAAGGTCGCCGGTTCAAAAATATTGCCAGTGATGTCGGCAGAAAACCGTAATGAATCGCCGTATTGTTCGGGGAGTTGGGTGACAGCATGCAGTTCGTGGCTACCGTCTAAATAATGATTTTTTAAGACTAAATCGATGCGTTCAAAGGCGATGTTTTTGCCGTTGTTTTGTAAGTCTTGCCAATGGATTTTGCTTTGTAGAATTTCGTATTGGCTACCTTGCATTAACCAAGTCGGTTGCTCATCGCTGCTGGGAATGCCTTTGATGCTGATTTTGCCGTCAATGTTGCGGATTACATCAATGTTTAAGCCGACTAAAGTTACCCAACTGGCGGCAATAGGATCGCCGGTTAATAGTAATTGCAGTAAATCAAGGCCGATGCGAACTTCTTGTAGTTGCATCGGTGCTTTATCGCTATCGATATGAATTTGTTGTAAAACCAGTCCTGGGCTAAAACCGCGCATATTGGTGTCGAGCTTGCCGATTTGGATTGGCAACTGGATGGCTTGTTGGATTTGTTGCTCAAGTTCAGATTTGTAGCTGTTGACTTGAGTCAAAAAAATACGCACCACGGTCAGCGTCACTGCGACCGTGATTAAACTCCAAAACAGCAGATGCCGGCTGGCTCGTGACAAATGTTTAATTAGCAAGGTAGGTGCCTATTCCTTATAGCAGCACGACGTCGTAATGTTCCTGATTATATTCGGCTTCAGCGCGAATTTTAATGCCAATGTTTAGAAAGCTTTCCAATTCTGCCAGCATATCGGCTTCTTCATCCAGCAGCATTTCAACCACTTGTTCCGAGGCTAAAACCAAAATTTGCTGGACGTTGTATTGTCTAACAACACGGATAATTTCGCGGAAAATTTCCAGACAAATTGATTCAGCCGTTTTTAACACGCCCCGACCACCGCAAGTTGTGCAAGGTTCGCACAAAATATGCTCCAAACTTTCGCGGGTCCGTTTGCGGGTCATTTCCACTAAACCTAACGCCGAAACTTCAGTAATTTTGGTTTTGGCGTGATCTTTATCGAGGTTGCGTTGCAAGGCGGTTAGCACTTGTTTTTTATGATCCTCGCTTTGCATGTCGATAAAGTCGATGATGATAATCCCGCCCAAATTGCGTAACCGCAATTGACGGGAAATGGTCTGCGCCGCTTCCAAGTTGGTTTTGAAAATGGTTTCTTCCAGATTGCGACCGCCCACATAACCGCCGGTGTTGACGTCGACCGTAGTCATCGATTCGGTTTGATCGAACACTAAATGACCGCCGGATTTTAGTTTTACTTTGCGGTCTAAGGCTTTGCTGATTTCATCTTCGACATTGTAAATATCAAATACCGGCCGTTCGCCGGAATAGTGTTCGATGATGGAAACCACTTCTGGCACAAAAGTCTCGGCAAATTCGACCAGACGCAAAAAAGTTTCGCGCGAATCAACCCGCACCTTTTCGATGCCTTCTTTATACAAATCACGCAAGGTGCGAATGCTTAACGGCAAATCTTCATGAATCAGGGTTTTGACTTTAGCTTTTTTGCTTTTCTCTAAAATCGATTCCCACAATTTATGCAGAAACGTCATGTCCGAAAACAAAATCACATCTTCGACACATTCTGCCGCAGTTCTGGCGATAAAACCGCCGGGAGCATTGTTTTTTTGCAGATAATTTTCGATACAGGCGCGGAGACGAATCCGTTCTTCATCACATTCAATCCGTTGTGAAACCCCAGAATTACCGGCATAAGGCATATAGACTTGGTAACGCGATGGAATTGAAATATCGGTGGTCAGACGAGCGCCTTTATTGCCTAAAGGGTCTTTGGTAACTTGTACTACCAGTTTTTGCCCTTCTTTTAGGTAATGCTCAATATTTTCCGAGCCGTTAGCCAGTTCTTGGCTGTTAAAGTCCGATAAATGCAAAAACGCCGCTTTGTCTAAACCAATATCAACAAACGCCGCCTGCATCCCCGGTAATACCCGACAGACTTCGCCTTTATAAATGTTACCGACCAAGCCTTTTTGTCTGACCCGTTCGATAATCAGTTCTTGCAAGACACCGTTTTCAATCACCGCGACCCGAGTTTCCGGCGGGGTGACATTAATTAAAATTTCTTCACTCATGTGATGACCTTAATCCCTTGTTTGGCTAATAGTTGTGCAGTTTCATAGAGCGGTAAGCCCATCACGCCGGAAAAACTGCCTGTTATTGATTCGATAAAAGTGCTGGCTAAGCCCTGAATGGCATAAGCACCGGCTTTGTCACACGGTTCGCCAGTTTGCCAATAAGCGACGATTTCATCGGTGCTGAGTGGCTTAAATTTGACTTCGCTAATACTCAGTGCTTGCCAATGATTGTCACCACGCAACGACACTGCGCTATAAACTTGATGGCTGCGGCCTGATAAGCGGCTTAACATACTGATGGCATGCTCTAAATCAATCGGTTTGCCCATGATTTCACCGTCGCAAATCACGCTGGTATCAGCGCTTAACACGGGCAAGTTATCATTTAAAAGTGCTTGGCAAGCGGCAGATTTTTCAGCGGCAACCCGCTCCACATAAGCCAGCGGTGATTCGTTGGCGAAAGGTGTTTCGTCAATATCCACCGCCATAATGCGATGGCTAATGCCGATCTGTTTGAGTAATTCGCTACGCCGTGGCGAAGCGGAGGCTAAAATAATTTGAGGCTGCATAGACTGTTTAACGATGATAAGGGTGATTGTTTAACAGACTCCAAGCCCGATAAATTTGTTCCGCCACCACGACTCGCACCAAGGGATGCGGGAAAGTTAGCGGCGACAAACTCCACGATTCTTGCGCCATGTCTTTGACTTGTTGCGATAAACCTTCTGGGCCACCGACCATCAAAGCCACCGGTTGACCATTGCCCAGCCAGCGTTTGAGCGATTGTGATAGGTTTTCAGTGGTCCAAGGTTTGCCGGGAATGTCTAAGGTCACAATATGGCTTCGCGGTGGTAATGCGGCAATCATTCGTTCACCTTCGTCACGGGTAATCCGTGCGGTATCACCACTGCGGCGTTTATCGGGGGCGATTTCTTTTAATACCAACTCGCATTCACGCGGCAGGCGTTTAGCGTATTCGCTATAGCCTTGCTGAACCCAGTCTGGCATTTTGTTACCAACGGCAATTAGGTGAATCTGCATTAAATTAAAGGGCAGGTGATGATTACAATCCGGCGATTATACCCATAATGGTCATGCGACGGCTGGGGAACGATCAATTTAGCTTGGGTGGATTAGCGGATTGATTGGACGGGAAAAACATCCCGTCCAGCTTAATTGGGGGTTTAGATTGTAATGGTTTTGCCTTGTTTGGCAGAGGCTAAAGCCGCCACGATGACTCGGCAGTTATCTCTTGCATCAGCTAAAGATAATGCTGGCGCCTTGTCATTGAGAACGCAATCGCTGAAATGCTCAATTTCGGCTTTAAAGTGATTAACCGCTGGCAAGCGTTGTTCACTTTGCTGGCCGTCTTCGGTCCACCACGAAATCACCGGTACATCGCCCGGCAATTGCCAAACGATATGGCATTTAATCCCGCCTTTAGTGCCGATAATTTCGTATTCGCAGCGTCTGGCGCGGTCAAAGCTGAAATCAAATTGTGCGAAACGACCTTCACCAAAATCCAATACCCCGCTGCTGGCAATATCAGCACCGCTTTCGGCATAGTGGGATAACGCTGTAACCGTTTTAGGTAATTGTTTAAAAAACATTCGCAGCGAATGGATTGCATAACAGCCGATGTCCCACATCGCACCGCCACCATTATCGACGCTTTCTGCTAAGCGATACAGCCGCGCAGGGCGCATCATGAATGAATAGCTGGCGCGTACCGAGCGAATTTCACCAATCAAACCGGAGTCTAAAATCGCCATCACTCGTGCATGTTGCGGATGGAAACGGTACATAAAACCTTCCATCACTCTGACTTGCTGTTGCTGGGCGGCGGTTTCGATGGCGTCAATATCGGCAACAGTTAATGCCATTGGTTTTTCGCATAACACATGCTTGCCGCTGGCAATCGCCCGCAAAGCCCATTCTGCATGTTCATGGTTCGCCATGGGCAAATACACGGCTTGAATATCGGGATTCGCCAGCAAAGCCTCCAAGTCATCATAGGCTTGGATGTTGGGGTAACACGGCGCGTATTTGGCTAAAGTTTCCGCAGAAGCACCGGCACGACGACTGGCGATTGCCACTAACGCGGCGTTATTGGCTTCCAGAATTGCTGGCATTAAGCGCTCATTGATACGCGCCGCGCCAAGGATTCCCCAGCGTAATGGTTCGATGCTACTCATTGTGGTTTTGGCATTTGTGCTTGATGTTGACGGCGCATTTCTTCCCATTTTGCCGCTTGTTCTGGGTTTAAGAGTTCGGTGACTTTATCGTGTGATTCGCGGTGAATGGCGGCAAATTTTTCGTGTTGGGCTTTAAAAATTGCATCGACTTTGGCTTTTTGATCGGCAGATAAGCCGAGTTCTTTGCTCAAATGGTCAAGCTTATGATTGGCTGGGGTTTCGTAATTGTTGTCACTAGCCGCATAGCTAGTCATCGGCAATACTAACGCGCTGATCAATAATAAAGTTTTGCTGTGCATGATTAACTTCCTTGAGATTTAAAAATTACGGTTTTTGTTGGCATGGACAATCAATGGCAATGCGTTTGGGCTTGGCTTCTAAAGTAATCGCGGTTAATTGTCCGCCCCACAGACAGCCGGTATCAATCGAAAAACAGTTTTCGCCTTGGTAAAGTCCCAAGGTAGACCAGTGACCAAAAATAATTCGCATATCGGCACTTTTACGCCCCGGCACTTCATACCAAGGTAATAGGTGTTCTGGTTGCGTACCGGGTACGCCTTTTTGGGCGAAATCCAAAACCCCGTCAATCGTGCAATAGCGCAAACGGGTGAAACAATTAACCGCAAAACGCAGTTGATCCATCTTAGGTAAATCATCGCTCCAGACATTAGGCTTATTACCGTACATAGTGCGGAAAAAGCGTTTGTGGTCTGCACTCTGCATGGTTTGTTCGGCTAAGCGTGCCATGTGAACCGTTTGGGCAAAATCCCATTGCGGTGGCAAGCCTGCGTGAAGCATACAAAAGTCGTGATCGTTGTAAAACAAAGGTTGATGGCGGAGCCAGTCAACTAATTCATCGCAATCACTCGCGCGTAAAATCGGTGCCAACGTATCTTTTTTGCCGGCTTTGCCCAGTGAAACCACGGTCGCAATTAAATGCATGTCGTGATTGCCAAGTACGCTAATCGCTGATGAGCCTAATCCTTTGATGAAGCGTAAAGTTTCTAATGATTTTGGACCACGATTAACCAAATCTCCCGCCAGCCAAACGGTATCTTGGGCTGGATCAAACTTTATGACGTCGAGCAGTCGACGAAATTCGTCGTAGCAGCCTTGAATGTCACCAATTGCGTAAGTGGTCATTAGTGCAAGGTGCGCGGAATCGATAAGGTGAATTGCGGAATCGGCGCTTTAAAATCTTCGCCGTTTTCCGATTGCATTTGATACTTGCCTTGCATGATACCGACTGGGGTTTCAATAATCGCCGCGCTGGTGTAACGGAACATATCACCGGGATTAAGGTAAGGATGCTCGCCAACTACGCCATCACCGTTGACTTCTTGGACTTTGCCATTGGCATCAGTAATCAGCCAGTGGCGTGTTAATAGCTTGGCTGCGGTGGCGCCAACATTGGTAATGGTAATCGTGTAAGCAAACACATAGCGATTCTGCTCGGGTGATGATTGCGCCTCGATATAATGCGGTGTTGCTTCAACTAAAACTTTGTTTTTTTCGCTCATTGATAGATGATGTTATTCGTTATGGTTGTTATTTCAACCTAACTGATACCCAAACGCAAGCAATCCCGTTAAGCCTTTGTTTTCTCGGCTTAGCCGCTTAAAAACCGACAAAAAATCATGACACAACACAAACCTTTACATATCCATATTCTTGGCATCTGCGGCACGTTTATGGGCGGCTTGGCCTTAATCGCTCGAGAACTCGGCTACACCGTCAGCGGCTCGGATCAAAACGTTTATCCGCCGATGAGCACCCAACTAGAAGAGCAGGGCATTCGTTTGATGAACGGCTACAAGGCCGAGAACTTGGATTGTAAGCCAGATTTGGTGGTGATTGGTAATGCTATGTCGCGCGGCAATCCAGAAGTCGAGGCGGTTTTAAATAGCGGTTTGCCTTATATCTCTGGTCCGCAATGGTTATCGGAACATGTCTTACAAAAACGCTGGGTGTTAGCGGTAGCGGGAACACACGGCAAAACCACTACCACCAGCATGTTGAGCTGGATTCTGGAATTTAACGGCTTTAAGCCGGGCTTTTTAATTGGCGGGATTCCGCTCAATTTTGGCATTTCCGCACGCTTGGGCGAGTCAGATTTTTTTGTCATCGAAGCCGACGAATACGACTGCGCGTTCTTTGATAAACGCTCAAAATTTGTTCATTACCGCCCGCGCACCGCGATTTTGAATAATCTCGAATACGACCACGCCGACATTTTTGAAAACCTCGATGCGATTAAAAAACAATTTCATCATTTAGTTCGCACCGTGCCCAGCCAAGGTTTAATTATCGCCCCAGACTGTGAACAGCATGTTGGCGAGGTTTTAGAGATGGGCTGCTGGACACCGGTGGTGAAAACCGCGATTGATGCCGATGCCGATTGGCAAGCGCAGTTATTAAAAGCCGATGGCAGCCAGTTTGCCGTGCAATTTGAAGGTCAGTCACAAGGCGTTGTTGATTGGCCATTAACTGGACGCCACAATGTCTTTAATGCCTTATCCGCCATCGCCGCCGCTCGGCACATTGGCATTCAAGCCAGTGCCGCTATCGAAGCGCTACAACAATTTCAAAATGTTAAACGGCGTATGGAGGTGATTGTCAGTCGCGCTGGTATCACCGTTTACGACGATTTCGCCCATCATCCCACCGCAATCAAAACCACCTTGGACGGTTTACGCAAACAAGTTGGTGATCAAAAAATCTTGGCGATTGTTGAACCCCGCTCCAACACCATGCGCTTAGGTGTCCACACTCAATCATTAGCCGAATCACTCGCCCAAGCCGACACCGCGATTGTTTATCAACCGGATAACCTAGGCTGGGATTTAAGCCAATTGCAGCGATTCGCCGACAATATTCAGATTTGTAACAGCTTAGAAGCGATTATTGAGCAGATTAAAGCCGAGGCCGGTGGCGTTTGCCATGTGCTGTTGATGAGTAACGGCAGTTTTGGCGGGATTTATCAGCGGTTGAGGGATGAGTTGTAAGTCAAAGCACTGATTAAGGAACATAAATGATAGAAACACACTGGCTTTTAGCCTATTTAACCCTAGGCGCTGCCGTAGGCTTTTTTGCTGGCTTACTCGGTGTTGGTGGCGGTGGGATTATGGTGCCAGTGTTGACGACCATGTTTGCGATGCAGGGCTTTCCGCGTGAGCATCTTGTCCATTTGGCCTTGGCTACTTCAATGGCCGCTATTATCGTCACTTCAATTTCCAGCTTATGCGCCCATCACAAACACGGAGCAGTGATTTGGTCGGTGGTGTTGGCGATTGCGCCGGGGATTATTGCCGGTACTTTTGGCGGGGCGATTCTGGCGGGATTGATTCCAGCTAAACCGTTGGCGATTTTTTTCGTTGTTTTTATGGCTTATGTGTCGGTGCAGATGTTACTCAACATGAAACCTAAACCCACTCGACAACTGCCTAAACCATTGGGATTATCTTTGGTGGGTGTGGTGATTGGCGTGGTGTCGGCTTTGGTGGCGATTGGTGGCGGTTCGTTGAGCGTGCCGTTTATGACTTGGTGTAATGTCAAAGTGCAAAACGCGATTGGTACCTCGGCAGCGATTGGTTTGCCGATTGCCTTGTCGGGTACTTTGGGCTATTTGATTAGCGGCTGGCAGGTGGCCGATATGCCTGAATTTAGCTTTGGTTATATCTATTTGCCAGCGGTGGCGGCGATTGCCTCGATTAGTATTTTCACCGCGCCATTGGGAGCGAAGCTGGCGCATAAATTGCCAGTGGCGACGTTGAAGAAGCTGTTTGCGGTGATGTTGATGCTGTTGTCATCGAAAATGTTGCATACGGTTTTCTTTAGCTAAAGCGTCAAAATCAGTCACCCTCAGTTTGTTTAGTTATAATGCAAAAACTAGGGAATTTATAACAAAGCACGGACAGCGCTTTCTTTGCTTGCCAAACGGCAACAGACTTGAGGGGAAAGATAATGGCTGACGAGATACATAAAATCCTGATT
>CAMCSF010000025.1 GCA_945877625.1 Methylomonas koyamae | reverse complement strand
CTAATCGTCACCCCTAAAAAATTAGAGGCGGTATCGGCTAATTGATGCGCCTCATCAATCACCACCACTTCGGCATCGGGCAATAATTCGCCAAAACCGGTTTCGCGAATTGACCAATCAGCACACAGCAAATGGTGATTCACAATCACAATATCGGCTTCTTGCGCTTGTTTGCGAGCTTTGATTAAAAAACAATCTGCCGAATCAGGGCAATTTTGACCTAAGCAGTTATCAGGGGTTGAGGTGGCGTTAAACCAAATCGGATCGCCGTCATTGACGTCAGCAACTTCAGAAACGTCGCCAGTTTTGGTACGTTTTGCCCAAGCTTTGATATGGGCTAAGGATTTTGCATCGTCTTGACTGTAACCAAACGCTGAATTTAAAGCCTGTTCTAAGCGATAAGTACATAAATAGTTAGCGCGGCCTTTCAGCAAACTGGCTTTGAACGGATAGCGAGTCAGGGCTTTGCGAATCAGCGGTAAATCTTTATTAAACAGCTGATCTTGAAGGTTTTTTGTGCCCGTGGAAACAATGACTTTTTTGCGGGAAACAATCGCCGGAATCAGATAAGCAAAGGTTTTGCCTGTGCCAGTACCGGCTTCGGCGATTAAGTTTTGTTGCGATTCGATGGCATAGGCGATTTTTTCCGCCATTTCGATTTGGGCGGCGCGGGGTTGATAACCGGAAATAACCGACGCTAATGCGCCCTCATCACCCAATAGTTCGCCAATAACAGTCACTTAAAATAAACCATTAACGGCCAAAAAAGCTTTCTGCTTTCGCTTTAGCGTCTTTCGCGCCTTGGAAGTTTTGCTGATTTTGTCTGGCTTCAGCAATTAACAACCAACTTTTGCGTTTTAAATCCAAATCGCTACCAGCTAACAAAGCGGCTTTCCCTGCTAAGTCTTCCGCCAATTGCGGTTTGCTTTGTTTTAAACGTAGCAGCGCTAATTTATAAGTTAGGGTCGGATTACGGGAATCAATCCGTAAAGCCCGTTCTAAAATAACAACCGCGCCATCTAAATCACCACGACCGCGACTACGCTCTGCCTCGCCGATTAAAGCCACCACCGCAGGGGATGTTCCGGCAGGAACAGCGGCTTCTTCAACATTGATAGACAACATTGCTGGTGCAACAGTTGCCACAGTCGCTGCTGGTGGAGGTGTGACGGGCGTAATCGTTGGTACTTGAGGGGCAGCCGGTGGCTGTACTGGCGCAGGGGGTTGAATGCTGGGCTCTATCACCGGCTGATTGACTGACGGTGCAAAAGTTTGCGCGGGTGACTGAGTGGGTTGAGGCATCAACGACTCGCCTTGAAAAGTCGGCATGGTTGATTCAACTTTGAAACCGCTTTTACCATCGTCAATAGCATAAGTAGCCGTACCAGTTCCCGGTGCCGGTTGCGCTGGTTTTTTGGCAACAGCAGGTGCTGGCGGTGCTTTTTTAGCGGCAGCCTTTTTAGGCTGTACTTTTTTGGGTGTTACTTCAGCATCGGAACTGGAGAATAAACTACAGCCAGTTAAAAGCATCGATAAAGTCGCTACTGCAAGCAAAGATTTATGTTTCATCAACAAATTCAGTCACACTGTAAAAAATAAAAAGAGTAGTTCAAGCCCAGATTTTTCGCCAGACTTTCGCTAAAAAGGTGGGCAATTCTAGTTTAAATACCCAATGAACACAAACCAGCCCAAGCGTCTGTTAATCAAAGCGTTTGGCGTCTTTCGGTAGTTTTTCAAATAAAGGATGCTTGCTGACGCCATATTGCTCTGGATAAAACACTGACAACAAATGCAAGCCATAAGGCGGCGCTGTGGCGGCGGCTTGCGAGCGGTCTTTGATGGTTAACAAATCCGCTGCCCAGCTAATTGGCTGTTTGCCCATACCAATTTCCATCAACACCCCTGTGATATTTCTGACCATGTGATGCAAAAAAGCATTGGCACAAATGTCGATAATCACCAACTGCTCTTGGCGATAAACGTCGATAAAGTGCATGATTCGATTCGGGCTAACCGACTGACAACCTTGAGCGCGAAACGAAGAAAAATCGTGTTCACCCAACAATAATTGCGCGGCCTGATGCATTTTTTCGGCATCTAAAGGCTGATAACACCAAGTGGCTTGAGTTTTCAGTAATGCCGATTTCATCGGTCGATTCAAAATCACATAACGATAACAACGGGCAATTGCGCTATAACGAGCATGAAAATCCGCCACCGCCGGTTGCGCCCAAATGATCCGAATATCATCCGGCAAATAGCTATTGCCGCCCATCAACCAAGCTTGTAAATCCCGCTCAACTGGGCTGTCAAAATGCACCACTTGCTCAAAAGCATGAACGCCAGCATCGGTACGACCCGCGCAATTAACCGTAATCGCTTGATTGGCAATTTTGCTCAGCGCTTTTTCCAGCTCGCCTTGAACGGTGGTTCGACCGGTTTGGCATTGCCAACCGGCATAGGCGCTGCCGTCATATTCAATTCCCAACACCACCCGCCGATTAGACATGAATCAACACCTGACAACCTGCTTTAACTTGATTAAACAAGGCGATGACATCGGCATTCAGCATTCGGATACAGCCATGCGAAGCCGGTTCGCCGCGCATTTCCTGATCAGGGCAACCGTGAATGTAGATATAACGCCAACTGCTATCCACCTTGCCGTAGCGATTTTTTCCCGCTTCCAAACCACCCAGCCATAAAATCCGGCTCAGAATCCAGTCGCGTGTTGGATACTGCTCAGCCAGTTCAGCGCTGTAAATTTCCCCCGTTGGCCGCCGTCCCACAAAAACACTGTTAATCGGTGCAGCATCACCAATTTTGGCGCGAATCTGATGCCAACCGGTTGGTGTGCATTCGCTACCTTTTAATTCGCCGGGGCCATTTTTTGCCGTTGAAACCGGATAAGCTGCGACTACTTGTTGACCGTCAACCACCAATAAACGCTGATCGGCAATCGAAATATCTAAATAGAAGTCGCAACTGGATTTCATTTTTTCACGAACAAAGCAATTGATTCGACATGACCGGTTTGCGGGAACATATCCATCACCCCTGCTTTCACCAGTTTATAACCCAATTCATTGACCAAAATGCCGGTATCACGGGCTAAAGTCGATGGATTACAAGACACATAAACAATCCGCTCTGGCTGCCAATGTTTAAAGTTATGTAACACTTCTGAAGCACCGGCTCTGGACGGATCAAGCAACACTTTAGTGAACTTATGTTTGCTCCAAGCTTGATCACGAACATCTTTAGTTAAATCAGCAACATGGAACTCAACATTGTCCAAGTTGTTTAAACGTGCGTTTTCATGGGCATGATTAACTAACGGTAAATCGCCTTCTACCCCAACCACATAACCGGCTTTGGTCGCCAATGGCAAAGTGAAATTGCCCAAGCCACAAAACAAATCCAACACCCGATCTTCAGCCGTTAATTCCAAAGCATCCAAAGCGCGAGTGACCATTTTTTGGTTAATTTCATAATTAACCTGAGTAAACATCGCCGGTTTGAAATTAAATTTAACCCCTTGCTCGGCCAAGGTATAGCTAGGAATGACTTCTGGCTCACCGTCTAATGGCGCTATGGTGTCTGGGCCTTTGGGTTGCAAGCAAATACTGATTTGATGCTGACGACCAAAATCACGCAAGATTTGTTTATCTTGCTCGGTTGGTGGCTCTAAAACCCGAAACGCCAACACCACTTCGTTATCACCAATCGCCACTTCAATTTGCGGGATTTTGTCTTTAATCGTTAATTGCGCAATCATCTCGCCAAAAGCCAGCAAATTCTCGCCAATCAAGGGATACATGACTTTACAGCTATCAATCTCAGCTAAAAATGGGTTGCGACGTTCACGAAAGCCCACCAAAACCCGACCTTTCTTCGCCACATATTTAACCCCCATCCGCGCTTTACGGCGGTAGCCCCAATGTGGGCCGGTTAAAGCTTCCCAAATCTCAGGAATTTCGACTTTACCGATACGTTTAAACTGCTCTTTTAGCAATTCTTGTTTGATTTTAATTTGCTCTTCGTCAGCAACATGCTGAAAGCTACAGCCACCGCAGCTACCAAAATGGGCGCATTTAGGATCAACTCGTTGTGGTGAACGGCTATGCAGTTGCACCACTTTACCTTCGGCATAATCACGGCGCATATCGGTGTAAACGAAATCGACGTTTTCGCCCGGCAAGGCTTCATCGATAAATACCACCTTGTCATTAACATGGCTAACACCTCGGCCATCGTGAGCTAAAGATTCAATGGTCGTGTTGACGGGGTCTAGCGGGAGTTTTTTCTTATGTGCCATGTTTGAGTTGGTTAAATATGAAGCTGAATAAAATTAAATAAGTCATTTGCAAGTAACATTTGATCTGATAGTTGACCGGTTAAGGCTTTACCGTTCGTCCTGAGCTTTGTCGAAGGATGATCGGGGTGTAACCCCGACCTAAACGTTTCAAATGACTTCAAAGTTGTAATAAACCACCCAGTCGGGGTTACAAACCCCGTCTGTCAATGCCCCAACCAATTAGTTACAAATGAAATAAGGCTAAACATTAATTCGGAAAAACCCCAGTCGATAAATACCGATCACCGCGATCACAAACAATCGCCACAATCAGCGCATTTTCGACTTGTTTGGACAATTGCAACGCGGCATAAACCGCGCCGCCCGATGAAATGCCAGCAAAAATCCCTTCTTTTGCCGCCAAATCGCGGGTAGTGTTTTCCGCAGACAATTGATTAACATCAATAATCCGATCAACCCGCGTCGCATCATAAATTTTCGGTAAATATTCCTGCGGCCAACGGCGGATACCTGGGATTTTAGAATCACCTTCCGGCTGCACACCAACAATTTGAATCGCCGGATTTTGCTGTTTTAAATACTTCGATGTGCCCATGATGGTGCCGGTAGTGCCCATCGAGCTGACGAAATGGGTAATTTTGCCGTGAGTATCTCGCCAGATTTCTGGCCCTGTGCTTTCGTAATGCGCTAAAGGGTTATCAGAATTAGCGAATTGATCGAGAATCAAACCTTTACCCTCGGCTTGCATGGCTCTAGCTAAATCAATCGCCCCCTCCATACTGCCAGCAGCTGGGGTTAAGATAATTTCCGCGCCATACGCTTTCATCGAAGCAATCCGCTCGGCGCTCATATTATTGGGCATGATTAAAATCATTTTATAGCCCTTAATCGCCGCCGCCATCGCCAAAGCAATCCCTGTATTGCCGCTAGTCGCTTCAATTAAACAATCGCCAGGCTTAATATCGCCACGCGCTTCGGCATGTTGAATCATGCTTAAAGCAGGACGATCTTTCACTGAACCGGCAGGATTATTACCCTCAAGCTTAACCAAAATAGTGTTGCTAGTTTCGCCCGGCAAACGCTGTAAACGCACTAAAGGCGTGTTGCCGACAAAAGATTCGATGGTGGGGAAATTCATAGACTAAGGAGTTTAAAAACTAATACCTTGGCGATTATAACAAAACCAGCCAAATAAGCCCCGCCACACAAACCGTAACAATTCCCGCGCCATATTTCATCTATAATCGGGAAATCACCCTAACCTACAAAATCGCACTATGGAATCTATCGATTTAAACAATCCCGAGTTTTACATCAACCGTGAACTTAGCTTGTTAGAGTTTAATGTTCGGGTATTGGCACAGGCGCTGGATGAATCCTTGCCTTTGTTGGAACGATTGAATTACTTATGTATCTCCTGCTCCAATCTCGATGAGTTTTACGAGGTTCGGGTGGCGAGTTTGTTGCAGATGGCGGAGATGGATGCCAATGTCATCAGCAGCGATGGTTTAACCATTGGCGAGCAGTTAGAAAAAATTTCAGTAAAAGCGCATGCCTTGGTAACTGAGCAATACAGAATTTTAAATCAGGTGTTAATCCCAAGTTTAGAAGCTGACAACATTCGCTTTCTACGTCGTGATAACTGGACGCCGGCGCAACGTAGTTGGTTGGAAAAATACTTTAACGAAGAGTTGTTACCGATTTTGACACCCGTTGGTTTGGATTCCGCTCACCCATTTCCACGTATTCTTAATAAAAGTTTAAATTTCATCATTTCTTTGACCGGCAAAGACGCCTTCGGTCGCAACAGTGGTCGGGCAGTTTTGCAAGCGCCACGCGCCCTGCCTCGCATTATCCAATTGCCAGCCGCCGAAACCGAAAGCGGCCCTTATGACTTTGTGTTTTTGTCGTCGATTATTCACGCCTTTATTAATGATTTATTCCACGGCATGACTGTCAAAGGTTGCCATCAATTTCGTGTGACGCGAAACAGCGACTTTTTCGTCGATGATGATGCGATTGACGATTTAATGATGGCGGTAGAAGGCGAGCTGGCGATGCGTAACTACGGTGACGAAGTGCGTTTAGAGATTGATGCCAATTGCCCTGAAGAAACGGTTAATTTCTTGATGGCGCGTTTTGATTTAACCGCGTCACGGTTATTTTTAGCAGAAGGGCCGGTTAATTTAAGCCGTGTGCAGACCATTTATAATTTAATCGATCGCCCTGAATTAAAGTTCCCAACTTTTAAACCCAGCACCCCTAGTTGCTTTAGCCGCAATAAAGACTTTTTTGCCAGCATCCGCAAACACGATATTTTGCTACATCATCCTTATGAATCGTTCTCGCCAGTGGTGGATTTTATTCGCCAAGCCGCGGCTGATCCTGATGTTTTAGCGATAAAACAAACGTTGTATCGTACCGGCGTCAATTCGCCGGTGGTGGCAGCTTTAATCAAAGCCGCTAAAGCCGGTAAAGAAGTCACGGTGGTGATTGAGCTTCGGGCGCGATTTGATGAAAAAGACAATATTGGCCTAGCGGCTAAGCTGCAAGAAGCGGCGGCGCATGTGGTGTACGGGGTGGTCGGTTATAAAACCCATGCCAAAATGTGTTTGGTGTTACGCAAAGAAGGTAACCATTTACGCAATTACGTCCATTTAAGCACCGGCAACTATCATCCCAAAACCGCCAAGCTGTATACCGATTACGGTTTGTTTACCTGTGAAAAGGAATTAGGCGAAGATGTGCGCCGGGTGTTTATGCAACTGACCAGTTTGGGCAAGGTGACAAAATTAAACAAATTGCTGCAATCACCATTTACCCTGCATCCGGGCTTAATCAAAATGATTGATAAGGAAGCCGATCATGCTCGCAAAGGCAAACCAGCGAAAATCATTATCAAAGTGAATGCGATTGTCGAAGAACAAGCGATTCAGGCGTTGTATCGGGCGTCGCAAGCTGGGGTGAAAATTAAACTGATTGTGCGCGGGATTTGCTGTTTACGACCAGGGATTCCTGGCGTCTCGGATAACATTGAAGTCCGCTCTATCGTTGGTCGCTTTTTAGAGCACACGCGGATTTATTCGTTTTATAACAATGGCGACTGGGCGATTTATGCCTCTAGCGCTGATTTAATGACCCGAAATATGTTTAAGCGAGTTGAAGTTTGCTTCCCGATTAGCGATAAAAAATTAGCTGAGCGGGTGTTGAACGACTTACAAGCCTATAAACAAGACAATTCACAAGCGTGGTTATTACAAACCGATGGTCAATATCAACGTTTGCAATCTGGCACTGACACAGTATTTCAAGCTCAAACTGAATTATTAAAAAGCTTTGCTAACAGGACTTAATTGACATGCCAGCAGTTCGCAAATTGCGCCAAGTGGTGCTCGATACTGAAACCACGGGCATCAATCCCAAAGAAGGCCACCGGATTATCGAAATCGGTTGTGTTGAACTGATTAATCGCCGCTTAACCCAAAATCGTTTTCACGTTTATATCAATCCTGAACGTGAAATTGATGCGGGGGCCATTGAGGTGCATGGGATAACGAACGAGTTTTTAAGGGATAAGCCAAAATTTGCGGATGTGGTCGATGACTTTTTAGCCTTTGCCAAGGGGGCTGAATTGATTATTCACAATGCGCCGTTTGACGTTGGCTTTTTAAATCACGAATTGGGCTTGCTAAATCATAGCGCAGGCGCTATCGAAGCGCAGTGTGGCGTGCTGGATACTTTGGCTTATGCGCGTAAAAAACACCCCGGTGCGCGTAATAGTTTGGATGCTTTGTGTAAGCGGTATGGCATAGATAACAGTCATCGTGAATTGCACGGCGCGTTATTAGATGCCGAGATTCTGGCTGATGTCTATTTACTGATGACTGGCGGTCAGTTTTCTTTATTAGAAGACAATGACGGCGATAACGCACAGCAAAAAGGCATTATTCGCTTATCGGCAGATCGAGCACCTTTAAAAATTATTAGCTGTTCTGCGGAGGAACTTGAAGCGCATGAGCAAAGTCTGGCAAAAATTGCTAAGGCCAGTGGTGGTAATTGTGTTTGGCAGCGTTAGTGGCTAATTGATAAACAGCGTTTGCCGACAAGACTGAACAAACGCTGTTTTAATTTCAAGGTTTAGAAAATCGCTTCGGCGCTATAGCCTTCATCTTCAATCATCTGTTTAAGTTTTTTCAATCCATCTAATTGAATTTGCCTGACTCGCTCACGGGTTACGCCAATTTCAGTCGCGACTTGTTCTAAAGTCGCGATTTCAAATCCGCATAAACCATAACGTCTGCAAATCACATCACGTTGCTTGTGGGCTAGTTGTTGTACCCACTTAGCAACGTGGTGACGAATAAAGCTTGCTTGAATTTGGTCGGTTTCGGTGGGTTTTTCTGTTTCAGGAATGTTATCTAGCAGATTTTTTTCGCTATCTGTGGCGATGGGAGCATCTAAGGAGCTCACTGAATGATTGAGTTTTAAAACTTTTTCGACATTTTCAACCGGTCTATCAAGGTAAACAGCAATATCATTATCGGTTGGGGCTTGTTCATATTGTTGAGCGAGATAGCGCTGGGCTTTTAGATAGACATTTAATTCTTTAGCGACATGAATCGGTATGTGTATGGTACGGGTTTGTAACATCAACGCCCGTTCGATATTTTGCCTAATCCACCAGGTTGAATAGGTTGAAAATCGATAACCTAAATCGGGATCAAATTTTTCAACCGCCCTCATTAAGCCTAAATTACCTTCATTGATTAAATCTAAAAATGGCAAACCTCGATTTAAATAGCGCCCGGCTATTTTTACGACTAAGCGCAGATTACTTTCGATCATTATCGTACGCGCGGCTAAATCACCATTTAACGCCTGTTTACCGTAAAATTTTTCTTGCTCGATTGTTAATAATTTTGAATGTTTTAATTCATTCAAATAAAGGCATGTTGCATCTATAGTAACATCATCTTCCATCTCGACAGATTCCAATTCGATCGAGTTTATCTCTTCATTCTCCCCAATTTGATTAACTTCAAATTCTTCAACTGTCTCTAGCGTTTTATCCAACATGCTTTACTCCTTGATGAGATATTGATAATTATTTATCCGGTAAATATTCGATAGGGTTTACGGGATTACCGTTTTTTCTGATTTCAAAATGTAAACAAACTTTATCTCCAATCGAGCCAACTTCTGCAATCGCTTGGCCTTTTTTAATATCATCGCCTAATTTCGCTAACAATTTATGATTGTTAGCATAAGCACTTAAATACATATCATTGTGTTTGATAATTAGTATATTGCCATAACCAAGGATATTGTCGCCAATATGTACCACTTTTCCAGCGGCTGCCGCATAAACCGGTTGTCCCATTTTGGCAGCAATATCAATGCCATTATTATCTTCAATCGAAAAGCCTCTAAGCAGCTTACCTTTTAACGGCCATTGCCAATCAAAATCGGTCTTTTTAATATTATTAACATTTGAGCCGCTTTGTTTGTCATTAGCACTGACTTGATTGGGTTTTAATCTAACATATTTATTGGGTTGCAACAAATGAATTGATTGCCCTTCTTCTAACCAATAAGGCGGTTCAATCTGATTCCATTCTGCTAATTTTTGATAATCAATACCAAACCGAAATCCAATCGCATACAGACTATCGCCTTTTTGAACGATATAGTCATTACTCAATTTTGCGGTTAAGTCTTTAACAACATAATGATCACTGGGTTTGGTGGGTTCTCTAGTGCAAATCGCCGCTAAAGATAATAGAAATACAACTGCTATTAATTGTAAAAAAGACATAAACTAATCGTTTAATAAAACTGTTTTAGCTAAATTAATTTGTGCGGCTAAATAATCAGAGCCACCTCGATCTGGGTGCATTTTTAACATAAGTTTTTTATGGGCTAAACGAATCTCTGCTTCACTGGCGCCGGCTTTTAAGCCTAAAATTTGCAAAGCCTCCTCACGACTCATGCCTGCCGAGGTTTTTGGTCCGGTTTGTGACTGCGATTGGGTTTGTTGAAACACTCCCCAGAACTTTTGCAGATAAGGTGCATACTTAATTAACAAAGGTAATGAACGCCAGACAAAAGCCAGCGCGATACCAAACAAGGCAAACAAACTACCTAACTTGCCAGTGATAGCCAAACCGACTAAGGCCAGTATTAGCAATAACCCGATGAATTTTTTCTTGAACCGATTGATAAAATCCGCTGGTAAACGCGGTCCAAACCAGTAAAACCAAGCCGCCAACACCAATGCTAATAAAACATAAATCCGTACCACTTCTGCTCCCGACAAGCATCCCTCACAATTGCAAGGCATAATAGCTTAGACTTAACCATCACACAGCCTTTTTGATGACCGACCAATTGCCACCTATTTTAGGGTTTGCTGCGTTTAGTGGAACCGGCAAAACCAGTTTGCTGAGCCAATTAATCCCTCTCTTAAAACAACACGGGATACGGTTAGGCGTTATCAAACATAGCCATCATGATTTTGAAATTGATCAGCCAGGTAAAGACAGTTTCAAGCTGAGATCAGCGGGTGCCAGTTCTGTGATGTTAGTGTCACCCTACCGCCGCGCGATTATTAGCGAATTTAATCCACCGCAAGCCAATCGCCTCAGTGATCAATTAGCCGCCTTTCCCTATCAGGATTTAGACCTGATTTTGGTTGAGGGTTTTAGAGATGAAGCAATTGCTAAAATTGAATTGCATCGCCCTAGCCTTGGTAAGCCGCTGTTATACCCTAACGACACCCACATCATCGCAATTGCCAGCGATCAATCCTTGCTAAATACACCAGAAACTTTAGTTTGCTTAGACCTTAATCAACCGCAAGCCATTGCCGATTTTATTATTGATTATCTTGAATGGAGTCCAGCGTGAACGACGTTTGTTACCCTAAAACACAGCCAATGCTTTCGGTTGCACAAGCACAAGCGGCAATTCTTAATGCCATCGATAGCATCAATGCTCAAGAGCAGATTGCCATCTCACAAGCATTAGGCCGTGTTTTGGCTGAATCGGTTTATTCACCAATTGCTGTACCGCCGCAAAACAATTCGGCGATGGATGGTTATGGCTTTCATAGCGCTGACATCATTGAAAACCAAAGCTTTACGCTGTCGATTGTCGGTGCTTCATGGGCTGGAAAACCGTTTGTCGGTACATTAGCAAAAGGCCAATGTATTCGAATTTTGACCGGCGCGACTGTACCTGACGGCGTTGATAGTGTGATTGCTCAAGAACAGGTTAGCCTTATCAATGAGCAAGTATTCTTCCCAAGCAATACTGCTGCCTACAAAAACATACGTCCAGCCGGCAGCGATGTTCAACAAAATCAATTAATCCTCGAAGCCGGAAAAACATTATCGGCTATCGACCTTGGTTTACTGGCTTCAGTGGGACTGACTGAGATTGCGGTAAAACGCCGCTTAAAAATCGGTTTTTTTTCGACCGGTGATGAGTTAACCCCGCTTGGTGAAACTTTAGCCTATGGGCAAATTTACGATAGCAATCGCCATCTTTTAGCAGGTTTATTAAATCACCCGAATTATTCAACAACCGATTTAGGGATTATTAAAGACAACCAACAGTTATTAGAACAGACATTGATGAATGCCGCTAAGGACTATGACTTATTAATTTCCACCGGTGGCGCATCAGTTGGCGATGCCGATTTTGTTAAACAAAGCTTAGATCAATGCGGCAAGGTTAATTTTTGGAAAATAGCGATTAAACCCGGGAAACCATTGGCTTTCGGGTCGATTGGTGATTGTTATTTTTTTGGTTTACCCGGCAATCCAGTCGCTGTCTTTGTCACTTTTGAAAAATTCGTTAAACCGGCTTTACAAAAATTATCTGGGACATCGGTTGGACAAGCCATACAACTCACTGCGCGCTGTACACAACGCTTGTATAAACAAGCAGGACGCCAAGAATATCAACGCGGCATCTTGAGTCAGACAGCAGAAGGGGAATTAATGGTTGAATTAGCGGGTGGTCAAGATTCACATCAACTCAGTGTTGCCAGTTTAGCTAACTGCTTGATCGTTTTGCCGGCGGAATCGACGGGGGTCGAGGCGGGCGAAACAGTACAAATCGAACTATTCAATTGCTAAGTGTCACCAGCAATGCAAAACCGCCCCACCTGATTAAAATCAGCACCGACACTGGAAATCTTGGAAACCTAGCGTAAAGATTTTTAGTCCCCGATAGGCGAAGCTTAGAAAACCTGTAAGGCATTGCGAAACTTTGTCAAGTCATTTGGAATTGTATTAGCTTAAACCTAATCTAACAGTTACCGGTTTTTTTATAAGGTGTCTGTCAGGTTAGATTTGGTTCAGATTTTTCTGAGCCCAAATCCGTTTTCCATCGAGCAACGTATCCATGACTACGTTTCCAAGATTTTCAGCGATTAGTGCGTCATAAGCTGTACTTTGGTTTACTCAAGCCCTACCTGAAGAGGCATTTGGTAGGGCGGCAGTTTGGGGTTAATCATTCAATCAGCAGTCTAAAACCGGAACGATTATTAGCTCTGATAGATAAGACTGCTAGGTTCACCGACAACTCGCCCCAACCGCCTGTTCCAAAACCCCAACTTGCGATTCCAGCAAAGTAAAATCGAGCTTTGCCCGCGTAATACCGGTATAAATCAACTCACGCGTCAGCACTTGGCTGATTTGATCGGGCAACACCAATACCACATGACTAAACTCCGAACCTTGCGATTTATGCACGGTCATTGCGTAAGCGGTTTCGACGTTTGGTAAACGTAACGGTGACACCCAATGGATTTGCTTATCACCAGCCGGAAACGCTACTCGCAGCTTGTTGTTTTGATCTTTCAAAGCGATGCCAATATCGCCGTTCATCAAGCCTAAGCCATAGTCATTACTGGTCACCATCACCGGCCTGCCTTCGTACCAAGCTTGGCTTGTGCTTGGCTGACCTAGCCATTGTTCAATGCGTTGATTTAAACCGTCGACACCGTAAACCCCGCGCCGCAACGGGCTTAATACTCGGAAAGTATCGAAGGCATTTAATACCGCCCAAGCCCAATCATCAAGCGAGCTATAGCCAGATTTGTTTTTAATCGTTTGCCGATACAAACCGTAACCGGTTAATCGTATCTTTTGTTTCGGATCAGGGTTAGGCAAAACCAATTTTTCTAGCACTGCCAGCGCATCTTTCGGTTGTTTTTTATGTGCTTGATAGTCAGCAATATGCGCTGGATTCAAGTCAGGATAATATTCAGCCGGAGCGTTTAAAATCGCCGCGACTTTTGGATAATCACCGGCATTCACCGCCTTGGCTAAATTACCAATCCCACTTTCATCATTAAACCGATAGCTGTGTTGTAGTACGGTGGTTTGTTGGTTATAAACCTGACCTTGGCTTAATGGATTCTCTGCAAGCCGTTCTGAAGCATAGCTCTCAATCCAAGCCAAGGTTGACGGGTCATATGCCAAGCCCCCTGCCCCATGACATAAATCACCCAGCACCGAACCCGGCTCCACCGAAGCCAACTGGTCTTTATCGCCCAGTAAAATCAAACTGGCGGTATCCGGCAACGCTGCCAATAAAGCCGCCATCATTTCCAAATCAATCATCGACGCTTCATCAACAATCACCACATCAGCCACCAAGCGATTATGTTGGTTGTATTTGTATTGACGGCTGTTTGGGCGACTGCCTAGCAAGCGGTGCAATGTGCTGGCTTTGCGGGGCATTTGTTGTTTGATCGCTTCATCGACCTTTAACTTTTCCACCGCGCCATTAATCGACTCACTGACGCGCGCGGCGGCTTTACCTGTCGGTGCTGCCAAAATAATGTTTAACGGTCTGCCAAGGCTTGCGTCGGCACTCGCCATTTTGATTAACACCGCTAACAATTTGGTCAAAGTGGTGGTTTTACCGGTACCTGGGCCGCCGGTGATGATGCTGAACTTAGCGCGCAACGCAACGACGCAAGCGATTTTTTGCCAATCAGTTTGTGCTGAATTTTGAGCGGGAAATAAGCCAGCAATTTCTGCCTTCACTTGCGCCGGCAAACTGTCCCGAACCGGCTGCACCAAACGATCAATCACCTGCGTCACGGTTTGTTGATATTGCCAATAGCGGCGGAGATACAAACGGTGATGCACGACATCCAATACTAACGGCGTATTGCCTTCGCCTGTCGCGACTAAATCATCTGCTTGACTTAAAGCTGTTAGCCAATCGTTTAACTGATACTGTTTAAGCCAATCCAAATCAACCGCTTCACCGACCGCTAAGCTTTGCGCGGGATCTTGACTCAAAGCCTGTAAATCCAGATAAACCGCACCTTGTGCCAATTGCTGACTGAGCAAAGCCGCTGCCAATAACACGGTTGAATTAGCATTAGGTGACTGACGGTTTAAAAACTGTACAAAGGCCCTATCCAAAGGCTGCAACCAGCCTTGGGCAATGCCTAGCTCTAAATGCTTAATAGTCATTTCACACCGCCCTTAAACAATCCATCCAAATAATCAATCAACTCAAAATCTGGCTTTAACAACACACGGCCTTGCGAACTGTGTTCCGCACCGCGCAAAAACAGATACAAACCGCCGCCGACATGGGTTCGATAGTCATAATCAGGCAAGCGGGTTTTTAACAGTCGATGCAAAGCCAACACGTACAACACCAACTGCAAGTCATAGCGTTTATCCAACATCGCGGTTTGTAATTGCGGCGGGTCGTAATCAGCCAAACGATCCCCCAAATAGTTAAATTTATAATCAGCAACAAAATATTGGCCGTTGTGAACAAAGACTAAATCGATAAAACCTTTCAATAAACCGCTGACTTTTTTAGCCAACAAACTCGGCCTTGGCTTATCTGCAAAAATTGAACCACTCACCGCTTGATCTAACCGCTGTACATCAACACCCTCAACTTCATCGGCGCCAATCAAAAACTCCATTTCCACTTGATATTGCCCAGCCTGTAAATCCGCCAAACCAAAACCATCATCGAATAAAGGCATGGTTAACCAATGCTGCAATGCGGTATTGATAATCGGCTGTTTATCGACCCAAATCGCTGATTTAAAGCTAGTTTCTATCCATTTTTGTCGTTGTTCGAGATTGTCAGCGCTATAAGCAAACCCAGCGCGTCCACATTGCTCCAATAAACCATGCACCAAAATCCCCGGCCCAGAACCGCGCGGTAAGTGTTGAACACCGATTTGCGGCATTGCTAAAACCGGATTTAGCGCGTCATCCTCGGCTTCATCACTAAAGGTGCTGTCTTGCGGCTGCTCAGGCTCTTCGCTACTGGGCGCTATCACGGTTTTTTCGCTGATATTTAAGCTGCTGTAGCTGGCAATCCACCAGTTATCGGCCACTTTAACCATTGCTTGCGCGGGCGTATCAAATTCAGTTTGTTGATCATGTGCTTGATAAACTTGGTCATTCGCGGTTGGTAATGGCACTATTTCAATCTCTGCCGTTTGCTCACTCAACGCTTGCAAATAATCGCCTAATCGCGCGGATTCGGTCTCTGGCTGCCAACCTAATAAATAGCCAATCGCCGACTTTTCTAGCTGACAGCTTTTGATATTACCTTTTTTCACCGGCGCTAAACCCAGCCAACAAGCATGTTGAGCGCGGGTCATCGCCACATACAGCAAGCGCAAATCTTCTTGTAAACGCTCTTTGTCGCTGATCGCTAAATGGGCATCGTCTTTGTTGAGGTCGATACAAAGATTTTGCTCAGCATCGTGATAACGATAAAAATCATCGCGCTTAGCCACTTCGCGAAAACTGCAAATAAACGGCAAAAACACCAGCGGATATTCCAAACCTTTGGATTTATGAATGGTGACGATTTTGATTAAGTTGGCATCGCTTTCCAGCCGAATAATCGTATCTTCACTGCTTTGCGGTTGGTTACCCGCAATCGCCTCGGCAAAATGACGAATCAAAGCTTGTTCGCCTTCCAATTGAGCGCTGGCTTGTTGCAATAATTCGGCCAGATGTAGCAAATTGGTTAAACAACGTTCGCCATTATTGGCGGCATTAAGCTGAACATGCAGCCGATAATCGTTAATCAACTGCCGCAAAGTCGGCAAAATGCCGTCTTGTTGCCAACGTTGCTGATAGCTTAAAAACCGCTCTAGTTCGACTTCCCACAAGCTTTCATCGACCACCAAGGTTTGTAATTGTTGATAAGACCACGCCAAAGTCGCGGTACTTAATGCCGCCCGCACCTTGCGCTCATCGCGTGGCTCGGCCAAGGCTTTTAACCAAATCAATAAATCCTGCGCTTCTTGGCTGCTATAAATCGAATCGCGTTCAGATAAATAGACACTGCGCAGTTTTCGCGCTGCTAATGCTTCACGCATTAATTTCGCTTCTTTATTGCTACGCACCAGAATTGCTATATCACCTGGTTGCAAAGCTCTAAACGGTTCGTCCTTTAAACTTTTAAAACCGGTTTCCCTTGAGTTCAGCAAAGCAACAATTTCACTGGCCGCCACTTGCGCCAAAGTTTGCCGATAATCATCAACCCCAATCGGCGCTTGTAAAGCTTGATGCCAAAGCGTCAAAGGCTGGGCTGATTGGCCG
>CAMCSF010000024.1 GCA_945877625.1 Methylomonas koyamae | reverse complement strand
TACTGGTTTTACCCGAGCCATTAGGCCCTGTGATCGCAAAAACCCCGCTTTCAGCGATTGGCCCTTGGGCAAAATCGATGCGGCCTTCGCCTTCCAGCGAGTTAATGTTTTTGTAAAAAAGGTTGAGTATGCGCATAAGTATCTGATTTGATTGGTGTCGTTTGTGGTTGCTGGTTGTGAAAAATCAACACCACCACACACGGTTATTAAGACATGGTACACGATGGCGGGGGTTGAGAAAACCGCTGCGCTGATGGTTTAGGGCGAGTTGGGGATTATCTGAGCCGATACGCTGATGGCGAGTAAGGCTTGATCAATGATGTCGTCGCTATTGGCGGCTAAAGAAACATCAACCGCTTGCTTGGATTTGGCTAAGCCGCTGTTGCTGCGAGCAAAGCCAAAGCTGATGTGGGTCGGTTCGGTGGTGATGGACAGTGCTTGGATTTGGTTGGCATTGATTGTGACTTGTTGCGGATTAGGCGAACACCAGCCGCGTGGGGCTTGGCAATCTTGGACGAAATCGCTGAGTTCAATGTCATAAACTGGCATATTGCTCGGATAGTCTTGATGATGCTGTTTTTGCTGGCGCAAGGCATTGAGTAATTCGGGGTTGAGATAATCGATATACAGGCCATGAGCGGTTAAGGTTTGGGTGTCACCGAGGGCTAGTTGCAGCGGGGCGTTGAAAAGCTCGGGTGCTGGTGGCCAATTGATTTGGCTATTGTCTTGGCCGTTAAACTGGCTAATCGAGCTGTCCAAAATCGCATCAATCATGCTGATGACGTAGTTTTTATAGTCTGCGTGATGCTTGCTAAAGGTTTTTCGCGGCATAGCGTTTAAAGCCACCCGATGCCAATCTTGATAAACCTGCCAACGGCCATCAATCCGTTTCAGCCGACAACTTTCCAAATAAGCACCGCCATTGGCGACTGTGCCATTCGCGGTGTAATGCAGATGTTTACCTAAACTAAAATCGCTAACACCGCGAAACGGGTCAAAGCAGCGGTTGAAAATGCCCTGTTCGGGATCGCAGTAGGGCATATGGTTGGCATCTAGCTGATTAGAGCTTGGGTCGTGGTGATCGTTACAGCAACGGCTGCATAAATCATTGCTATCAATACATTGGTTGTCGATGCCATTGGTTTGGCAGCCACGGTCTTTAATCACCCAATCGCCAGTCTGATCGATAAACTGTTTTTTTAGCACATCCCATTGCCCATGCGCCGCGGTATAAGCTGGGCCGCGACTGCTAAAAGCGCAGTTACAAGCAACGGTGGTGAATTGTTCTTGTCTTAGCAATTTGCCCGCTAGGTTATAGCTATAAGCGTTGATTTGATTGTGGGGCGTATTCAGAGCGATGGTTTGGCGTTGATTGCCGGTTTCGCTGCCGATAGTGGCAATGTCTTCTTGCTTACTCGGTGTGTAGTGAATTTCTGGATGAATCATTGAATTGCTGTCGTGTCGGTCAGCCAGTTCAGCCGTTACATTCGGGGAAATTGCCGCGATGATGGTTTGCAATTGTAGATGTTGATCCGCCCAATCGAGGTTGACTGTGACTCGCTTTTGGTCGGGGTAGAGTGGTAACGGTGTTGGTGGGCTGTAGGTCAAATGTTGCTGATACCAATAGCCATTTTCCACTGTCCAAGTTAATTGATAGCTGTCGGCATAGCCGCTTACTAAGCCAGCGGGGAATTTTAATAAACCGTCTGCTTTAAGCGCTCCACCGTGATTGGTTTCGATGTCGCTGTAAGTAAATTGATTCGCACTGGCGGTTAATTGGCTAAAGCTTCTTAAATCATCCAGCTTTTGTTGCGCCAGATTGAGGGCAATATTGCGGGTTTTGGATAAGCGGCTGGCTTGTAAATACAAGTTTTCCAATTTCACTAAAGCTGCCATGCCGATGCCTAATACTAAGCAGGCAATTAACACTTCAATCAGGCCAAAGCCGCTTTGTTTAGAAATCACGCCAACCGCCTGCTAATAAACCAATAGCGCCGTTGCTTGGGCTGTTGGGGTGCTCAAGTATTGCTGAATAATCACTCCAAACCAGTTTTAAGCTATTGCCTTGGCTGATGTTTAAATCCTGATTACTGAATAAACCGCCCAAGATGCTGGCGTTGTTTTCGATGTTGATTTGCTGTGGCGACTGATCGCCAAACATCAGCACATAACCGACAATCTGGCTGTTGGCTTTTAGTTGCAACGGTACATTGTTAAGCACCAAGATCACCCATTGTGGATCAAAGCCGCTGGTGTCGATTTGGTCGCTTTGTCCGGCTTGGTCGATTACACAACTGCCGTTGCCTTCTACCCAATATAAGCCTGCCGCTTGATTGAGGGTTTGGCATTGTTCGGGCTTAATCAGTTTGGCTTTTTCTTTTAACCAGTTGGCTTGATTGCTGGGATAGCCGAATAAATAAGCAACCAGATCAGGAAAGCCATTGCCGACATTTTGTACTAGGTCTAAATCGTTTGCTAAAGGATTACTGCAATTTAGATTGGTTAAATCAAGCGCTTGGCAACGTAGGGACGCGCTGTTCAAGTTGATGGCGTCACGACTCCAAATCGATACCGGTACGCCAATGCCACCACCATTAGGATTAACCGCAATTTGTAGCGGCGTTTCTGCATTGAGGGTACCAGCCACTATCAAAGCCGCAGCGGGAGAGCTATTAGCCAGCCAAGGACTAAAGCCGATGTATTGGTGTAGGTCGATATTAGCGGTTTTGTCATCAGAACTGGCTTTGGCGTTCACTTCAGCAATGGTTTGGCCGTTTAAAGATTGTTGGTTGATTTGAGCGCAAAAGGTTGGATTACTCCAGTCGGCTTTATTATTGAGTTGGCAGGGCGTGTCGGTGGCATTGTTTTTATAAGCCGCGAGGGCTTGATTTACCCCAGCTTCTGCGTGAGCAAAGGCGCTGTAATAACGGTATTGATTACCCGCAATCGCTTGTTCCAACACCGCCTGTTTAGCGGCATACATCACCACTAAACTAGTGCAAAGCAGCAAAATTAAGGCGGTCGCTAAACTGATGCCACCGTTTTGTGGGTTGATCGCGTTATTGGCAGATTTGCGCATTGCCGCTGGGGTCGTAAATGGGGTTACGCAGGCTAAGCGATTGACTTAGATTGAGGATAACGCTGGGATCGCTTACTAAGTAGCCGCTTAAATGGATTTCGATCTTGCAATCGATTAAATGCTGTTGTTGTCCGATGCGTTGAGGGTAGGGAATAAAGCTTAATTCGCTGATGTTGACAGTGTTTTCATCACTAATCGACTCCCAGTTGCCGCTATTGCAGCTGGTGGCGGTTTTAGCGCCGATTTTGACGGTATAGTTTTTAGTACGGCTGTCATAGCGACGTTGATAGCCAAAGTATTCGTCTTCATCTAAACGACCATTGGCGTTTTGGTCGCTGGTAAATAAAATACAGTTATAAATTGGACTGTTATCAATTTTTTCTAAGCTAAACAATGGCTTATTGTTGTTGGTGTCGTAAATAAACGGATTCCATACACCGCTGCCGATTAGCAACGATAGCCCGGTGGGATCAAGATAAGCCGTTCGGCGAATTTCCCGCACCATTAACAGCATAATGCCTCGTAGCTCTTGATTTAAACGCATGGTTTTCATTTGATGAAAATCGCTGTTGGCGGTGTTGACGAATAAACTAATCGCCGCTGTGCTGATGACAAAACCCAGCGTTAAGCTAATCAGTAATTCCAATAAACTAAAGCCTAGTTGACGACTTAATTGCATTTTGGATAGCCGCTGAAATCGGATTTATTGCTTAAATCGCTGGGATTACAGATTTTGATGCGGCCAAAATCGGAACTTGTGACTCTGATTTTGAAATGCTCAGAATACAAAGTCGCACCGCCAGCATTCATGGTGCCGTGGCTGGGGTTAAAGGTAGCCGTGCCATTCCAAGGCTGGGTTTGGTTAATCGCTATATTGGGAAATTCTGCGCTTTGCACCACGCGCTCGACGCCATTTAACTGGCAAGCATGGCTTTGTTGGCAATTACAGCTAGTAGTGGAAACTGCGTAACACCAAGTTTGCGGATTGTTGACGGTGAAATCGACTTTGATCGCAGTATTGGTTTTTATTGCTTCTAACTTGGCAAATTGCAGTTGCGCTGCCAAGGTTTCAGCTGCACCTCGCAAACGGCGTTGTTCGATTAAGGCTTGGTAAGAGGGAATGGCAAGCGTCAGTAATACCGACAGCAATGCGAGTGCGAAAATCAATTCTAGTAGTGAAAGGCCGTTTAACTTGGTCATGGCATTTACCAGCAATCAGTAGCGATTTGTCCTGTACTGGTTCTGGCGCTTTTATTGCCAGATTGGTCGATAGATAAGGTTTGGCAATTGCTGTCACCGATTTGAATGCCGATTGCGGTGGCGGTGAGGATATAGTTGGTTGAGGTCGCCGATTGAATACTGAGTTGGTAGTAATGGTTGGGGGAAATGGCGCTGGCGCTGAGTGTGTAGTGACCATCGGCATTACAACTGCTGTTACTTGCCAACGTGGTTGCGTATTGCAAACAGTTGCTTCGATATTGTTCTTGAGCTAGTTGCAGGCTAATCAGGCTAGTCTGCCCATCGGTGCGGCGGCTTTTATACAGATATTGCTGATAAGTGCCGAAGCCGATTGTAGAGATGATGCTAAAAATCGCCAACGCCATCATTAGTTCTAGCAAGCTGAAGCCAAGGGCTTGAAATAAATTATGTTGTTTCATATGGCAGACCTGTTTTAAATCTCAGGACTCAGTTAGGTTGTTAGTAAACTTAGTCGAGAAGTTTAAAAATTGCCACGTCATCAGCGAAAAAACTTAATTCAGCTCGATATTGTTTAGCCAACCATTGCAGGGTTTCGCGACTAAAAAAACTAATATGAGTTTGATCATTTTTGTAATGCCATCGGCTGAACGCTTCGGCATTGATGACCAGTTTAGTCATAATCGCCAAATGCCCTTGTGGTTTCAACAGGCTAAATAACCGTTCCAATTCAAATTTTGGATTGCGAAGATGTTCGACTACTTCAGTGCAAGTGATAAAGTCGTAGCGGCTATTAAGTCGCTCAGGGTAATTGGCATAAAATAAATCAAATACTGTCATGCTATGGCCCGCATCACTCAGGATTTCAGCCAATACAGGCCCCGGGCCGCAACCAAAATCCAAGCCGTTTTGCGGTGTTGTTAATTGTGTTAATAAGGGCTTGGCTAAACGCGATAAGAATTGTCGATAACCTAAATCGTTAGATTGATTTTGATGTAAATCGTAAATAGCTTTTTCTGCTGCTAAATCAAGTTGTTGATGCTGGTCAACAAATACTAAATAACAGGTTTGACATCGCCAATAATCACGTCGTTTATCACGATGAAAATGGCTGATTTTTGCATTATTACAAAGTGGGCAATCTAAGGAATTCATACGCTGTGGTTTTAAAGCCAGTATTTTTAAAGTCAAGCTGGGTCGGTGATATAATGAAACTTTAGGACTCTTTGATTTGCAACCATGATGCTATCTTCTCGTTTAGCTGTTAGTTTCTTTCTTGGCCTGTTGTTTGCTGTGACTGTTCAGTCCAGTTATGCGGCAAGCCCTATCTTTACCCCAGCTGCACCGAGTGTCGCTGCCAGTAGCTATTTATTAATGGATTTTAATAGCGGTCGAGTATTAGCCGAAAAAGATCCTGATAAACGTGTTGCGCCCGCCAGTTTAACTAAAATCATGACTGTCTATGTGGTGTTTAGAGAGTTAAAGGCCGGACATTTGGCTTTAGATGAAAAAGTCACCATTAGCCAGAATGCTTGGGAAACCGGTGGCTCGAAAATGTTTGTTGAAGTTAACAAACAAGTGCCTATCGAAGATTTATTGCAAGGTGTGGTGATTCAGTCTGGTAACGATGCTAGTGTTGCTTTGGCTGAGCATGTTGCCGGTAGCGAGCAAACTTTCGCCACCATGATGAACGAACAAGCCGCTCGTTTAGGCATGACCAATACCCATTTTGAAAACAGCATGGGCTTGCCGACCGAAAATCATTATTCCAGTGCTAGAGATTTAGCCACTTTGGCGCAAGCCTTAATCAAAGAATTTCCAGAATACTACCGTTGGGATTCGCAAAAAGAATTCACTTATAACGGCATCACCCAACAAAATCGCAATCAATTGCTATGGCGCGATCCGTCCGTTGATGGCATTAAAACCGGTTTTACCGACGATGCCGGTTACTGCATGGTGGCATCGGCGAAACGCGAAGATATGCGTTTAATCTCAGTGGTCATGGGGACTGCATCAGCCAATGCCCGCGCTAACGAAAGCCAATCATTGATTAATTACGGTTTCCGCTTTTTTGAAACCCATCGCTTATATGAAGGCGGTAAAGCCTTAACTGAAGCCAAAGTTAGAAAAGGCGAAACCTCAAAACTTCAAGTCGGTTTAGCCGAAGATGTTTACGCCACCGCGCCGCGCAAACATTTCAGTGAATTAAAAGCTGAAACTCAGTTGGATAAAGCCATCGTTGCCCCTATTAACAAAGGCGATACTGTGGGTAATTTAGTGGTGACATTAGAAGGGCAGCCTATTTTGAGCAAACCTTTGGTAGCGATGGATGCTATTGCTCAAGGTGGCTTATTCCGCCGTTTATATGATGCCGCAATGGGTTTATTGGAGAAATAATGTCTGACAATGTGTATTTAAATGGCGAGTATTTGCCATTATCCGAAGCCAAAGTTTCGGTACTTGATCGTGGTTTTTTGTTTGGTGATGGCGTTTATGAAGTGATTCCAGCCTATGCCGGACGCTTGTTTAGATTAGAAGATCACATCGTTAGATTAAACAACAGCTTGGCAGGGATTCGTTTGCCGCTGTCTTATAGCGTTGATGATTGGCAAGCGATTTTCCAACCGATGCTTGATAGCAGCAAAGATCAATACATTTATCTGCAAGTCACTCGTGGTTACGCGGCAAAACGTGATCACGGTTTTCCAGAGCAAATTGTCCCAACTGTGTTTGCGATGTGTTCAGAAATTAAGCCATTTGCTGGTCGTATCAGCGGCATTAAAGCGGTGACTTTAGACGATACACGTTGGCAAATGTGCAATATCAAAGCGATTACTTTATTGGCTAATATTTTGTTACGCCAAGAAGCTTTGGATCAAGATTGTGGCGAAGCCTTGTTGGTTAAAGACGGCTATGTGACCGAAGGCGCTGCCAGTAATTTATTTGCGGTGATTGATGGTGTGTTAGTCACGCCAGCTAAAAATCATGAAATATTGCCAGGCATTACCCGTGATGTAATTTTGGAATTAGCCGCTGCCAATAATGTCGCTTATCGTGAAGATGTGATTAGTCTTGAACAACTCAAAGCCGCTAGTGAAGTCTGGGTGACCAGTTCTACCCGCGAAATCGTGCCAGTGATTGAATTAGACGGTGTTGCAGTTGGCGAAGGCAAGCCAGGCCCTGTTTGGCACACGGTTGATAATTTATTACAAACCTATAAAAAATCCTTGTCATGAGCGAAATCGAAACCGAATCTGAATCATTGTTGCAGTTTCCTTGCGAGTTTTCGATCAAGGCAATGGGCAAACACAGTGAGAACTTTGATTTAGTGGTGGTGGAAATTGTCCGTCGTCATGTCGATGATATTCGTGAAGGCGCGGTTACTACCCGTGCCAGCAACGGTGGCAAATATTTATCAGTTACCGTCACCATCGAAGCCACTAGTCGCCAACAATTGGATGCCATCTATCAAGGATTGACCGATCATCCCGAAGTGTTAATGGCGCTTTAATTGCCTGTGAAATCGGCTACCGAACTACGCCAACTAGGCTTGCAAGACTATGTTGGCGTTTGGCAGCAAATGCAGCAATTTACCGCCGCCCGCACTACTGAAACGCCTGATCAAATCTGGATTACCGAACATTCATCGATTTACACGCTGGGCTTGAATGGCAAGCGTGAACATCTGTTAACTGCGACCGAAATTCCTGTCGTCGATACTGATAGGGGTGGTCAAATTACCTATCATGGCCCCGGCCAAGTGGTGATTTACTTATTAGCAGATTTAAAGCGCTTAGGTTTGGGCCCTCGGCAGATGGTGTCGATTTTAGAAAACGCGGTGATTTACACCCTTAGACAATACGGCATCAAAGCCCAAGCCGATGCTAAAGCGCCAGGTGTATATGTCGAGGGTCAAAAAATCGCCTCGTTAGGTTTACGAATCAAAGGCGGTTGCTGTTATCACGGTCTTAGCATTAACAATCAAATGGATTTAAGCCCGTTCACACAAATCAATCCCTGCGGCTATGCTGGCTTACAAGTCACACAACTGGCTGATTTGGGCGTCACTATTCACAATCACGAATTGGCGGTTCCCATCGTCGATTACATTATCAAGGCTATCGAACCATGAAGTTGAATGCGCCTTCTCGCTTAACTCCCGAAACTCATCAACGTAACGCCGATAAATTGTCGCGGATTCCGATTAAAGTCGAAAAGCCAGAAACTGTGTTGCGTAAACCGGATTGGATCCGTATCAAGCTACCCAGCGGTGACAAAGTTAATCAAATCAAACAGTCTTTGCGCGAAAACCGTTTGCATACCGTCTGTGAAGAAGCGGCTTGTCCAAATTTAAGCGAATGTTTTAATCATGGCACCGCGACTTTTATGATTATGGGGGATATGTGTACCCGCCGCTGCCCGTTCTGTGATGTTGCTCACGGCAAACCGCAAGCACTTGACCCGCAAGAACCAGAAAATCTTGCTAACACTATCGCGGCAATGGCGTTGAAATATGTGGTGATTACTTCGGTGAATCGCGATGACTTAAGAGATGGTGGCGCAGGGCATTTTGCCGCTTGTATTGAAAAAATTCGCCAGCAAACCCCGAATACCACGGTTGAAGTTTTAGTCCCTGATTTTCGTGGCCGCATGGAGGTCGCTTTAGATATTTTAGAAAAGCAAGCTTGCGATGTGTTCAATCACAACCTAGAAACCGTGCCCAGACTGTATTTGGAAGCCCGTCCCGGTGCTGATTACCACACCTCATTAAAACTGCTACAACAGCACAAACAACGCTTGCCAGCGGTGCCGACTAAATCCGGTTTAATGTTGGGCATTGGTGAAACCGAGCCGGAAGTGGTGCAGGTAATGCAAGATTTATTGGCTCACGGTTGCAGTATGTTAACCCTTGGCCAATACCTACAACCCAGCAAAGACCACTTGGCGGTTAAAGAATACATTCATCCCGACCAATTCCAACGCTACGCCGAAATTGCCAAACAACTTGGATTTCAACAAGTTGCCAGTGCGCCATTAGTCCGTTCTTCGTATCACGCCGATTTACAAGCTGCCGCTGTCATGTAAATCGCCTATTGCAGCTGTTACACTCATCCTTATTGGTTTTGCAGTTTAACTTTTAAGGATGAGTTCGATGAATATTCAATTTGTTGGCAAAAAACTGTTTGTATTAGACACCAATGTTTTGATGCACGATCCGGCATCAATCTTTCGGTTTCAAGAACACAACATCTTCATCCCGATGGTGGTGTTAGAGGAATTGGATCACGCCAAAAAAGGCTTGTCTGACGTTTCCCGCAATGTCCGTCAAGTCAGTCGTTTTTTAGATCAATTAATTCAAGATGCCAACCAGCAAACCATTAACGATGGCTTACCGTTGTCGAAAATTGGTAATAGCTTAGCGGGTGATCATGAACAGCAGGGTCGATTGTTTTTTCAAACCCACCAACTTTCGCATTTGTTACCGGCAGATTTACCGGGACAAATTGCCGACAACTCAATTCTTAGTACCGTTTTAGCGTTATCCAAAGAATTTCCCGAAGTAAACGTGATTTTGGTGTCAAAAGACATCAATATGCGCATCAAAGCCGCCGCCCTACAAATTAATGCCGAGGATTATCACAACGATCAAGCGATTGATGATATTGATTTGCTGTATAGCGGCTGGATGGCTTTGGAGTCAGATTTTTGGGCACATCATGGCGCCAAAATGGAATCGTGGCTGGAAAACAATATGACCTATTATCGGATTCATAGTCCTGTGGTTAAGCAATGGTATCCCAATCAATTCGTCTACATTGACGATGACTCTGGATTTGAAGCGATTGTTAAATCCTGTGATGGCGAAACAGCTGTGTTGCAGTTGGCGATTGATTATCGGACTAAAAATCATAGCGTTTGGGGGATTTGCGCCAAAAATCGTGAACAAAACTACGCTTTGAATGTGTTGCTCGATTCTAATATCGATTTTGTGACCTTATTAGGCACTGCTGGCACCGGTAAAACTCTGCTGGCTTTAGCCGCTGGTTTGTCGATGACCCTCGAACGCAAAGCGTTTCAAGAAATTATTATGACCCGTGAAACCATGCCGATGGGCGAAGATATTGGTTTTTTACCCGGTACAGAAGAAGAGAAAATGGCGCCTTGGATGGGGGCTTTAATTGACAATTTAGAAGTGCTGGGGAGTCGTTCAGGCAACACCGATTGGGAGCAAAGCGTTTCGCAAAATATGGTGATGAATCGTGTCAAAATTCGCTCGCTAAATTTCATGCGTGGACGAACATTTTTAAATCGTTATCTAATTATCGATGAAGCACAAAACTTAACCCCGAAACAGCTAAAAACCCTAATTACTCGCGCGGGGCCGGGGACAAAAATTATCTGTATTGGTAACTTAGGGCAAATCGATACGCCTTATCTGACCGGCACCAGCTCTGGTTTAACTTATGTGGTTGATCGCTTTAAAAACTGGGAAAACAGTGCCCATATTACTTTGCGTCGCGGTGAACGCTCACGATTAGCGGATTTTGCTTCTGAGAATTTATAGTGTTTATATGTGCGACATCGCACTGTGCCTGAATATGTTCGTGGTTAGTCTTTTAGCAAACAATCAAAAGTTGTTTGCTAAAAGTGACGAAATTTCAGGAAAGACCCATGAAAAACAAACAGAAACAATCACCGGTTAACGCCATAATCAATAAGCCGATTAAGGCAATATTGGATGATGATTTGGAGTTAGACGGTTACGCAGTTCAGAAAATCGATAATGTCCAAATTGGCTCGGGTGAGTTTAAGGAAAAGATTAAAAAAGGGCAGAGGAGGATTTGGTATTAAAGGTATCGGTATCACATATCTTAAAAGCGATAGTTACTTTTTGGTAAAATTAACCAAGTAGGTTATTATTGCTGTCAATGGAAAAACATACACCGCATTGCAAATTGGCTGTTGTAAAAGACTTGATTAATGCAGGTAAGGTTAAATCGACTAAAAATGCTCGAGAAGGTGCCGCTTTTTTAGGTTTGGATTTTGCTGATATGCTTGATGTCATCATGGCACTTACCCAACAAGATTTTTATAAAAGTATGACCACACATACGGATCATAAAATTTGGCAAGATGTGTATCGCCCAAAAACAACGGTTGGTGAGGTGTATCTTAAATTGACCGTGATTGATGATGTGCTTATTGTGTCGTTTAAGGAGTTATAAAATGAAATGTCCTTCTTGTGCAGCTGCTGAATTGGTACACGATACTCGTGATTTGCCTTACACCTATAAAGGTGAATCAACGCTAATTCCTGCTGTTAGCGGGGATTTTTGTCCATCCTGTGATGAAGTACTAACCGATGCAGAACAATCAAAACGCACAATGGCATTGATGCTGGCTTTTAATAAACAGGTCAATGCAGCCATTGTTGATCCTGATTTTATTGCCAGTGTCCGTAAAAAACTCGCTTTAGATCAACGAGAAGCAGGGGAAATCTTTGGGGGCGGTATTAATGCTTTTTCCCGTTATGAGAACGGTAAAACTAAACCACCCCTGGCCTTGGTGAAATTGTTGAAGCTATTAAATCGACATCCTGATTTATTGGATGAGGTTAGAGTCGTTTAAAAATACTTTGCTCGGTATTTTTTAATTGACAGCCACACTATCCAACCTCGGCCAAGCCGTCAAAACTGCCTTAACTAAAGTCGCCAACGGAATCGCGAAAAATACGCCCCAAAATCCCCAAACCCCACCAAAGAATAAAATAGCGACAATAATCGCTATCGGGTGCAAATTAACCGCTTCGGAAAATAATAATGGCACCAACATAACCCCATCAATCGCTTGAATTAATGAATAAGCGATAATCACATACATAAACTCATCGCCTTGACTGCCACCCCATTGCACATAAGCTACACCGAGAACTGGGAAGGTAACTAAAGTGGCGCCGACGTAAGGAATCATCACCGATAAGCCCATTAATACCGCCAGTAACATGGCGTAATTCAAGTCAAGCAATGAAAAGGTCAAATAACTGGTTGCCCATAAAATAAAGACTTCCATAAATTTACCGCGAATATAGTTGGCAATTTGGGCATCAACTTCTTGCCAGACGCTCAAGATTAAATTGCGGTCTGTTGGTAAGAATTGCTCGAACCAGTTTAATAAAGTGGTTTTATCTTTTAAGAAGAAAAACACCATCATTGGCACTAAGAATAAATAAATAATCGCAGCCACTAGACCAGCAAACGATTTTGCTGAGCCGGAAATAATATTTTGGCCGTAACGGATTAAGTCTTGTTGGATCGAGAATAAAATCTCTTTAATTTGGGTGTCGCTAATTAATTCTGGGTGTTTTTCCGGTAAGCGCATGATTTCAATTTGTGCGCTGGCGACGATTTCTGGGATGCGTTGCACTAATTGCACAGTCTGTTCAGAAACCATTGGCAGTAAAACAAATAAAACAAAGCCCAAAGCCGCAAGGAAGCCTGAAAAAACTAAATAAACCCCGACCAATCTCGGCAGATTGCGGTTTTCTGTGCGATTAACCAAACCTTCTAATAAATAAGCTAAAACCACCGAGGCAAATACTGGCATTAATAAACCAGCCAAGCTATAAATTAAAAACGAGCCAACTAACAAAATAATTGCCAGCGCGACAACTTGGGAATTGGGCAAAAATCGCTGAAAAAAATCACGAACAAAGGCAAGGTTGGAAAAGTCTGTTTTTCTCATGGCGATACAATGGCAATAGGCTAGGCGCTGAATTTAACAAAATTAACGCAGTGTATAGTAATTAGGCTGACTTTGACTAACAACAGCGCTTAACGCCGTTCCATTTACGTTGGGTTTCGGCTGCAAAAAACGCTTTTCGACTTAAAGGCTGTGTTTCTGATTCGGCATGATGTTGTTGCCAATGAATCAGATAACGCTGATAAGCCTGATCGCCATTCAAACGGCACCAGTGATTTTTCAGCCAAACTCCCATTTGCGTAAGGTTCGGCATGGCTTAAATATTTAGCAATAAATGCGCTGGGGCTTCCAGACATTCTTTAATCACACCCAAAAACTGCACCGCTTCTTTGCCATCGACTAAACGGTGGTCATAAGACAAAGCCAGATACATAATCGGTCGAATCACAATCTCGCCATTTTCCACCACGGGGCGATCTTTAATCGCATGCATTCCCAAAATCGCACATTGCGGTGGATTAAGAATCGGCGTCGATAGCATCGAACCAAAGATGCCGCCATTAGTAATGGTAAAGGTTCCGCCACTTAAATCTTCGGTGCTGATTGAGCCATTACGCGCTTTGTTGCCAAAATCTTGAATGCCTTTTTCGATACCTGCGAAGTCGAGTTGATCAGCATCGCGCAAAATTGGCACGATTAAACCGCGTTGAGTGGTGACGGCAATGCCGATGTCGTAATAGCCGTGATAAATAATGTCGTTGCCGTCGATGGAGGCGTTAATTGCTGGAAAGCGCTTTAAAGCTTCAATTGAGGCTTTAACAAAAAACGACATAAAGCCCAGTTTAATTGTATGTTTATCTTCAAAACGCTGTTTGTATTGATTACGCAAATCAATCACGGCTTTTAAATTGACCTCGTTAAAAGTGGTCAGCATCGCCGCATTTTGTTGCGCTTGTAACAATCGTTCCGCAACCTTGGCGCGAAGCCGAGTCATCGGTACCCGTTGTTCGGGGCGTAAGCTAACACCGCTGGTGCTTGGGGCTGTTGGTTGTGTTTGTGGTTGTTGCTGATTTAAGTAGTTTTCAACATCGGATTTTAATATCCGGCCATGCTTGCCAGAGCCGCTAATCGCATTAGGATCAACCTCGGTTTCTGCAACCAAGCGTCTTACCGATGGGCTTAAGGGTGGCTCATCTGGACTGATAGTTTTAGCCGCTTGGGGCGCTTCAGTTTTTAATTGCGCCAAGATTTGACCGCTGACCACCACTTCACCGCCTTGAATTTGGATGCTTTGCAACACACCCGATTGTGGGGCAGGGACTTCTAAAATGACTTTATCGGTTTCAAGATCAGCCAAGTTTTCGCCTTCTTTAACCCAGTCGCCGATTTTTTTGTGCCAAACCACTAAAGTGGCATCGCTGACCGATTCAGGGAGAACGGGAACCAGAATATCTAAACTCATGAAATTTCCTTAGCTGTTGCCGTAAAGAGCGCTGTGAACGACAGCGCGTTGTTCGTTTTGATGGGTTTTGTAATTGCCCGCCGCGGGTGCCGCCGAAGCAACACGACCGGCATAGCTTAAGTTGATACCGTTATCAATGTTATCAACAAAATGGTGGCGGCTTTGATACCAAGCACCTTGGTTTTTGGGTTCTTCCTGACACCAAACGATGTCTTGCAAATTCGGGTATTGGCTAATTTCCCGTTTGAAATGTGCCACAGGGAACGGATAAAGCTGTTCAACTCGAATAATCGCGATGTGCTTTAAATCGTCTTGGCGGCGAGTTTCCAGTAAATCGTAATAAACTTTGCCGCTACACAACACTAGGCGAGTGACTTGCTCTGGCTGAATCGGATCGATTTCGCCAATCACCGGTAAAAATTCACCAGTGGTTAAATCGTTCAAGCTGGAAACTGCCAATTTATGCCGCAATAAGCTTTTCGGCGTCATGACAATCAATGGCTTACGGTATTGGCGCAGCAATTGCCGGCGCAGTAAATGGAAAATCTGCGCGGGGGTAGTGGGGACGCAAACTTGAATGTTTTGGTCGGCACACAGTTGCAGATAACGCTCCAAGCGTGCCGATGAATGTTCTGGGCCTTGACCTTCAAAACCGTGCGGCAAGAACATCACCAAACCGCTGAGTTTGCCCCATTTGGTTTCGCCGGAGCTAATGAATTGATCAATCACCACTTGTGCGCCATTGGCAAAGTCACCAAATTGTGCTTCCCAAATCACTAAAGTATTGGGTTCAGTGGCACTGTAGCCGTATTCAAAGCCTAAAACCCCTGCTTCAGATAATAGCGAATTGAAAATTTGTGGTTTGCCTTGGTTGGGACTGAGGTATTTCAAGGGCAGATAACATTGGCCGTTGGTTTGGCCTTGTAAGATAGCGTGACGATGTGAAAAGGTGCCACGGCCAACGTCTTGGCCACTCATCCGTAGGTTGTAACCTTCTAATAATAAGGTCGCATAAGCCATATTTTCGCCATAGCCCCAATCCAGCGGTAATTCGCCATCGGTCATTTTCTGACGATCTTCCATGACTTTGGCAACCCGTGGATGCAAAATGAAACCTTCAGGGAAAATTTGCAGACGTTGGTTGCACAATTGCAAACTTTCTAAGCTAACTGCGGTTTGACAAGGCGCGTCCCAAGGTTGATTTAAAAACGGTTCCCAACGGGTTGAGTAGGAATACTGATGGTTTTCAATCATCGGTCTGGAAACCCGTTGGCCTTGTTTGAGCAGCTCTAAATAGGCTTGCTCCATGGCTTCAATCGCGCTTGGGGTTAACACGCCTTCATTGAGCAATTGTTGCGCATAAAGTTGGCGAGTGGTTGGCAATTTAGCAATCGATTGATACATCATTGGCTGGGTAGCCGCCGGTTCATCGGCCTCATTATGACCATGACGACGATAGCAAATTAAATCAATCACCACGTCTTTGTTGAACTTCATTCGATAGTCCATCGCCAATTGACTAACAAATACCACCGCTTCTGGATCATCGCCATTCACATGAAACACCGGCGCTTGAATCATTTTGGCGACATCGGTGCAATATAAAGTGGAGCGGGCGTCAAATGGGTTGCTGGTGGTAAAGCCAATTTGATTATTAATCACAATATGTACAGTGCCACCGGTATTAAAGGCGCGAGTTTCTGACATATTTAAGGTTTCCATCACGATACCTTGACCGGCGAATGCGGCATCACCGTGAATCAAAACCGGCAAAATTTCTGCGATTCCCGATTGACCTAGGCGATCTTGGCGAGCTTTAACCGAGCCTTCCACCACTGGGTTAATAATTTCCAAGTGCGAAGGATTAAATGCCAAGGTTAAGTGAATCGCACCGCCCGGTGTGGCAATGTTGGATGAAAATCCCATGTGATATTTAACATCGCCGGTAATCGCACCCGGTGTTGAAGTATGGGTGCCTTCAAATTCGCCAAATAAAGCCGCAGGGCTTTTGCCCATGATGTTGACTAACACATTTAAGCGCCCGCGATGCGCCATCCCTAACACCATTTCTTTGACTTTACTCTCACCAGCGCTTTGGATAATTTCATCGAGAATCACAATCAAAGATTCGCTGCCTTCTAAGGAAAAGCGTTTTTGACCAACATATTTGCGATGTAAAAAGCGTTCAAAACCCTCGGCGGCTGTCAGTTGTTTTAATAGCCAAACCCGTTTGTCGCTATGGCTGGCAAAGTTTGGTTTAGCGCCTTCTAACTTATCTTTAATCCAAGATTTAGCTTCGCTATCGATGATGTGCATGTATTCACTGCCGATGCTGCCGCAGTAAATCGCGTTCAAGGTGTCGATAATTTGGTGCAAAGGCAAACGATCGACGCCACACAAACCGCCGGTATCGAACAGGGTGTTCATATCGGCTTCGGTTAAACCGTAATAACTCGGCTCCAAATCAGCGGGGATAGTGATTGGCTTACCGAGCGGATTATTACGGGCAATATGATGGCCTTTGACTCGGTATTGATTGATTAAGCCGGCAACCGCTGATTGTTTTTTAACGCTCTGTTCGGTAAAACCCTGCATCCGCGCCAAGCGCCCCGGTTCGTTGATCGCCAGCTTTTCAAAATGGTCAACAATCACGCTGTGAGGGGTGTCTTGGGTAGAGCCTGAGTGGATGACATCAAAACGCTGTTTCCAACTCGCTTCCACTGAATCGGGGTCGCTAAGATATTGCTCATAGAGCGACTCAACATAGCTGGCATTGCCGCCATACAAGGCTGAGGTTTCTTTAAATACAGTCAACAAGTCGCTCATGCGAATATCCAAATTTAGCGGGTT
>CAMCSF010000023.1 GCA_945877625.1 Methylomonas koyamae | reverse complement strand
TTTTGGTTTTGTCATTCCGCTAGGAATCCCTTGGCCTCTAAGTGATTCACTACGTTTAAAACCAAGGGATCCCTAACGGGATGACAAAGCAAAGGTAGTCAGCTAATTCCAATGGCGTTAAAAATCACAAATGCTGCGTAACATCAGTTCAGTAAATAACCGACTTAAACCCTGCATAGCCTCTGCTCTCCTAAGCTTTGTAGGGTAGGCATCGCGTACCTTTAAAGTATTGCTTAATACCAATACCTTCAATTGCTATCCGGTGCCACCCTACAGCATAAAACCGTTAGCAAAATAAGCGTTTATCCTCCGCTATCAACCCCCATCTTTACACCATCTTTACACGCCCCAACCTAAAATCGCCGCAACTGCTTCAGTCAATCGATTTAACAAGGAACAATAATGGTGAAAAAGGGTTTGGGGATTTTGGCTTTACTGGTCTGTTTACTGCCCAATTTGGCGTTTGCCGATGACCTTACACATCTTGATTTAACCCATCATTGGGTCGGTTATTTTTCGGTGGCGGTGATGGTGGCGGCTTATATCGCCGCGATGTTTGAAGAATCCACTCAGTTACGCAAATCCAAACCGATGCTATTAGCCGCTGCTTTGATCTGGTTTGTGATTGTGTTGGCTTATCAACAACACGGTAATGATTTACCGGCGGTTACCGCCTTCAAAAGCAATTTACAGTCTTATATGGAGTTATTGCTATTCATCATGGTGTCGATGACCTATTTGAACGCCATGGAAGACATGCGAATTTTTGAAGCGTTAAAAGCTTGGCTGGTGAGTAAACAGTTAAATTATCGACAGTTGTTTTGGATTACCGGGATTTTGGTGTTTTTTATCGCCAGCGTGGTGAATGGTTTAACAGCGGCGTTATTAATGGGGACTGTTGTGGTGGCGGTTGGAAAAGACAGTCCTAAGTTTGTCTCATTGGCCTGTATCAACATTATTATTGCCACCAATGCTGGTGGCTCCTTTAGTCCGTTAGGCGGGATTTCTACGCTGTTTGTTTGGCAACACGGCATTTTAGGCTTTGTGGAGTTTTTTAAGCTTTTCATTCCTTGCTTGGTGAATTTCTTGATTCCGGCTTTTGGGCTGTTTTTGGCTATCCCTAAAGATAAACCCAGCATCAACAGCGAAGTGATTAAACTGCCGCGTGGCGCGAAACGGATTATTGTTTTATTTGCGGTAACGATTGCTTTGGCAGTGATGTTTGACATGAATCTGCACATGCCAGCCGCAGCCGGCATGATGGCTGGGTTGTCGTTATTACAGTTCTTCTATTTTTATCTACAAAAATCATCACCTGATCAGACTCAATCCGAATTTGCGTTATTTTTTGGCGGTGCTGACTATCAAAGCCAACATAATCGTTTGGACATTTTTGAAAAAGTCGGGCGTTTGGAATGGGACACCTTGTTGTTTTTTTATGGGGCGATGATGGGCATCGGCGGGATTGGCTATATCGGTTATTTAGATGCGATTTCGCAAATTCTTTATGGTCAGTTAAGCCCAAGTCTTGCCAATATTTTGATTGGTTTATCGTCAGCATTCGTGGATAACGGCACTTTGATGTTCGCAATTTTGACTATGCATCCTGATATTCCCCAAGGTCAATGGTTACTATTGACCTTAACTTTAGGGGTTGGCGGTAGTTTGTTGGCGATTGGCTCTGCGCCGGGGATTGGTTTGCTCGGTCAAGCCAAAGGTCAATATACCTTTAGCAGCCATATGAAATGGACACCTTTGATATTACTAGGCTATTTTGCCAGCATCGGTGTACATTTCTTGATTAACGCTGCCTCTTTTTAAACTGACTAGGGCCTTTGCTTGTCACCTACTCCGCAAAATACCGGTTTGTTATATGCCCATCAGCGCCCTGCGCCTTGGCAAGGTTATCTGTGGGGGATTGCGACACCGTTGCTTTGTACTTTAATCGACTGGCCTTTGCGCCATGTCATCGGCCCCGCCAGTATTTTGATTATTTATTTGCTGGGGGTGTTTTTAGTCGCCAGTCGCTATGGGCGCGGGGCGTCGATTACCGCGTCGCTGATTAGTGCGGCGGTGTTTGCTTTCTATTACGCATCGCCGATTTTTTCGTTTGCGATTAATGACTTGGAAAACATCATCGGCTTATCGGTGATGATTGTGGTGGCCAGCGTCACCAGTAATTTTGTGGAAGGATTACGCTTACAAGCACAAATCGCCACTCAACGAGAACAGCGCGCTAATGCTTTATATCGACTCAGCCAAGCGTTATCGAATGCGCAAAATCCAATTGAAGTTGCCGAAATCGCGGTTCAACATATTTTTAACGATTTTGCCGCCAAATCTGTGCTGCTGTTTCCTAATCAACAACAGCAATTACGCTACCCAAACCACGCCCCGCTCAATGTCTCATTAGGCCATGTTGATTTGCCGCTTGCTCAACAAAGTCTTAATCAAGCCAAGGCTATCCAAGAGGCTGAAACAGCGATTTATTACCCATTGGATAACCAAGCGGTATTGGTGATTGAAGCGATTAACGACCTCAATAACCCTGATGTGGTTACTTTTCTGGATACCTTTCGCAATCTGATTACCCAAACCCTACAACGACAACAACTCAGTAGCCAAGCCAATAGCGCCCGTTTACAGGCGGAAACCGAGTCGATGCGTAACGCTTTATTAAGTGCGATTTCCCATGATTTACGCACACCATTAACCCGCATCATTGCCGCCAGTACCGCTTTAATTGACAACAACAGCGATTTTTCAAGTGAAGAACAATTAGATGTCCATAAAGTAATTCTCGATGAAGCGCAAAGGATGTCGGAACTGTCCAGCAAAATTCTCGACATGGCGCGTTTAAGTACCGGTGAAATTGTTTTGCATCAAGATTGGAATGCCATTGAAGAAATTGTCGGTAGCGCCCTCACCCGCTTACAACGTAATTTAGCGAATCGACCAGTAAGAACTTTATTACCGGAATCGTTGCCTTTGTTATGGATTGACGCGGTTTTGGTTGAGCAGGTGTTTAGTAACCTGATTGAAAATGCCATCAAATATACCCCTAACGGTAGCCCCATCGATATTAGCGCCGAAGTTTTAGACAATAAGGTCAAAATCAGCGTTGCCGATTATGGTTTGGGGATTCCGAAAGGCATGGAAGAGCGTTTGTTTGATAAGTTTTACCGGTTCCAACCAGAAAGCCATGAAAGCGGGGTTGGTATTGGTTTAACTTTATGCCGCACCATTATTGAAGCGCATGGTGGCAGCATTTATGCCACTAATCGCCAAGGCCGTGGTGCCGTATTTGTGATTGAACTACCTTGTCACGAACCACCGCAACTGCATTGGCAAGAAGCCTTAGATTCATGAGTAACGCCACCCAAGCTTTGCTATTAGTCATCGAGGATGATCCCCAAACTCGGCGCTTTTTAACCACCGCCTTGACACATCGCGGCTGGCGAATCATCGAAGCCGAAAACGGTAAAACCGGCTTGGCCAAACTCAAAACCGAACAACCCGATTTAATTATTCTCGACCTGGGTTTACCGGATATCGACGGCATCACTTTAACTAAACGAATTCGTCATAGCGCCGATTTGCCGATTCTAATTTTGTCTGCGCGTAGTCAAGAGCAAAACAAAATTATGGCTTTAGATGCCGGGGCGGATGATTACTTAACCAAACCGTTTAGCACCGGTGAGTTACAAGCGCGTTTGCAAGCATTGTTACGCCGTATCAATCGCATCAATAACAGCAATGACTTATTCCAATCCGGTGATCTCAAGGTCGATTTGGCTAGACGCAAAGTATTTATGGCCGATAACGAAGTGCGCGTTACGCCAATTGAATACCGTTTATTAAGCATCTTAATTCGCCATGCCGATTTGGTGGTCACCCATCGCCAGTTGCTAAACGAAGTTTGGGGCGCTGAACATATCAACGACCACCATTATTTAAGAATTTATATGGGTCAGTTGCGCCATAAATTGGAAATTAACCCCGCTAGACCGCGTTATCTATTGACTGAAGTTGGGGTTGGCTATCGTTTAGCGGATAACGATCAAAGCAGCGGATTAACAAACGATTAAGCCTCGTTAGTCACTCGCATCACTTCTTCAATAGAGGTAAGACCTTGCAAGGCTTTCAATATGCCATCTTCATACATAGTGGTCATGCCTTCTGAGATTGCCAATTGATGAATGTTGAACGCTTCTTCATGTTGCATGATTTGTTTACGAATCGCATCACTCATTAATAACAATTCCAGAATAGCCAAACGGCCTTTATAGCCAGTGCGATTACACGCCGAACAACCAATCGCTTTATGCAAAACGATTTCCCCGTCTGGTTGCCAATCCCGCAAATGCAAATCATCAATCACAATCTGCGAGGCTAACTCGGCTTGCTTACAGTGGACACACAGCATACGCACCAAGCGCTGAGCCAAAATGCCATTGATAGTCGAGCTGAGAAGATAATCTTCCAGCCCCATATCTTGTAAACGGGTGATTCCGGCTGCGGCGTCGTTGGTGTGTAAAGTAGACAGCACTAAATGACCAGTTAATGCCGATTGCACGGCAATTTTGGCGGTTTCAAGATCGCGCATTTCGCCAATCATAATCACATCGGGGTCTTGCCTGACAATTGATCGTAAAGCCGATGCAAAAGTTAAACCGATTTGTGGTTTAGCTTGGATTTGGTTGATACCCTCAAGCTGATATTCAACCGGATCTTCGACGGTAATAATTTTACGTTCCGAAGTATTTAAGCTTTTAAGCGCCGCATAGAGTGTGGTCGATTTACCGCTACCGGTAGGACCAGTGATTAAAATAATCCCATGTGGACGGGTTAATAAATCCATAAACTGATGGGCGTGTTTGCCAACAAATCCCAGTCTGGCAAAATCTAATACCGCATTATCTTGATCCAGTAAGCGAATCACCACACTTTCACCAAATAAAGTCGGAATCGTCGAAACGCGCAAATCCAACTCTTTACCGATAATTTGTAATTTAATTCGGCCATCTTGAGGTAATCGGCGTTCGGCGATATTTAATTTCGCCATAATTTTTATCCGCGACAAAACTGCCGCAGTCGATGCAACCGGAGGCGAATCAATATCGTGTAACACGCCGTCAATCCGTAATCGCACTTTTAAACTGCCTTCAAAGGGCTCGATATGAATATCCGATGCCAAATTCTCAACGGCTTTTTGCAAAATCAAATTCACCATTTTGATAATCGGTGCTTCGCTGGCTAAGTCCTTGAGATGCTCTAAATCATCATTACTATCCTCATCAAAGCTGAAATTATCCTTTAATTTATCCATTTCCGACTTACCTTGACCGTACTGATGTTCTAAAGCAGAATCTATATCCGATAAACAGCCAATTTTAAGCACGATATTATGACCCGTAGCTAATTTCAACGCATGAACCACATAATCATCAAGCGGGTCAACAACAGCAATAATTAACTCCTTTTCATTTTTGGCAATACCCACTAAATGATATTGTTTAAGAAAACGAAACGAAACCAAATCCGGTAAAATCGCTTCATTAGGCATTCTATCAGCAGCAATATGTTCTATATGAGTCAACATAGAAAATGTATTAGCTATATCTTGTTCTGAACAGATACCAAGGCGAATTAACATAATCGGCAAAACATCATCTTGACCAGCATTTTGCAAGCGCTTGACTTTATTCAAATCATTATCGGATAAATGACCATTTTGTTTCAATTGATCAATAAAATCATCATAAACATCAGCAGGCTCGATAATATCCATAACTATTAATTAATCAAGTTATTATTAATGTTAATTGGCTCTACATAAATGCCGGTTAATTTACGTTTAAATTCTTCCGTCACATCTTGAGCATCTTGTCTACTTTTCATCACTCTAGGCGTCAGTAAAACCACCAACTCAGTTTTATCTTTATTGCGACTGGTACTGCCAAATAATGAGCCAAACAGTGGTATTTCATGCAATACAGGGACACCAAATCTGGAATGATCATTACTTTCTTTGATTAAACCACCTAAAGCAATGGTTTCACCATTTTGCACCACTACACTGGTTTCAATTTCACGTTTAGTAATCGTCGGCGAATCAATCCCAGAAATATCAGTAGTGGCTTTAGCTTGATTAACGGTTTGTAAAATATCCATAGACACCAAACCACCGGCATTAACACGCGGCCTGACAGCTAAATGAATACCGGTATCTATCATTTGAATCGAACTGGTTTGAATACCGCCGGGGGTACTATTGTTTAAATTAGTAGAAATTGAAGAGCGGATAGGTACAGAATCGCCGACTTTGATAGAGGCTTCTTGATTATTAAGAACCATTAATGAAGGTGAAGAAATAACATTGATATTATTATCGGTAGCACTCGCCTGTAAAACGGCATTAATATCTTTAGAGCCACTGGAAAACGCATAAGAAAAACCGCCAGTCGTAACGCCTTTGGCAATATCGGTTAAATTTATACCATCAGGTGGAGAAGCAGAACCACCGGTAATAATATTAGTACCACCATTATTATGAGTTAAATACCATTGTATGCCGTATTTCAACTGATCATTAAGCGTCACTTCAACAATAGTGGCATCTATCATGACTTGTAACGGCAACACATCAATCTGTTTTAAAACATTCTGAATCACTTTATATTCTTGCGCCGTAGCCACAATGATTAAAGAATTATTAACCGTATCAGCAATGATTTTGACATTCGGTAATTCATTATTATTTGCGCCAGAAGCAGCACCAGACCCTAATAAACCACTACTGGGTTTACTTAAGCTTTTAGTTTCGTCATTTTGGTTAGCACCCATAGCGCCATCATTGCTTTTATCTGATTTATTCGACGCTGACAAAGACTTTCTGCCGGAAGCAATCGACGCCTTACTGCTAGTTTGAGTGCCATTTTTAAAGATATTATTTAATGTATCAGATAAATCCAAAGCATTAACATGTTGAGCTCGATAAACATTAACCCCACCAGCAGACTCGGCATTGACTCTGTCTAAACGTAAAATCCAATTTTCTATACTTCTTAGATAATGCTCTTGATGAGTAATCACCAAAATCGCATTCAGTCTTTCAATTTCAATAAAGCGAAAAAAACTCACCTCGCCTTCTTTTTCCTTTTTAGTATTAAAAATTTGATTGAGTTCATCAATAATTTTGCCCGCATTGACATGGGCTGGGGTAAATAAAGCAAATGAACGTCCTTTTAGAATATCAATGTCAAAAATATTAACTAAATCAATAATACGGTTAATCTCATAACCAGAACCTGCTGCCAATATCAAATTTTTTGAACTATCTACATGCAATAAAGATTTTTCCGGCAATAAAGGTTTGAGTAAATCAGACAATTCCATCGCTGAGACATTTTTAACAGGAATGACTTTAGTTTGATAACCAATCGGCATTTTAGAACTAGACAGCGAGCTAATTGAACTGCTGTATAAAGATTCGTTAGCGGGCTTAATAAGATACATACCATTCTGTTCGGTCAAAGCGGCATTATTAATAGTCAACAACATTTCTAAAGTTGGAATTAATTCGCTTCTAGTCAACGGCTTAGTGGTTTGCAATACCACTTTACCAGTTACCAATGGCGAGATGGTGTAGTTTCTATTTAAAATATCACCGAGTATCACCTTAGCCACTTCGGTAATATCAGCATCATTAAAATTCAAACTAAACTCACCCTTATCCCCCGAATGACTGTTAGCCTTGAGTTGAAGTTTTTCTAGGCCTGAAGCAGTTTCATCGGCATTAAAAATTTCAACTTTTGTTTTATTACTATCGGTATCCAAGTTAGACTGATTAGCTAATTGTGGCAGTAACAAGCCTTCATCTTGAATTTTATTAACTGCGGTTAAGGGTAACTTTTGGTGCAATTGCGGGCCAATCAACTCACAACCACTAATCGATAAAATCAAGGCAATCGCAATCGATTTTATAAAAAACTGACAAAGAATCGTATTTAATGACATTTTAAATCCATAGACAGGGATTAAATTACCGTTTAAGAGTGGGATCATAATCGGCTGAAGGTTTGGTTTTTGGCTTAATAGTGATTAGTTCTAAGATGCGCTCCTGACCAGATAACTCGAATAGAACATGATTAGGTTTTATTTGCTTAATTAGCCAACCAGCTAAAATTTGATTCTCTAATAGTTTTAGATATTTCTTATTTTCATTTTTGTTTTTAAACAAGGCATAGATTTTTTCATCATTAGTAAAAACACCAATTAGCAACCAGTTATCTAAAGCCCCCATATCTGCATTAGCGGTTTCAAGTGTAATAGAATTTGAATGTTGTGGCTTTCTATCTTCACTAAATAAAGGCCTATCATGTACCTCACTATCATTCTTAAAAACGCCATTAGTCAGAGACAGTGTTGGCAGTACAACAGCTTGATAAGTCAGTGATGGTCTAGTGGTTAAACTATAAATAGACTTATCCATTAATAACTCAACACCATATTCAACCAATAAAAGTAAAATAAGCAAAATACAAACAGTAAACTCTAGCCGAATATAGTTATAAATCATTAGGATTTTAACCTCATGAAACTAGAAATTTTGAAATTAACATTCAATAGTGAGTTTTGATTAACCAAATTGGTATTTGATCTCATGGTTCTTGATGGTGAAATATCCAAATTATCAATCACCATAACCGGATTATTAGACTCCAAATAAACCAATACCGAAGACAGAGATTCCATATTAGTGATTAATCTAACACTGACAATAATTTTTAAAAACTGATTAAGGTTTTCACTCGGTAAACCTTGAGTACTAATCAATTGACCGCCGTTTTGGGCAATGGCTATTTTAATGATATTTTGTAATTCTGCAGAGGCTAGTGATTCAGTTTCTTGGCTAGTAAAATAATTTTGAGATTGAAACTGTTTTCTAACACCTTCAAGATTATCGGCAATAGCATCTTGAATATCTAATATAGACTGTTGTTTATGGAGTTTAAAAACTAATTCAGATTTTTGTTGATAACTTTCTATCCACATCGAAAACAATGGATAAATAATAGAAAAAGTCAATATAACGATAAACAACACCAATACAGCCAATGCAATCCAGCGCTTGTGATGTATATCATTCATTGACCACCAATCCTTTTTCAGCAGGATTAAAATTAGCACCATGAGTGTTTAGATCCAGACTAATTTGAAAGCGCTCTTTACCGGAGTTCTTATCTTGAGTAATTGGGGAAACAAACATTACATTGCTAAACATTGATGATGCTTCCAATAATCCGATTAATGCCGAAGCGTTGGGTGAAACCCCTTGAATCTGCAGCTTATTATCGATATATTGAAAATTAATTAACCAAGTATCATCTTTTAATAAATGAGTTAATTCCTTCAATAACTCTACTACAACAGGTTTATCGGTTTTTATTTCAATCAATGCCTCAGTTTGTTTTTTTAACGATTGTATTTCCTGTTGTTGTTGGATAGTTTTATTAAAATTACTTTCAGATAGATTAATTTTTTTTCTTAAAACATCAACCGTATTATCTAATCGCCACACAGGCACTATCATGACTAATAAAAACAAAGAAAACATCATCAAAGTCGTCAATAGTCTAATATTTTTTTTATAACTATCCTCTATTGGCCTGTACTTATCTGGCAATAAATCGTAGTCTTGTTTGTTATGATTTGCATTGTCGCAATCGACCTTATCTGGAAATATATTTAAGTTGAAAAGCTTCTCCAGAATATCATCTAAAATGTATTTCGGCGTTAGCACTAACACTAGCTTAATCTGCTCATAGTCAGTTTTACCTACCGGAATGAATGAATAATAGGCTTGCTCAGGGGTAAATGGTGTATAGCGATTCAACTCAAAGCCAATCACTTGTTGCAAATTATCATAGGCGACTAACGGTATATTGATAATCTTTCTTATCGAGATTTCTTCACTTAAAACCAAGACAATTTTCGCTTTCTCTAAATAGGGATACTTCTCTTTGATAAGAATAAAATCCTCATGCGCGTCAGTATCAATTGAAAGGTTTAAAAACGCACTATGCTCATTTTTTTTATAAAACTTTAATTCAAATCTATTTTCATTTTTTAAAACCACTAATATGCCACTTTGATCAACTAACATTGACTTTACTTTTTTCGGCACAAAAAAACTTATTTCATCAATCCACCAGACCCAAAAGCGTTTTAAGTCAAAATTAATGGTTGTTTGTAAATTCATTTTGAATAAGGATGACTTGGTTTAAAAAGACATCATCAAATAATGATTGATTTTTTTGCCCATAGCGCCAATCAAGAATCCTATTATCTTGTTGGTCTTGGGTTTTTATAACAGTTTCTATACTGGCGGCAGAACCATCATCCATACGTGTTTCAACAATAATCGTGAAAATATCTGATTTCTCTGCTAATTGATTTTTTAATGCTCTATTATCCCGTCTATTATTAACACTATTCTCTAACTCAATATCATGGATATTTTTATTCTGATATTCCTGTAATATTGCTTTGAGTACTGCCTCACTGGCTAAACTATAATCAACCGCTGGTTTTTCCGAATAGACGGTTACTAATCCTTGGAGAGAGTTGAAAATAGCCTCATCGATTCCTAGCACTAATTGCAGTTCATCTAAGCTCTGAAATGCTTGATTACTGGGTTTATATGGCAATCCTACTTTGGCATATTGAATGGCTTCTGCACCGAATGGATGTGATTCTTCATCTGCATCACGCCAATCCACTATTGCGTCAAATAAAGCATTTTGTTGCCTTAAATCTTTTACAGCATAATTAATGACCGCATGTAATAAATCATCTTTTGCCGTATTGATATCTACTTTACCCGTTTCCGAAAACACTCTAATTCTTACCTCAGCTGAATTTATATTCGCTTGATAAATAGCGCCATTAGCTGCCCAACGTTGTTGAGGATCAGGATTTGTCAGCATAAAGCCTGAAATCATCAACCAAGTTTCGGCTATTGCTAAAGCACTTGCATTAGTTTTAAGCCCATGACTAATACTAATTTCTCGCCTAATCGTTTGTGTAAAACTCGCTGCCATTAAACTTAATAAGCCTAATATCCAGATTAATATCACTAATGCAAAACCAGATTGAGGAAAACTACTTAGTCTTGTCATTGCCATCAGTAAAACTTTTATAATCTTGTTGATTTGAAGATGATGTATGCCAAGATACTATTTTTAATGGGAAAATCATCTCAGGCCAGATACTATTATCATCTAATACCACTTTTATCCTGACTAATCTCGGCTGCTCTTCCATATCGTGCCACTCAGTTTCCCAAATTCTGTCAAAATTCTCATTTATTTTTCCAAAATAAGAAAACTCTAGTTGTTTGACATGATCTATTAATATGGATTCATCAACTGAGTTTTTCTGCTCCCTATAAGGTGTCAATGTAACGGTAATGGTGTCTGGATTTTTTTGACTCATACCAATATTAAAAATTTGTTCGCCTTTTCTAATTGATGCTGCAGGTAAAGAAGACACAAATTTAATATGTGTCGAATCGCCCTGAAAAATCATTTTTTTTATATCGGTTAACTGAGTTTCATCATTATCATTAATTTCATATAAAGGTTTTGCATTGACTAGATGTTGTTTAAAAAACTGATAAAACACCGCTTTTTGATTAGTTCGCTCTACTCTATTTTCTGCTGTATGCCAACCCTCAACTGATGTCCGCATACTTGTAAATAACAATCCCATCATTATGCTTAACATCGATAACGCAATTAATACCTCAATCAAAGTAAATCCTTTTTTGAATAATTGCTTAGCTTTTGTCATAGTCTTATTTGTTGCTTAATTGCATTTAATTCGACTCTGGCAGTGTTATTTCCATCATCCCAACCCACTTGGACATTGATTTTTTTCAATTGCAAGTTGGCGTTAGATTGGTCATCAATGAATGATTTATAATTAATAAATAGAGGTTCAATATTAACTTGCCAGTCATATTTATTTTCTACTTCACCTTCAAGTTGACTTTGGTCTAAGCTTATATCCTCACCCACTCTTGCCATTAATGATTCTGCTATTTGCACTGCTATCGTATAATTTTCAGTTTCAGCAACAACTCTCTGTCCTGTTGCAAATACACGAATCACTATCGTTAATGCAATAGACATAATCACAAAAGCAATCATAATTTCGATTAACGAGAATCCTTTATGCTTTTTCATTAATGGTTACTTTGCCAGTGATCCAATTAACATCTATTTGTTTAACATTTTTTGCCCACTCTAGTTTTATTCGTCCACCGGTTGAAGAACCATCAGGGAAAAATCTTATCTTCGCTATCTGATCTGCGGTATATTCTTGTTCTGCAATTTCCAATATAACCACTATTTCTTTATTAAAACTGTATGTTTTTTGCTGATGACTAATCACATAACTATTATTACTAAGGTCTATATCAACAGATATAGATTTTTGTGTCATTAATGCTTGCGATTGTGCATAGCGTAATGCTGAGGCTATATCTTGAGCGACTAATTGCAATTTGGTCGCATAATTACCGGAATTTATATTATTCGCTATCACACTAAAACCTAATACTGCAATCACTAATACCACAATCACTTCAACTAAGCTAAACCCGCGATTAGTGGTCAGTTTTACCTTCATTATTCCCAACTATTAATATCTTGATCATCACCTTCCCCACCTTGTTTATCGTCAGCACCATAGCTGTATAAATCAAATTTCCCATGTTGGCCGGGTTGTTGATAATGATATTCTTGCTGCCAAGGATCGACGGGGACTTTCTCTTTTCTCAAATAAGGTCCATTCCATTGTTTGCTGTCAGCTGGTTTTTCTATCAATGCAATCAAACCCTGCTGATTACTCGGATAATTGCCAATATCCAGTTTGTACATATCAAGCGCTGTCGATATATCTTCAATTTGTACTTTGGCGGCTTTTATTTTTGCAGCACCCATATGTTTCATGACTTGCGGCCCCACAATACCCGCTAACATAGCAATAATGCCTAATACCACCAACAACTCTAGTAGTGTAAAACCTTGTTGTTTATTAACACTTTTCATTGACTATCCTTTTTATAATGCTAAATCATTGACACTCAATATTGCTAATAATATTGATACGATAATTCCACCTATCATTAGCCCTAGAAATATAATTAGCATCGGTTCTAATAATGACAGCATTTTTTGAATACTGTTACTCAATTGCTTATCATAAATATCCGCAACTCTGATTAACATTTCTTCCAGTCGCCCGGTTTCTTCACCCATTTTTATCATTTGCACTGATAACTTTGGAAACACTTCAAATGCTGCTAAAGATAGAGATAATGTCGAACCTTGTTTGATATCATTCTCAGCTTTTCCAATGATATCCACTAATAAACTATTACTAATAATTTCTTTTACAATCACAATTGCTTTTAATATTGATACGCCATTACCCAATAAAGTCCCTAAGGTACGACTAAATACAGCGACTTCCTTAACTAACAATACGTCACCAATTAACGGAATTTTTAATAGATAACCCTCTATCTTTTTTTTCCTGATTGGACTTGATAATTGCCAATTGATTACTTGTATTATTATCAAGACACTCACTATGCCTAACCACCAATATTGTTTGATAAAGTCTGCAACAGCAACCACAATCTGAGTGGGTATTGGTAAACTTTGCCCAGCACTTTCAAACATATCTTTAAATTGTGGTACAACAAACACTAGCATGACTAACATTGACGCGATCGACATTAACAATAACATCGCTGGATAAACCAAAGCGCTGGTGACTTTTTCTTTTAAATTTTGAGCGCGTTCTAAATAGTCGAATAACTTATGTAAAACACCGCCTAAATCCCCCCCCATCTCCCCTGCTCTCACCATATTCAAATAGAATTTAGTAAATACATTGGTTTCCATTTCCATGGCATCAGCCAATGACTTACCCGACTTTATTCTTTCCAATAAATTGACAACGATTGCATTCAAGTTTTGATTATTTTCAGTTATCTCTATCAATATGGTTAATGATCTGTCCAATGGTAATCCTGATTCAACTAATGTCGCCAATTCACTAGTAAAATCGACAATTTGTTTACTGGATAATCTGTGTTTCAATTCGCCTAGACTGAATCCTAAAAATGTCTTATGTTCGGATATGGCTATTTTTATTGGAATTAGACCTTGGCTTTGCAATTCGAGTAACAACTGATTTTCATCTATCGCCTCTCGAACCCCTTGCTCTAATTTGCCTTGCTGATTGACAGCTTTAAAACTATAAAGTGGCATTGTTTTTTACTTTCTGGTTCATTCACTCCACCTTATGTGCTTTGACACACCGATTTTTGCTTTTATGCGCGCTTTCGAACTTAATTTACTCGGTTTTAGTTAGTTGCTACTGTGCGCTATCGAACATACAGCGCGATTTCAAATAAATAGAATTTCTTCAACTAATTCACCTTAACAACACGCTTGGGATAAGCGTTTACACAGGTAAATATCAATATGAAATGGGATGGATTTGAACGTCGTAGAAATTTGAGAATAAAAGCGGAGGAACTGGTTGGTAATTTGTTGCAGGACTCGCAATCGAGCCAACCAGCCGAAGCACTACTTCATCAGTTGTTAGTGCATAAAATTGAATTGGAATTACAGAATGCTGAATTGCAAAAAACGCATTTAGCTTTAGAAACTGCGCGGGAGCGTTTTAAGAATCTTTATAACTTAGCTCCGGTCGGATTTATGGCGATCAATCGTGATGAATTGATTACCGAAATCAATCAAACCGGTTGTAATTTGTTGGGTATTGATGCTAACAAGCTGAATAACTTACGTTTTTCTAGTTTTGTTGCTAATGAAGATCGGGATAATTGGTATCGTTTATTTCGACAGATGTTTCACACTTTTGGCGCCGATAAACAACGCATTGATTTACAAATGATACGTGGCGATGGCTGGAATTTTAAGGTGCATTTAATCTGTGTGTTCCTAGCAGCGTCAGAAACCATTAGCACTCCCATCCTTAGATTGGCTTTTACTGATATTGCTGACGCTTCTAGCGGTTGATTATTTTGCTAACAACCAACTTTGCTTTAAGTTTTGACGATTTATATAAAGCCATTGCAAGGCGATGATGGGGATTCCTGATTCAATTTTACCCTGCTCGACCATTTGGTAGGCTTCGGCAAAAGGGACTGCCATGACACGAATATCTTCATCCTCTTCTTGCAAGCCTTTAATCCCATCAACCCCACGACTATCGACTTTGCCGCAGAACAAAGTCAGAAATTCTGATGCGCCGCCGGGGGTGGTGTAGAACTGGTTGATTTTAATCAACTGTTCGATTTTGCAACCCGCTTCTTCCCATGCTTCGCGATGCGCGACTTCTTCAGCGGTTTCGCCTTCTTCAATGGCGCCGGCGACGATTTCCAGTAACCAAGCTCGTTCTGGTTGCAGGATGGCACCGACGCGGAATTGTTCTATCAATACCACTTGATCTAAATCAGGATCATACAGCAGCACCGCGACACAATTGCCGCGCCGAAACAGTTCGCGTTTTAAGGGCTGACTCCAGCCACCGGCATATAAACTGTGTTTTACCGTGTAGGTTTCGAGTTTAAAAAAGCCTTGGTATACGGTTTGTTGCTCAAGGATTTGAAATTGTTTGTCACTCATTTTTGGTACTCAACTTTGTAAATCACGCCAATTCTGTCGTCACTGATTAATAAGCTGCTATCGGGCATTTGCAAAATATCGACGGGGCGGCCTAAAACCTCGCCTTTTGGAGTTAGCCAACCGGTAATAAATGGGGTTTCGCTGTAGGGTTTGCCTTCGCTGAATTTGACTAGCGCTACTTGATAGCCTTGGGCTTGGCTGCGATTCCAAGAGCCGTGTTGAGCGACGAATAACTGTTTGTAATAGTCGGCGGGAAATTGGCTACCGGTGTAGAAGCGCAGACCTAATGGCGCGATGTGGGCTTTGTATTTCCAAGCCGGCGCGGTGGTTTGGGCGCAAGTTTTAACGGCTGGCATTTGTTTGTCGGCTATGGTTCCGGCATGGCAATAAGGAAAGCCAAAATGTTCACCGACTCGACTCCATTCATTCAGCTCCTCGGGCGGCAAATCATCACCTAAATAATCACGGCCATTGTCGTTGAAAAATAAATGCCCAGTGCGTGGCTCCCAATCGAAACCAACTGAATTACGAATGCCGTTGGCTAAAATTTCAAATTGGCTGCCGTCGGCATTGAGACGAACTAATGATGCGTAAATCGGTTTCTCAGGTTCACAGATGTTACATGGTGCGCCAACGGCGGTATAGAGTTTGCCATCTGGGCCAAAGCGTAGATATTTCCAGCCATGATGTTGGTCGGAAGGAAATTGGTCGAAAACCACTTGCGGTTTTGGTGGCTGGGCGAGATGTTCTTTTATGGTGTCAAAGCGGATGATGCGATTCACTTCGGCCACGTATAAAGTGTTGTTTTTATAGGCAACACCATTGGGCATATACAGGTTTTCGGCTATCAGATAGCGTTTTTCTGCCAACCCATCGCCGTCTTTATCTTGCACCGCATAAACGCTGCCTTCGTGACTGCCGACATAAACCACGCCGTCATCACCCAAGGCTAAACTGCGGGCGGTGGGTAAATTGTCGGCAAAAATAGAAATACGGAATCCGGCAGGTAAACGTAGCTGTTTCAATAGTTCGGTCTGTTCTGGGGTAGCGGCTTGAGCCAATGGACTCAATGCCAGACACAGAATTAAGCGGCTTATCACTTTCATTTTTTAACCCTCTCCAATACACTTTTGCCGCATGTTATCACTCAGCGCCTTGTATTTGAGTGTTTCACCCCAACCATAAAGCAGTTAATCATCACAGAGGATTTTTACTATGAAACGCATATTTTTATTTTTGGTGACCAACATCGCCATTATGTTGGCAATCAGCATTCTGTTTAACGTGCTCGGCGTTAAAGGTGCTTTGGACGCGCAAGGCGTTAATCTCAACTTGGAAGGCTTATTGGCGATGTCAGCGGTAATCGGTATGACCGGTTCGGTGATTTCCTTGTTGATGTCGAAATGGTCGGCTAAAAACGCCATGGGTGTGCATGTCATTGAACAGCCGCAAAACCAAACTGAACAATGGTTGGTGAGCATGGTGGCGCAACAAGCCCAACAAGCGGGCATTGGCATGCCGGAAGTGGGGATTTTTGATAGCCCAGATCCGAACGCTTTTGCCACAGGCGCGAACCGCAATAGTGCCTTGGTGGCAGTCAGCACCGGTTTATTACATCGGATGAATGCGGATGAAGTTGAAGCGGTCGTCGGTCACGAAATTAGTCATGTTGCTAATGGCGATATGGTGACGATGGCGTTGATGCAAGGCGTGGTCAACACTTTTGTGTATTTCTTCGCGACAGTGATTGGTTATGTGGTTGATCGGGTGGTATTTAAAACAGAACGTGGTTATGGCCCTGCTTATTACATCGTGCAAATGATTGCTCAAATTGCCTTGTCGATTTTAGCGTCGATGATAGTGATGTGGTTCTCGCGTCATCGTGAGTTTCATGCTGATGCCGGTGGTGCCAAATTAGCCGGTCGTGAAAAAATGATTTCGGCTTTAGAAGCGTTACAAAGAGCGCATGAGCCTAGTCAATTGCCAGGTGAATTAGCGGCATTTGGGATTAATGGTGGCGGTGTGCAACGCTTGTTTATGAGTCATCCGCCATTGGAAGAGCGGATTGCGGCTTTGAGAAATGCGCGTTGATTTCCAGTATTTTCAGTATCTTATAAAATGATTCGCGTTGCGAGGCTTATTTAGATGTCGGTTTCACGAAAAACATCCCTGTTTTTCGCCCTAACCGGTAAATGCCAATCGGCTATCCTGCCGATTGGTCGCACCGACAGGCGAGTTACTTTTCTTTGTTTGGGCAAAGAAAAGTAACCAAAAGAAAGCCCACCCGACTGCCGCTTGAATCCTGCGCTCCGAAGCTTTTGCTGGGGGTTGGCAAA
>CAMCSF010000022.1 GCA_945877625.1 Methylomonas koyamae | reverse complement strand
ATAACGGGCTTAGGCGCCGTTACTCCTTTAGCCAATAATGTTGCCGATACCTGGAACGGAATTATCAACGGTAAAAGCGGAATTGGCCCTATCGATTCATTCGATATTTCTAGTTTTGCAACCACCTTTGGCGGTGTGATTAGAAACTTCAATATTGGCGAATATATTTCTGAAAAAGATGCCAAACGTATGGACGGTTTCGTTCATTATGGGATAGCGGCAGGTTGTCAGGCTATCGAAGATTCAGGCTTAATTGTCACCGAAGAAAACGCCGAACGGATTGGTGTTGCTATTGGTGCGGGTATTGGCGGTATCACAGGCATTGAAGAATGCTACGCCACCTATGTTGCAGGCGGTGCGCGAAAAATTTCGCCATTTTTTGTTCCTGGCAACATTATCAATATGATTTCTGGCAATCTTTCCATCAAATATGGAATGAAAGGCCCTAATTTCGCCATCGTTACCGCCTGTTCAACCGGTACCCATAACATCGGCGATGCAGCAAGATTAATTAAATACGGCGATGTTGATGTGATGGTTGCAGGTGGCGCTGAGCGTTGCACCACGTCACCAACCGCAATGGGCGGTTTTGCTTCTGCAAAAGCCTTATCACGTCGTAACGATGACCCACAAGCGGCCAGTCGTCCTTGGGATCGTGATCGTGATGGTTTCGTATTAAGTGACGGTGCTGGTGTAGTGGTTCTGGAAGAATTGGAACACGCTAAAGCCCGTGGCGCAAAAATCTACGCCGAATTAGTTGGCTATGGCATGAGCGGCGATGCTTATCACATTACATCACCGTCTGTTGGTGGTGAAGGTGCGGCGCGTTGCATGAGAAATGCTTTACGCGATGCTAAATTAAACCCAAGCGATGTTGATTACATCAACGCACATGGCACCTCAACACCAGCCGGTGACTTAGGTGAAACCATGGCAATGAAAGCCGCATTAGGCGATCACGCTTACAAAGTGGCAGTTAGCTCAACCAAATCCATGATTGGTCACTTATTAGGTGCGGCTGGTGGTATCGAAGCGGTATTGTCTGCGTTATCGGTTAAACACCAAATTGCCCCACCAACCATTAACTTGGAAAATCCTGATCCAGAATGTGATTTGGATTACGTGCCAAACACCGCTAGAGAAATGAAAATTGATGTCGCAATTTCCAATTCATTTGGATTTGGTGGCACTAACGGTTCTTTGGTATTCAAACGTTATCAATAACTTTCATTAATCAACCCAGTGTCTGCCAATGTTTTTGTTAAATGGCGAAAGCAGGCATTGGGTTGATGTCAGCGACCGAGGTTTCCAATACGGCGATGGCCTGTTTGAAACCTTGGAAGTGCTACAAGGCAATGCTTTATTCCTTGATAGACATCTTCAACGCCTAACCGATGGCTGTCAGCGTTTATTATTGCCACCACCCGATTGGCAATTACTCCAGCAAGAAGCCCAGCAATTAATCAGTGATACTGAGCATGGCGTCTTAAAAATCATCATCACTCGCGGTTCCGGTGGTCGTGGTTATCGTCAGCCTGAGCCTATTGTGCCAACTCGCTTACTCAGCTTGCATCCTTATCCCCAATACCCGACAGCATTACAAAGCCAAGGGATTGTCACGAGGTTTTGCAACCAACTGTTATCAATCAATCCAAGCTTGGCGGGGATCAAACATCTTAATCGGCTCGAACAAGTTTTAGCCCGCGCCGAATGGCGAGATGATGCAATTCACGAAGGTTTAATGCTAGATAGCAATGGTCATGTCATTGAAGGCACGATGAGCAATCTGTTTATGATCAAAAATGCTGTGCTCTATACGCCCGCATTAACTCAATCAGGGATTGCTGGGATTGTTCGGCAATTGGTTTTGCAGTTTGCAGAACAAATGGCTCTGCCTGTTTCGATTCAATCCTTTGATAAAGCACAGCTACTGCAAGCCGATGAAGTATTTGTCACCAATTCGGTGATTGGTATCTGGCCGGTTAAACAAATAGCCGAGCAATCTTTTCAAGTGGGTGAGTGGACTCAGCGCCTGCAAGTCATGCTCAATCAAGCTAGGCTAAGCGAGGTAGAAAACCATGACTAGAAGCATCATCGCCTTTACTTTGTTAATGGTCATCGCTTTGTTATCGATTTGGGGCGGCATGAATTATCAGTTGCTGGTTAAAAAACCGGTAATTCAGCAAGAAACTGTATTCGAGATAAAAAAAGGCCAAGGCTTGGATAGCGTGATTGCCAGTCTGCAAGCGCAACAGATTCCCATCAACCGCTTTTGGTTTAAATTATTGGCCTACAAACGCAAAATAGACCGTCATTTAAAAGCCGGTGAATACGTATTTGCTAAAGGTGCCAGCAGCACCGATATTCTGAATTTATTCGCCAAAGGCAAAACTCGCCAATACAGCATTACTTTCCCTGAAGGCTGGTCGTTCAAGCAGATTTTCAATGCGATAAAAGACAATCCCCATCTGCAACATACCCTGACTGATGTTCAACTAAAAGACGTGATGGCCCATGTTGGCTCTGATAAAACCCATCCCGAAGGTTTGTTTTTTCCAGATACTTATTTTTTTGAGAAAAACACCAGCGACTTAGAATTATTAAAAATCGCCCATGACAAAATGCAGCGCGTTTTAGCTGAAGAATGGCAAAACCGCGATCAAAAAATCCCGCTGCAAAGCCCGTATCAGGCGTTGATTTTGGCCTCGATTGTCGAAAAAGAAACCGCCGCTGTCGAAGAACGTAAGCGAATTGCGGGCGTGTTTACTCGGCGCCTAATCAAAGGCATGTTGCTACAAACTGACCCAACCGTGATTTACGGCATGGGCGATGATTATCACGGTGACATTAAAAGCAAAGATTTGCGCGAGCCAACGCCTTACAACACGTATGTCATAGAAGGCCTGCCGCCAACACCGATTGCCATGCCGGGTAAACACGCGATTAACGCTGCCTTGCATCCCGAAGACGGCGATGCGCTGTTTTTTGTCTCGCGCGGCAATGGTCATCATGCGTTTTCCGCGACTTTGGCACAACACGAAAAATACGTCGATCAATATCAAAAATGAAATCTGGATTATTTATAAGCTTGGAAGGTGGGGAAGGCGTTGGCAAATCCACCAATCTGCAATTCATCCAACAATGGCTGAACCAGCATCAGATTCCAGTCACCGTCACGCGTGAACCCGGTGGTACTGCGGTGGCGGAAAAAATCCGCTCGCTATTATTAGAACGCCAAGACGAAGCGATTTCCGAACAAACCGAATTATTGTTAATGTTCGCCGCTCGCGCCCAGCATTTACAAAATTTGATTAAACCGGCTTTGCAACAAGGCCAATGGGTGTTGTGCGACCGTTTCACCGATGCTACTTACGCCTATCAAGGCGGTGGTCGCCATATGGATATGCAAACCATCGCTTGGTTAGAGCAGATGGTGCAAGGCGATTTAAGACCGGATTTAACCTTGTTACTGGATGCGCCGATTGAGTTAGGCATGCAACGAGCGCAAAAGCGCGGTGCTTTGGATCGTTTTGAAGTCGAACAAATCGACTTTTTTAAACGCGTCCAGCAAACCTATTTACAACGTGCCGCCGAATATCCACAGCGCTACCAAATCATTGATGCCAGCTTGCCGTTAGAACAAGTCCAAGCTCAAATCAGCGCAGTTTTAGAGCGATTAATTGCCCAATGAGCGGACTTTATCCTTGGCAACACAGCCTTTGGCATCAGCTACAAGGCTACATCCAGCAACAGCGGATTCCGCAAGGCTTGTTATTAACGGGCTACGCAGGGCAGGGGAAGCGCCAACTCGCCCAACACTATGCGGCGGCTTTGATTTGTGAACAACCGGATGCGAATAGCTTTGCCTGTGGACATTGTTCAGCCTGTCATTTGTTCCAAGCGCAAACCCATCCTGATTTTTTATTGGTAGAACCCGATGAAGCCGGTAAAGCAATCGGTATTGATAAAATCCGCCAATTGACGGTAAAACTGGCCTTAAAACCCCAATTTGAGCAATATCGGGTGGTGATTTTTGATCCAGCCGATGCCTTAAACAATGCTTCTGCCAATGGTTTTTTAAAATGTCTGGAAGAACCAACCGAACGCACTTGTTTTATCTTAATCGCCGAACAAGCCAACAAACTGCCCGCCACCATCCGCAGTCGTTGCCAAAAAATTCTCTGCGCGGTGCCTGATAAACAACAAGCTTTAACGTGGTTAGCGACGCAAGGGGTTAAACAAAACGCCGAGACTTTATTGCAAATGGCGCAAGGTTCGCCGTTATTAGCCCTGCAATATCAGCAACAAGGCGCAATCGAATTGCGGCAGCGTTATTTTCAGCAGTGGCTACACATCGCCGAAGGCAAAGCGCATTGGTTAGAAGTGGCCGAACAATGGCAAAAAACCGAGCCGCTGGAAACCACGGTTTTGTTGACTTGGCTGAGTAGTTGGCTGGTCGATTTAATCAAACTAGCGCAAGCGGTGGCAGCGAATGACTTGTTAAATCCAGATTTGGCTAGTGACTTGCAACGCTTGTTGGTTAAACGGGATTTAAAAGCCCTGTATGCTTATTACGATAAAGTCTTAATCAGCCGCGCCCAGTTAAGCACGCAATTAAACAAACAACTATTGATCGAAAGTTTATTAATCGACTGGTCACAACTTAGCCAGTCTTAACTTGTTACCGCCTATAAAACCTATGTTTATCGACTCACACTGCCATCTGGATCGTATCGACCTTGCACCGTATAACGGTGAATTCTCTAAATTCGTCACTGCCGCAAACGCCCAGCAAATCGAGCATATGCTGTGCATTGCGATTGATTTGGAATCCTATCCGGCGATGCTGGATTTGGTGACGCCTTATGAGCATATTTCTTTATCGGTCGGGGTTCATCCCAATGTCACCGAAGGAAAAGAACCCACTGTCGATGAATTACTGGCATTGGCTGATAATCCAAAAGTGATTGCTATTGGTGAAACCGGCTTGGATTATTTCCACAGCAGCGGTGATTTAGAATGGCAAAAACAACGCTTTCGAAACCACATCAGCGTCGCCAAAACCCTCAATAAACCCTTGATTATTCACACCCGTGAAGCAGGTCATGATTCTTTAGATATTTTGGCCGAGCAGGGCGCTGATCAAGTCGGCGGCATTATTCATTGTTTTACCGAAGATTGGGCTTATGCTGAAAAAGCCTTGGATTTGAATTTTTATATCTCATTTTCCGGTATTGTCACTTTCAAAAATGCCGCCGCGATTCAAGAAGTGGCGAAAAAAGTCCCAGCCGACCGCTTTTTAATCGAAACCGATTCGCCTTATTTAGCGCCGATTCCTTTTCGCGGTAAGCCGAACTATCCACTTTATGTACGCCATGTCGCTGAGAAATTAGCTGAATTGCGTGAAACTAGCCTTGAACAGATTGCCCAGCAATCGACTGAAAACTTTTATTGCCTATTTACCATGCAAAACTAGCCAGTCAGCGGCACAAGCTATGTGCCGTATCGTACAGATTCGTTTTGAGGTTGTTTTTAAACTGAATCCGAGTTCTTCGCTCGCAGCCGGACTCGGTGCGTTTTTAAAATACAACCCAAGGATCTTTCATGAAAAATATCACCCAGCACAATCAGAGAAAATTGATTTATATCAGTTGTCTTAGCGCGGCTTTGGGGCTTACCGCTTGCCAACAATCTGAAGGCCCGGCGGAAAAAGTCGGTAAACAAATCGATCAAACCGTGACGAAGGTCGAAAAACAACTGGAAGCCAATAAAGACGCCGTTGTTGAAACCTCGCAAACCACCGGCGTATACGTTGATGACGCCTTGATTACCACCAAAATCAAAACCGCGATTTTAAGTGACGAGTTGCTTAGAGGTTCGCAAGTGGATGTGGTAACCACCAACGGTATTGTCAAATTGAGTGGTTCAGTGGCTTCAGAAGCCGCTGTTACCAGCGCCATTTCGCTGGCTAATGCGGTGCATGGTGTCAAAATGGTACAAAACGAATTACTGATTGCGGCTCCCGCACCGACCAAACCCTAATCTTTAAATGGTCGCTACCGACTACTTTTATCTCAGTAGCGACGCTGATAACCCAATCTAATCGGTAGGCGCGAATAAGCGCAGCGCTTGTTTGCCGGAAACGCTGCGCTTATTCCGGTCTACACCCATTACCGAATTCAAGCATAAACTGGCTAATACCACACCGCTTAGCCTGTTCAATTTTTTTTCTTGTTCGGTATGCCAACGAACCGAAACCAATTTCCCCGATAGTTAAACTAAGCAACAGTGTGCATATGCTTGTGGGGGCTATGTTCACTATTAGGTAATTGGGCCTGATGTTCCTTCTCCATCCGTAGCAAGTCTCCTCCATTGCTACGGATTTTTTTATTAATGACATGATAGCTAGTGTGAATTAACGAACGGATGAGTTTTTTCAAAATAGATTAAATATTAACAACCTAGTTTCTTCAGGAATTGCCGATATCCCTAGCCAAGGATGGACTATACATTGAAGTGAATTGGTTATCGGCAATTCCTGAGCTAATTAGGTTTATGTCATATAAGTTCAGCAGCAATTAACAACTCAGCTAACAACTGCTGGTTGAATCATTAATCGTCTAATTATTGGGAGTTTTTATGTCATTAAGTAGCATTTTATTGCTCATTATTATTCTGATGTTATTGGGCGTTATTCCAGTCTGGCCACATAGTCGTGAATGGGGATATGGACCAAGCGGTGGGCTTGGTTTAGTACTGATTATTTTGCTGGTTTTAATTTTGCTGGGCCGAGTTTAGTTAAGCCAGAACGCTTAAGCAATCAAGGCTCAAGCCGTAGGGTATGCACCGCGTACCGATCAAGGTTTAGTTATTGCCAAGCAATCTTTGATAACGGAGAGTCAATTTATGGCAAAACGGCCAGACAAAAGACGGTATGTCAGAACTGAGCATCCGGTAGGCGGTGAAGCAGCGATTCGATTTGAGTTGTTCAATACCGAACGATTACAGCAACATGCCATCAGTTTGGCTGAGGCGCAAAAACAAACGAATCTCAGCAAAGGCCACAACCTGATTCCAAGGGTTCGCGAGAATGCGGTGGTTTTAGCCGATGCCTATCAAGCGGTTGATGCCGAAGTGCGTGGCCAACATGCGATTACGCCGGCTGCAGAATGGTTGCTGGATAATTTTCATGTCATTGAAGAGCAATTAGCCGATATTTACGCTGATTTACCCGACAGCTATGCCCGCGAATTGCCGAAATTAATCGATGGTTTGCTGGCGGGTTACCCGCGGGTTTATGGGATTGCTTGGGCATTGGTTGCTCATACTGATAGCCGTTTTAGCCCTGAATTACTGCAATTATTCGTTAACGCCTATCAAAGCGTTACGCCGCTCACCTTAGGCGAACTTTGGGCAATTCCTATTACCCTTCGGGTGTTATTAATTGAAAATCTGCGCCGCTTAGCCGTTAGTATTTTGCGTTCACAAAATGGTCGCCGTTTGGCGGATGATTTTGTGAATCACATCGAAAAAATTGTCGCTCACAGCGATAGAGCCGATCCACCGATTCCCGCAGCAAAATTACCCGAAGACTCGTTGCGCCGCGCTTATGCCGTGCAAATTATGCAGCGCTCGCATGATCCGCATCCGGCGGTGGTGATTTCCTTGGATTTTTTGAATGACTGGCTGAATCAGGAAAATCTGACTATCGACCAATTAGTCCACCAAGAACATGCCGAGCAGATAGCCGATAACTTAACGGTGCGCAATATCATCACCAGTATGCGTGGCATTTCGGTGTTTGATTGGACGCAATTTGTCGAACAAGTCAGTTTGGTTGATGCGTGTTTACGCCAACATGATGGCTATTTGGCGATGGATTTTTTAACCCGTGACCGTTATCGCCATGCGATTGAAGAACTGGCGAAACGCTCGGTGTATTCAGAAGTAGAGATTGCCCGCTTAGCTTTAATCGAAGTAGAGCAAGCTAAGCTTCAAGGCAGCGCAGATCAACGCCAATTAGAACCGGGTTATTACTTAATTGGAGCAGGGCGTTATCGCTTTGAAAGCCAAGTTGGTTATCGGCCATTGGTTAGGCAAAAACTGTTAAGGCTGTATATCAAATACTCGGGCTTGGCTTATATCGGCAGTTTGTTGGTTGTCAATTTACTCTTGCTTAGTCTGCCGTTAATCGCAGCGCATATGGTTGGCGTTAGTCAGTTTCACTTGATGATTCTGGCTTTGCTGTTGCTATTTCCGGCGGCGGATATTGCGGTTGGCATCATCAATCAAATCATTATTGCCGGATTGCCGCCATGTCATATGCCGCGTTTGGAATTCAAAAACGGTGTCCCCGAGGTATTCAGCACTTTTGTGGTGGTGCCAACTTTATTGGTTTCCGAGCAAGATGTTAAACAGCAAGTCGAACAAATGGAAATTCGCTATTTAGCCAATCCTGATGGCGCAGTGCGGTTTGCTTTACTTTCGGATTGGGTCGATGCCGACCATGAGAACCTGCCTAAAGATCAAGTCATCCTCAACTTGGCGGTCAATTTGGTTAATGCGCTGAATCAAAAATACGCTAAATCGCTGTTTTTTATTTTTCATCGCAAACGCTTATGGAATCCCAGCGAAGGCAAGTGGATGGGCTGGGAACGTAAGCGTGGCAAATTGCATGAATTTAATCGCCTATTACGCGGCGCCACCGATACCACGTTTCTTGCCATTCAAGGCCAACCGGCAATAGCGCCAGAAGGTGTTTGCTATGTGATTACCCTCGATGCAGATACCAAATTGCCGATGGGGGTGGTGTCTAAATTAGTCGGTGTCGCGGCTCATCCTTTGAACAGTCCGGTATTTGATTGCGATTGCCAGATGGTCACCAACGGTTATGGCATATTGCAACCGCGCGTTACGCCAACCTTGCCACATCGGCATGAACGCTCTTTGTATCATCGGATTTTTGCTGGTGCCACTGGCACCGATGCGTATGCCAGCAGTGTCTCGGAGTTGTATCAGGATTTATTTGGCTTAGGTACTTACAGCGGTAAGGGTCTATATCATGTTGATACCTTTGAAGCGGCTTTGGCGGGACGGGTGCCGGAAAATACCCAGCTCAGTCATGATTTATTCGAGAGCGTTTATGTACGCTGTGGTTTAGTCAGCGATATTGAATTTTTTGAAGAATTTCCGTCGCATATCGATGTGGCTGCCTCGCGAATTCACCGTTGGGTGCGGGGTGATTGGCAATTAATTCCTTGGTTGTTTGGTGCTTGTGGCAAAGGGATGCCTAGCATTGGTCGTTGGAAAATGCTCGATAATCTCAGACGCTCGTTGTCAGCACCGGCGGCTTTTGCTGGCTTTGTCAGCATCTGGTTAATACCCAATACACCGATTTTGCTGTTAACCGCTTTCGTATTGATTGCCTTGTCTTTGCCGACCATTTTGGCAATTGTTTCAGCTTTTACTTCGCCAAGACGCGGTACTTCTTGGGCGACTCATGGTCGAGGCGCGGCGGAAAATGTGTTTTGGGCGATGGCTAATAGCGTTGTGGTGGTGATTTTATTGCTGCAACAAACTTGGTTAATGATTGATGCGATTTTGATTACCTTGGTGCGGCTATTTATCACCCGCCGGCAATTATTGAAATGGGTTACCGCCTTACAAGCGAAGTCCAATGTCGCTTATGGCTTCAGAACGTTAATCCGGCCATTGGCACAAGCGATATTGACGGTGTTGATCATCGTCAGTTTGATACTGATCTTTAATCCAATCGCGATGCCTTATGCCGCGCCCTTGTTATTGCTGTGGTGTTTAGCGCCGATGATTGCTCGCCAGTTGAGTTTGCCGCCCAAGCTGGATAAAGCCGAATTGCTATTGGCAGATGACATTCGCCAACTGCGTTTGATTGGCCGAAGAATTTGGCGGTTTTTTTCCACCTTTGTTGGTGCAGAAGATCATTTCTTACCGCCTGATAATTTCCAAGAACAACCGATACCGGTGTTAGCGCATCGCAGTTCGCCAACCAATTTTGGTTTGTATTTATTATCGGTGCTGGCTGCCCGAGATTTTGGTTGGTTGGGTTTAATGGATACGTTAGAAAAACTCGAAGCCAGCTTAGCCACTTTATTAACCCTGCCGCGTTTGAATGGCCATTTTTATAACTGGTACGACACCCGTAGCTTGCAGGTATTAGAACCGCGCTATGTTTCTACCGTTGATAGCGGCAATTTGGCGGGGCATTTATTAACCTTATCGCAAGCCTGTCGCGATATGCTCAATCAGCCTTTGGATTTTTCGGCTGCATTAAAGGGTTTGCTTGATAGCCATCAGCTTTTGACTATAGCCTTGGCAAAAGTTGAACGACATGGCCATAGACATAACGCTATTGTTAAAGAACTACGCCAAAAATTGCCAGCAATCGGCGAGTTGCTGAAACAACATCCTACCGACGAAGTGGCTTGGCGCCATGTTTGGCTGCAGTTGGCTGAAGACATCAAGCTGTTAAGAGAATTAGCCGATGCCTATGCGCTTGAATATGGCAAAGACCATGAGCTATTAACTTGGATTGAATTATTTTGCGCCGACATCGGCTCGCATCTTAAAGATGTTGATAGCCTGATGCCTTGGGTAGCCTATGCGGGCAGTGACGATTTGGCTTTATTGCAATTGCCGGAATCGCTGAGCTTATCAACACCGCTCGGCGAATTGGCTCAGCATTATGGCAACTGTGTCCATGATGCGGATTCGGCTTTGGGTTTAATTAATCAACCGTTGATTCAAGCCTTGCAAAACGCCAGCAATCAAGCGCAGGCGATTAGTCAGCGCTTACAAACCATCACTACACAGCTCGATAGTTTGTTCGAAGCCATGGATTTCGGTTTTGTTTATGATACCGATCGCCACATGTTTGCGATTGGCTATCAGGTTGCAGAAGGCGCGATTGATCCTAGTTATTACGATTTACTGGCCTCGGAAGCGCGCTTATCCAGCTTTGTGGCGATTGCCAAACGTGATGTGCCCAGTGAGCATTGGTTTCATTTGGGGCGCAGGGTGACACGGGCGGCAAACGGCACGGTGTTGCTGTCTTGGTCGGGGTCGATGTTTGAATACTTGATGCCTTCGCTAGTGACGTTTACCCCACGCTACAGTTTGTTGGATCAAACCTGCCGCTTAATCGTCAAACGCCAAATTGAATACGGCCAACAGCGTGGCGTACCTTGGGGGGTTTCAGAATCAGCATTTAATGGTCGTGATCTCAACTTCACTTATCAATATTCGGCTTTCGGTGTGCCGGGTTTGGGGATGAAGCGTGGCTTAGCCGAAGAATTGGTGATAGCGCCGTATGCAACCGCTTTAGCAGCGATGTATTGGCCTCATGCTGCAGTTGAGAATTTTGTTGAGTTGGAAAAAATCGGAGCCTTAGGCGAGTTTGGTTTTTATGAAGCCTTGGACTTCACACCAATGCGCTTGGCTGAAGGTCAGTCGGTAGCGATGGTGCGCTGTTATATGGCTCATCATCAAGGTATGTCGTTGGTGGCATTTGCTAATGTGGTTTATGACGGCATTATGCGCCATCGCTTTCATCGCACGCCGTTGATTCAATCAGCGGCCATGCTGTTACAAGAACGGGTGCCGCACGGTGCAGATACCAGTAGTTTGCCGTTGTTGCCGGCTTTGGCGGAGATTAAAGACACCGTACAACCGCCGGTGCGACGGGTGCCATCACCGATGTCGGCAATTCCATCAACGCATTTGTTGTCCAATGGTCGTTATTCAGTGATGTTAACCGCATCGGGTTCGGGTTATAGCCGTTATCAAAACTTGGCCGTGAGCCGCTGGCGCGAAGATGTCACCCGCGATGACTGGGGAAGTTATCTGTATTTGCGTGATGTTGAAACCGGCTATGTTTGGTCAGCGGGTTATCAGCCGACTGCGGCGATTCCCGATGATTACGATGTGGTGTTTATCGAAGATCGAGCCAGAATTGTGCGCTGTGATGGTTGTATTAGCAGTCACTTGGAAGTGGTGGTTTCACCCGAAGATGATGCCGAAATTCGTCGCTTAAGTTTGACCAATAACGGCAGCGAGCCACGAGAAATTGAAGTGACTTCTTACGCCGAAATCGTCTTAGCAACCAGCGCTGCAGATAGCGCGCATCCGGCTTTTTCAAACTTGTTTATCCAAACCGAATATTTGCCCGCTACCCAAGCGCTGATTGCTCATCGACGTCAGCGCAAGCCAGAAGACACCGCTATTTGGGCGGCTCATGTTTTGGCAGATAGACCTGTTCACGCCAGCTTGCAATACGAAACCGATAGAGCGCGGTTTATTGGTCGCTGTCAAAATCTGCGTCAGCCGGCAGCGGTTAGCAACGGCTTACCGCTGACCAATAGCGTTGGTTTGGTGCTAGATCCGATTTTTAGCTTACGCAGCCGAATTAAATTAGCCCCCGCCAGCACCGAACATTTAACCTTCACCACCTTAGTGGCGACTTCCCGTCAAGCCGTCATCGAATTAGCCGAAAAATACCATTCAAACAGCGTTTGGGAGCGGGTTTCGGCTTTGGCGTGGACTCATGCCCATGTGCAATTACATCACTTACGCACCAAGCCCGACGAAGCACAGTTGTTTCAGATTTTGGCTAATCGCTTGATTTATGCCGACCCCTCATTACGGCCTTCCAGCAAACTGATGCAAACCAATAGCCTGAATGTGTCAGGACTTTGGCGCTATGGGATTTCCGGTGATAGGCCGATCGTGTTATTGCGAATTGCCGACTCAAGCGACTTGGGGATGGTTGAGCAATTATTACGCGCTCATGAGTATTGGCGTATTAAGGGCTTGAATGCTGATTTGGTGATCATGAATGAAAAGGCCTTGTCCTATGTCGAAGATTTAAAAACGGTTTTAAATAGCATGGTCAGGGAAAATCAATTGCGTTCGCTGGCGCAAAGCCATGAAAACAGCGGCAAGGTGTTTGTGATTCAAGCCGATCAACTGAGTAATGATGAGCGGCGCTTGTTACAAACCGCGGCGAGAGTGATGTTAGTCAGTCATCACGGCACTTTGGCTGAACAATTATTACGTCACGCCCGACCGGCTGCGGCTTTTATTGCTGCTAAATCAACCATAGTCAGCAATCAAGATTCGCCCGCTTTAGCAATACCGAAATTAGAGTTTTTCAATGGTTTGGGAGGCTTTGCCGAACAAGGCCGTGAATATGTGATTGTCTTAGATAAAGGTCAATCGACACCGGCGCCTTGGATTAATGTGATTGCCAATTCAGAACTGGGTTTTATGGTTTCCGAATCGGGTAGCGCCTGTACTTGGGCTGAAAATAGCCGTCAAAATCAACTCACGCCTTGGGCAAATGATCCAGTCAGCGATCCCTCGGGCGAGATTTTTTATCTGCGTGATGATGAAAGCAAAGCATTATGGAGTCCGACTGCCTTGCCGATTCGGGTCGAAAATAGCAGTTATCTGATTCGACACGGTTTTGGTTACAGTCGTTTTGAACATGCTTCTCATGGAATTCACAGCGAATTGCTGCAAATGGTCAGTCCTGATCAGCCGATTAAAATTTCATCATTGATTTTGACTAATCAAACTAAACGCCTGCGACGTTTAACGGTGACGGCTTATGTTGAATGGGTGTTGGGCGCTTCACGCGAAGTGACTGCGCCTTACATTATCAGCGAGTTGGATCCTGAAACTGGGGCTTTGTTTGCCAGTAATCCGCTGGATTTGAACTTTGCTGAGCGGATTGCGTTTGCCGATTTATCCGCTCAGCAAACGGCTTGGACGATGAGTCGTTCGGAGTTTATTGGTCGCAATGGCAGTCTCGATGCGCCCATCAGTTTGCTGCATTTTAAAAGCCTTCACTCACGAGTGGGGGCGGGTTTAGATACTTGTGCGGCGATGCAGCAAAGTATCGAATTAAAGCCCAATCAATCGTTTGAAATTGTGTTTTTGTTAGGGCAGGGTAAAGATCGAGACCACGCTAGACGCTTGATTAAGCAGTTTCGTGCCACAGCAACCAGCGAGACTTTGGCATTAGTCAAACACTCTTGGCAGCAAGTGTTGGCTAAAACCCAAGTCAAAACCCCTGATAGACAGTTGGACATTCTGCTGAATGGCTGGCTGTTGTATCAAACCTTGAGTTGCCGAATCTGGGCGCGGGCAGGGTTTTATCAAGTCGGTGGCGCATTTGGTTTTCGCGATCAACTGCAAGATAGCATGGCTTTAGCAGTGGCTAAGCCTGAACTGACTAGAGCGCATTTGTTACGGGCGGCAGGGCGGCAATTTGCCGAAGGTGATGTTCAACATTGGTGGCATCCACCGACCGGCAATGGCGTGCGTACCCATTTTGCCGATGACCGAATTTGGTTGCCTTATGCGGTGGCGCATTACATCAAAGTCAGCGGCGATAATGCGGTGCTTAATGAAATGCTGGCGTTTATAGATGGCAAAGCATTAGAGCCTGATCAGGAAGACGCCTATTTTCAGCCGACGCCATCGACACAAGTGGCTAGTTTGTTTGAGCATTGTGCGCGTTGCTTGGATATTAGCTTAGCGACTGGCGTTCATGGTTTACCGTTGATTGGCTGTGGCGATTGGAATGACGGCATGAATCGGGTTGGGCGCGAAGGTAAAGGGGAGAGCGTTTGGCTGGCTTGGTTTTTGATTAGCAACTTGAATCAATTTGCTGAGTTGGCTGAGCAAATCGGTGACAGCCAACGCGCTGAACGCTGGCGACAACATGCGCAACAATTAACGCTGGCGCTGGAAGCCGAGGGTTGGGATGGCGCTTGGTATCGACGGGCTTATTTTGATGATGGCTCGGCCTTGGGTTCGGCGGCGAATGCGGAATGTCGAATTGATGCGATTGCGCAAAGTTGGGCGGTGATTTCTAAGGTGGCCGATCCTGAGCGGGCCAGGATGGCGATGGCGTCGGTGCGTGAATATTTAGTGCGCGACGGCGATGATTTGCTATTGCTGTTCACGCCGCCCTTTAACAAAACCGAGCATGATCCCGGTTATATCAAGAGCTATCCACCCGGAATTCGCGAGAACGGTGGCCAATATACGCATGCCGCAGTTTGGTCGGTGATTGCTTATGCCATGCTGGGTGAAGGCGAGCAGGCGTTGGAGTTAATCCAAATGCTCAATCCCATTAAACGCACCGCTAATCGGGCAGGGGTTTATGCCTACAAAGTAGAGCCTTATGTGTTGGCGGCGGATATTTATGCCGAGCCACCGCATGTTAGACGTGGCGGTTGGACTTGGTACACTGGCGCGGCGGGTTGGTTTTACCGTGCGGGGATTGAATTTATCTTAGGCTTGCAAGTGCGAGGTGACAGATTAGAGTTCGCGCCTTGTATTGCCAGCCATTGGCCGAGTTATCAAATTACCTATCAACATCAAAGCAGTTGTTATCAGATTACCGTCGAAAATCCTCATCGGGTTAAAGGTGGGATTGTGGTTTTGGAATTGGACGGTGTGCCGCAAGTAGATTGCCGAACGATTCAATTAATCGACGATGGCAAGATTCATCAAGTCAGAATTGAATTGGCTTGAGTACTATCCATCGTGTGTTGGCGTACCGACTGATTTTGTTCTGACTTATATCCTAATCAACGGCGTGGGAAAGGTTTTCTACGTCTTGTTTTAGCGATTTAATGAGGAACTGAATATGAAAACCAACACAAAAAAACACAGCACATTGATGGTGGCAATTATTCTTGCTGCCGTTTCAAGCGCAAGTTTTGCTATCGACAATCAATTGGGCACAGCTTTGGGACACGCGGAGTCGGCTACCAAAACCGATGATGTGAAAGCAATTGAAACTCACGCTGAGGCGGCCAAAACTGCTATCACTAATTTAGAGCTGCATTTGAAAGAAGCACTGAATTGTCTAAATTCAGCGATTGAACACAGCAAGCATGGCCATGTTGAGTTAGCGAAAAAATCTGCTGAAGATGCGGTTAAACATTTGAAAGCGGCTAAGTAGTTACAGAAAAACCCACCGATGAAATCTTGCCAAAAACCAAGATTGTAATTGTGTAATGGATTTAAAAACGCCGTTAATCTGCGTAGGGTAAGCACCGCCTAGCGATGGAGGCTTTTATATTGGCAAAAGCTTTTTAAGGTACGCGATGCGTACCCTACTTTTTTAGTTGGTTAACATCCGTTATTTATCAGGCGTTTGTCGTTGGATCTCGCCTTCAACACCACAAAATACTTCAGTAGCCAACCGATGAAAAATGCCGTGCTCAACCACACCAGGTATGCTGGACAAGGTTTTGTTTAAAAGGCTAATGTCGGTAGCAGTATCAAAGGATATATCAAGTACCAGACTGCCATGTGCCGTGACAGCTATGCCATCCCCAGCCGAATTCAGTCTCAAACCGCCTCGCCCACCTATCGCTTCAATACTGCTTAAAACTAATCGCCAAGCAAAAGGCATAACTTCAACCGGCACAGGAGATTTTGAAGCAAGCCGCTCAACCCGTTTGCTTTGATCAATCAACACCCAGAATGCATGACTGTTATGAGCTAAAAGTTTTTCACGAACTAGATCAGAACCTTTTCCCTTGAGAAGATTCAACTCGGAATCAACTTCATCAGCGCCATCGACATAAACATCTAGTCGCTCAACCTGATCAATTCCCACTAATGGTAATCCGTGACTATCGGCTTTGATGGCGCTGACGACAGAACTTGATACGGTGCTAATTTTTAAGTTTTCCTCCTGCATACGGCGTGCAAGAGCCTCTATAAAATAATTAGCCGTGGAACCTGTTCCTAATCCAACCAACATGCCATCTGCTATTTGGTTGGCTGCATATTCTGCAACCCGTTGTTTGTCATTCATTGATTACTCCGTTGATTTTTGATTAGAGCTCATCTGATAGTTTTTAGGAATCATATAAGCCAATGCAGCATCATTCAACTTTTGAAAACAGCGATTTTAATTCCACCACCGCCATATTTGCTGGAACTGCATTAAATAACTGATGTTAGGCAGGAATTACAGTTATCCGTCGATATAGTCGTCATTCTCGCGAAAGCGGAAATCCAGACATCGAAGCCAATCCCTAGATTCCCGACCAATAGGAGATAACCAAGTTAATGATGTTGACGGCAACAGTGTGACCTTACATAGATGACTACTTTTGTTAGCACTGAGTAAAACCCTAGGACTTTAAAAAATCAGCCCCTTTATTAAGTGCCTTAATTTTTGGTTTTGTCATTCCGCTAGGAATCCCTTGGCCTCTAAGTGATTCAATACGTTTACAACCAAGGGATCCCTAACGGGATGACAAAGCAAAGGTAGTCAGCTAATTCCAATGGCGTTAAAAATCACAAATGCTGCGTAACATCAGTTAAATAAACAAAACCAGCACTCGCTGTACAGGGTTCTTGAAGTTCCCCTGTGGTAATCGCTCAGTAAACAGCATCTTACCTTGATCACTACAGGCAATGACCATTTAAGTATTCAGCTCTAAGCTCAAATCATTCAAAAACATTGGGCGTGGTACGCCCAACTCGACACCCAAACCGCACTTAATGCCGACCTCGGGACAGATCCTGCCTTTGGGTTGAGAGCGATTTATAGAATATTTACTTTATTTGTAGTGCTGGTATCCTCAAATTGACTCAAATTTCTCAGAAAACAACATCACAATCGGTTGATCTAATGGGTGTTTAAATTTTAAACAATCAAGTAATGAGAGGTGCTTAGCAAAACAAGGTAATGCCAACGTGCTGTTTTTAAAAGGCAAATATTATAATTAACAGGAGACCGTTATGATCAGATCTAAATTAAAAAAATCAATTTTCTTGAGTCTTGTTTTCGTTTTTTTCTCTTTCTTCTCGATGACAGCTAATGCAAATGAAGAGACAGAAAAGCAATGTTTTGCTGATGTGCAAGGTAAAATTCCTTGGAATGCTGAAAAAAACATGAACTGGGATCCGAAAAACGTTGAACAATTATGCAAAGGCACCGAAAAACCATCCCAACCGGGTCAGTGCTTTAATAACATAATGCATGGCCATGTTAATTGGGGACAAGGAACAGATTGGGAATGGCAAAACGCCATTAACCTATGCTCTGGTTCAAATGATGCTGAAAAAACTGTCCAATGTTTTAAAAATGCGGTTGGATTAGGCAAAGACTGGCAAGAAGCAATTTTAACCTGTCA